>JAPLSP010000382.1 GCA_026398575.1 Candidatus Sumerlaeota bacterium | reverse complement strand
CGAGATTCAGGACGTCGCTTTCGATCCGGGCCAGGGCGTCTTCCGTTGTGTCGCCGGGTTTGCCTTTGTTGATGATCTCAACGCCCAGCTGCTTGCTCAGCAGAGTGGGATAGTCGCGTCCTTTATCCACCCCCCATCCATACGTCAGGCTGTCGCCGAAAGCGATGATCGCCGAACCTTGGGGCTTTTCGTTGACGATGGGATAGTTTGCATAATATTCATTGCTCCACCAATAATAACCGAACGCCCCGGCGACGATGAGCAATAGGAGAACAAGATATTTGCGCTTGAGATGCATCTTTCGGAATTCCGTTCACACCACTATTATTTCATTTGCGCTACTGCATTTTTACCCTCGCCACTACAATTCCCCGATCGCCGCCGCAACCACCGCCAACGCCGCGATCGCCGCTGTCTCCGCGCGCAAAATGCGCGGGCCCAGCGAGCATTCTTGATAGCCCGCTTCGCGCGCGAGCGCGATCTCCTCCGGCGCAAAACCGCCTTCCGGGCCGATCGCCAGCCAAATCGCGCGGCGCGATCCCGGAATCATCCCCGCCAGCGCCTGCGATAAGCGCGGCGCATCTTCGCGCGACTCTTCCCAGCAAATGATTCGCGCGGCGTCTGGCGGCGTTTGGGCGATGATGGCGGGCCAATCAGCCGGTTCTTCGATACGGGCCAGACGGGCGCGGCCGCACTGCTTGGTCGCATCGCGGATAATGCGGCGCCAGCGCTCCATGCGCGAGCGGGAAGGCTCTTTGATGCGCGGAACCGCGCGCGCGCAGACAAATGGCCGCAACTGCGCCACGCCCAGTTCCACCGCTTTTTGAATCATCCATTCCGTCGCATCATGTTTGGCCAGACCGAAGGCCAGCGTCACGTCGAGCGGGAGTTCCGGCGCGGGCTGCGTCGGATGCAGGAGGCGGCAGACAGTGCGCCGCGCGCTTACTTCCGTCAGCTCCGCCTCGAACTCGCGCCCTTCGCCGTCAAAGAGCAGGACGCGCTCGCCAAGCCGCAACCGCAGGACGCGCGCGGCGTGCGCGCTCTCCTCGGCGTCCAGGGCGATGGTCTGTCCTTCGGCGAATTCGGAAATGGGCCGCCAAAAGCGTCGCATCTTAATATTCGCGTTCCATGATAAAAGAAGCCAGCCGTTCCAGATGATCGCGCGCGTCGCTTCCGGGAAGGCCGTCGAGCGCCGCGAGCGATCGCCGCGCGAATTCGCGCGCCTCCTGCCGCGAGCGCTCGATGGCGCCATAGCGAGTCAGGCATTCCACGATCTGCTCGAGGCCGGCGCCGCCGTTCATCAGCCCCCTCATGAGCAGCGCGCGGTCCTCGGGCGAGGCGGCGTCCATCGCATAAATAAAGGGCAGGGTCTGCTTGCCGTTGGTGATGTCCGTTCCGGTCTGCTTGCCCCATTTCGCGCCGCTGGCGGTATAGTCCAGCAGATCGTCCATGATCTGGAAAGCCATGCCGAAATTCATGCCGAATTCGCTCATGGCCGTCTGGGTTCGGGGCGGCGTCTCGGCCATCAAGGCGCCGATTAGCGAACACGCCGAAAACAGGCGCGCCGTCTTGCCGCGGATGATTTTGAGATAGTCCTCCACGCTCAGCAGCTGATCGCGCTTCTCGATCTGGAACATTTCCCCTTCGCACATCTGGCACGTTGCGGCGGTGAGCGCCCGCGCCGCTTCGGCCCCCCCATGTTCCAGGATAATGGCGAAGCCGGAGCTGAACAAATGATCCGCCATCAGAATCGCCACGTCGTCTCCCCACTTGGCGTTGACCGCCTGCTTTCCGCGGCGCGTCGTGGCTCGGTCAATGACATCATCATGAAGAAGCGTGGCCAGATGGACGATTTCAAGCGAAGCGGCGACCCGGTCATGCGCCTCGCACCCCGAAGGAGCGCCGTTCAGCCGGGCCGACAGGAGCGTCAGGGCGGGCCGCATCCGCTTGCCTTTGGTGGCCGACAGGTATTGGCCCACCTCCTGCATCAAGGCGTCGCCGAAATGCAGCAGGTCGCTGATGACCGCTTCGACTCGCTCCATATCTTTACGAAGGTATTTTAGAGTTTCCTGCAAATCTCTCATTCCTCGCCGTCAGGATTGGATTTCCCACGCAATGTGAGGCGCCCAATCTGGCTGCCAACGGCGGCGAAGTCAAGCGGCGAGTGGCGGGCAAGTGTGGCGCGCGCGCGTCCCGACTTATAGCTTGGCGCCGAGTTTCAGGAAGAACTCAGCGCGTCTGTTAAAGATGGCGCCAACTGGTAGGCCGCTCCGCTCCGTCGGGCGGCCTTGGCGCGCTTTGGCCGCCCGCCGGAGCGGAGCGGCCTACCAGTCGGCGCCAATGTGGATAGAGCCTGCTTTTTATCGCCCAGCGAAAATGGTCCCGTGCCGATATAGCAGCTACATAGCAAGGCGTACCCGTGTGGCGGGCAAGAGGGCGTGCTTGCGCATCGCAAAGCAGCTACTGGAAAGATGCGGCGCCTGTTCTGACAAAACAATGTCTGACAAAACAATGAATGCATGTTGTCGCTGAATCAGACAGGAATGGCCTTGTGCTATTATTTTGTCGCACATTATTTTGTCAGACGTTTCAATGTGAAATTCCCAATGTGAAATTTTTGCATTGACAGCTTGTCGGCAAATTGGCCAAACTTCCGCCCGCTTACGCGCAAACATCCTTTGTTTGCGGCGAAGCGAAACGCCGCTGATCGCCCAAACCGATCACGAAGATGCGCGCCCGTAGCTCAACTGGATAGAGTGTATGGCTACGGACCATAAGGTTGGGGGTTCAAACCCCTCCGGGCGCGCCATAAAACGTTGTATGCTTTTGCTTCGAAAAGGTCAAACCTCGAAGATGTATGTCTTGACAATGCTGAAATTCAAACCAAAGGCATCGCTCTCTTGTTTACGCGAATCATCAGGAGGAAAAATCCTGCCTCGCGAAATTGCGGCGCGTCCAACGCAAAGTCCGGCTAAAGAGCCAGGTCCACAGAGCGAGGGCAATCAGCGAAACAACGATCATCCCCACGCTTCTCAGAGTATCGCTGTGTATATAGCGAATTCTGGGCAGGTCTTGGGCAACCTTGACCATCGGACCCAGCGCGACCACTAATAAAGCGCGTGTCGCAAAATAGGCGGCCGGGACCGCAACCGATACCAGCGCGCGCAACAGCCATTGCCTCCAGCGCATCACGCACAGACTCAAGCTGATGAATGCGATCATCGGCGCGCCGGCGCAAATGAAAACAGAAAAAATAGTCGAAACATTGGGGCGTAAGATCGAGGGCATTCTTTCATCTATCCAGAAATCTTGCCAAAGGACGCGCGTATGAATGCCGCCGGACGCGAGGATCAGCAGCGAGCCCGCAAACAATGCCAGCAGGAACAGGATCGCCGAGCGGCGCCAGCATGCCCAAAATCTTGCGAAGTGACCTTCATAGATTTCATTATCCGATAGGAGTGTGAGTCGCGTCTGTTCGAAATTCAGGTTGCGCATGCGCGTCAAAATCGCTGGCGCGTGGTATAACGGCATCATGAAAAAGTACAGCGGCCAAAGCAGCAGAAATATTAGACACAGGATTTTCATCTGCATCGCCATAATTTCCGATGGTAGTTGACCACCCTCGCTTGGCTTGCCGGTTGGACGCCCCATCATAATTTCCGGAAGGCAGGTCGGCCAATACCCTTTTTCAAAATCCCACCGCCTATCAGCTAAGGACGAAGAATCTGTTACGCGCATATCCAGTACCGTCCATTTGGGTGGTGAAAAAGGATCGCGAAATTCAGCATAAATTTCAGATTGCTTTGGTGGGAAAAAAGCAGCCACCTGATCCACTTTCCCTGGAGGGAAAAGGTTGTATGCCAGGATCGTTGCGATGGTTTCCTGCTCCAGCAATACGGCAATTTCACGGCGGCGCCAATCCGGCAGCCGCAGATCGGCGCCTTTCCAGCAGATGAACTGGCCGTCCATTCCGGCCACTTCCACAATGCGCCACGGGGATTGCAAAGAATTGGCGCACACTTCCTTTTCAAGATAAACGGCGTACCACTGTGACATCCGAGGATTGCATAATACCAGCCGCGCCGGGATGGCGTTCGATGTGTGAGCCGAAGCCGTTGTGATATCGCGCACATAAATCGGCTCGATCATCGTGCCATACACATGGCAAGTCGTTGTCGCGCTTGCCGCGTCATAGGTATAAGTCAATTGAAAAGTTGGCGAAGGGCGACTGTTGGAAACCGGAGGCAGCCGCGACATGACCCGGATCGCAAAATGCCAACAGAAAAATGCGAAGGCAATCACAAGCGCCGCCGCCGCGAACTGCATAAATCCAAAGAGCCAATACCAATGCGAGCGCCGCATGCGCCGGCGTTCGAGCGCGCGCAGCGGATTGTCCACTGGAAGCGGATCGTAAGATGAGGCGTTGGATAGCAGACGTCGGATGCGGATCCTCATGATGAAAAATCCTGCCTCGTGAAATTGCGGCGCATCCAACTCAGAGTCCGGCGAAAGATCCAGAATCCCGAAATCAGTCGCGGCGACTTATTCGGCGACGGTATGGCCAAAAGGCCCAAAAAGCGCCCACGAGAGTCAACCCTGCCACGGCTAAGACAAGAGGCGAAACCGGAAATCGCTTCGTGATGCCTTTGTCCGGAGAAACAGCCGAAAAGGAGGGCTTTGTCCCTGAGCCCGTTCCAAGTGGTAAGGGGCTTTCTTGTTGTGCCAGTTCGGGCTTGCCATGCAGATCCTCGGCGCTCCTAGTCGAGCGTTGACGTCTATCGCTCATCTTCGAGATCGCGTTGGATTGCTCTTGGCCTAGTTTCTCATCCGGCCCAGTCACACTCTTGCCGAGATTGTAATCGTAAATACTGGCGCCGGGGGGAATCTGGATATTGAAATCGCCTGGGGCGAACGTCACGCCCGTCCGCACTCCCTCGTTTCGCACAAGCAGATCTAGGGTTTTCCGCTTAGGCTGGCGGGCATCCTGCGATCCCTGCCAAAAAGCTCTGATCAACTTCGGCGCCCATGCGCCGTTGCCCAGGTTCTCATAATCTTCGCCGCGAGCCTGGAACAGCAGCCGGCCATCAGAGGAATATTGCCGGCGCAAAACCACAGCGTTTCCCTTTGCAGGGTCAATACCCAAGACCCACCGGTGTAATTGCGGGAGGACTGACAAGGCTTCGACCGCCCTCAAACCTTCCTCAAGCGTTTCATCTGTGTAACGCAACGTATAGACTTGCGTTACCCCTTGCAGAACCTCTTTTTCTGGATCACGGGCGCTTTTGCCGAAAGCATATTCGTGCAGCCAATGCCCCATGAGCGCGTAGCTGAACCTAAGCGGCATCAGGTCCACGAACCTGTCTGTTATAATCGGATTAGCTAAGGAGCCGGAACCGGTGACCGCTTTGTATGGTCCCGCCGAAGACGAGGCCGACAACTGGCAGGTCTTGGCGCCGTCAAACGCCTCCTCATACAATCTCCCGTCATCTGTCGCTTTGTGGAAGTAACAGCGCTTTCCGTCCTGACGGAATAATATTGCCTCAGCGGACGATTTGCGCTCCGGCCATGTCCAACTGAACGACGCCTGCTCTTCAACACTCGTAAAAGAACCGGACAGAGATTTCCATGGTCCATCGTTGGATTGCCCCTGCACGGCGAGGTTCCCAAAAGCAAAAAAAAGCGCGGCGGCCAGGAAAACCATTCTTCCTGGCCACCTCAAGTCGCGCCACTTTGTCGTCTTCCTCATCATCCTCTAGAAGTTCTTTCTCTTGACCTGATTAGCCGCTTTCTTGATCTTTCAAATAGTTCATGTTGGCATCGAGCGCCAAAGACCTATGATGCTTGGCCGCTAGTCGATCGGCGCAATTTCGATATGTACCCTTGCAACCCCATCAGGCCCCTGTTTGAGAAATCGAAGTTCTGCTTGGCCAATCCGATTGGGGGAGTCTACCCCAATGACATGGCCGTGATGAACTTCCACAGGAAGACCACGTATACGTTTTTCGTTGATTTCCGTCTTCGCCAGAACCTCGCCGGATGAGGACAGCAGCTGTCCTTTGAAACAAACGCTCCCGGTAGTCTTGCCATCTGTAAAACAATAACTGACATCCACCTCCACGTCTCCATGGCGCACGGTGGACTCCAGCCGGTAGACTTGCAGCATCTCGCACTTGGCGGCCAGAGGCTGGTCTCGGCCAAACTCCACGTCGCTGGTCCATTGCAGGGTCTTGGGCAGCGTCGTCGTCTCTTGACCATTGGCCTCGCCAGGATACAGGCCTGACATAACACATAGGCCAACAATAGTGGTCCCGATGGTCACGATATCCAGGAGAATACGCCGCCTGCCGATCGCCGGCATGCTGTTTGACAGCTCTTGCTTCTGCATTTTTTGTCCTTCCTTGTTGATTTATTTGGAGCCGTAATCCTACAATTAAATGGAATTTCTGGAACAGCAACTCGCGCAAATCCAGCTACGATATCATGAAGCATTTACAGGAGAGCGCCGGTTTGTCAAGAGCAGAATAACCCTCAGATGATCACGAGCGAAGAACGCTTCCTGAATCCGACGAGATGCAAGAGCGTGGAGCGCGCCCGTGGATTCCGTTCATCGAATGCCACGGCGGAAATCTGATCGGCGGGCGGCGGCGATGTGGATTTGGAGTTGATATTGATGCGGAACTGTTCACACTTGCACGCAGGGAGTTTTTCACGGCTGGCGGGGGCAGTTCATGAAACCTGCAGATGAACCAGAGTCCGCACAATCAAGGAGCACTCACATGATCAAACTCACGACCGTTATCCTCACCGCCCTGCTGTTGGCGCCGCTGGCTGCATTGCACGCGGCCGACATCCCGCCTGCGGCCGATATTTCATCTGCGACCGCGCCTCGGGCAGCGGTTTCGCCCGCTGCTCCACCCTTTAAGGCGGACGAGCCAGTGGGCGGCGGATTCGATGCGTGGGCGCGCGCGGCATTTCTCGGCGAGGCGCTCGCGAAGGCACCTGCGCTGTTGGGGCTGGAGGTGCGACGGCAGGATTACGGCGAGTTCCAGAAGAATCAGTCGGTGATGAAGACTCCGCTGCAACTTGGCAACAAGCATTACGAGCACGGGCTCGGCACGCATTCGGTCAGCGAGATCGTCGTGCGGTTGGATAAGCCGGCGAAGCTGTTCGAGGCCGAGGCGGGGATTGACAACAATTACGACACCGGCGGCAAACGCGGCAGCGCGGTTTTTGTGGTCGAGGTTGGCGCCAAGGAGGCGTTTCGATCGGGTGTCCGGCGGGGCAGCGACGGGCCGCTGCCGCTGCGCGTGGAGCTGGGCGGCGCGAAGGAGTTCACGCTGCGCGTGCTTGATGCCGGCGACGGGCCGAACTGCGATCAGTCGGACTGGGCCGAGGCGGCGGTGACGTTCGAGGATGGCTCGCGCAAACGGCTCGATGAATTGCCGGCGGCAATTCCCGGCCTGGCGCTCGCGACCACGCTGCCGTTTTCGTTTACCGTCGGCGGCAAGCCGAGCGCGGAATTGCTGCCATTGTGGAAACTGACGCGCGAGGCTTTTTCCGCGGAAGGCCGGCAAGGATACCGGCTGACCTATCGCGACGCTGCGACAGGGCTCGAGGCGTGCTGCGAACTGACGTTGTTCCCCGAATTTTCCGCCGCGGAATGGGTGCTACGTTTTCGAAACGCGGGCGCGGCGGATTCACCGATGCTTGAGGCGATCAAGCCGCTCGACCTGCGCATCGCCATGCCGCCGAAACGCGAGGTGGTGTTCCACCGCTCCCATGGCAGCACGTGCAAGCCCACCGATTTTCTTCCGGTGGACGAAGTGTTGGCGGATAAGGCGGACGCGCATCTGGCGCCCAACGGCGGTAGGTCGTCGGATGGCTGCCTGCCGTTCTTCAATCTCGACTGGGGCGACGGCGGCCTGGTTGGCGCGATCGGCTGGTCGGGTCAGTGGGCGATGAATGCAAAACGGGCAGGGACCGGACTGACACTTCAAGCCGGCCAGCAGACGGCACGGTTGAAACTGCGGCCCGGCGAAAGCATCCGCACGCCGCGCATCCTGCTCGTGCGCTGGGACGGCGCAGATCGTCTGCGCGGCCACAACTTGTTTCGCCGGCTAATGCTGGCGCGTTATGTGCCGCGCGTCGGCGGCGAGGTGGCGTTGCCGCCGCTGACTCAGAACACGTGGTTGCTGTGGTTTGAGCCGGAGCGGGTCAATCCCGCCAGCCGCATCGCAAAGGAACATCCGGAGTGGGTTCTGCACGCCGGCGCGGGCGATGGCTTGTTCAACCTCGGCGATCCCGCCGCGCGCCAGTGGCTGACCGACTTCATTTCGCGCTGCATCACCGATTGGGGCATCACCGTGTTGCGGCAGGACTTCAATATCGCGCCGCTGCCGTTCTGGAAGGCAGCCGATGCGCCCGATCGCCAGGGCTTCGCCGAGATCCGCTATATCGAGGGGCTGTATGCGATGTGGGACGAACTGCGGCAGCGGCATCCGAAGCTGACGATTGACAACTGCGCCAGCGGCGGCAGGCGGATTGATATCGAGACGTGCAGCCGCAGCTATCCGCTCTGGCGCAGCGACACGCAATGTTGCGGCAAGGCCATGCCTGTCCAAGATCAGGTCCAGACGGCGGGCTTGAGCCTCTATCTGCCGCTGCACGCGGCGGGTGTGTGGAGTTTTGAACCATATCTGTTCCGCAGCGTCGCCACCATCGGCGCGAGCATCTGCCAGGACACGCGGAAGATGGACGAGGCGACGATGCAGCAGGCCAAACGCGCCGTCGCAGAATTGAAGATGCTGCGCCCGCTCTGGCAGGGCGATTACTATCCGCTCTTCAACATCAGCCTCGACGAGACGGCGTGGTGCGGCTGGCAGTTCCACCGAAGCGACCTTGACAAAGGTTTTGCCATGGTGTTCCGCCGTCAGCACAGTCCATATTCGGTCGCTCAGGCGCCATTGCGCGGCCTTGATCCGCAGGCGAAATACACTCTACAATACGTGGACGCCGGGCGTAGCGAAGTCCTGACCGGCGCGCAATTGCAGACATGGCAGGCGGCGATTGATGCGCCCGCCACGAGCCTGCTGGTCGTTTACGAACGGAAACACGAATAAAGGAAGTGCGCCATGAAACGGATCGGTTGCATTATCGCTTGTTTGCTCGCGGCCAATCTCTGTGGCGCGGACAATGTCGGCAGCGATACGCTCAAGGCCAAACCCGAAGCCATCGAGGCATGGAAGGACATGCGTTTCGGGATGTTCATCTGCTGGGGGCCGGTGAGTTTGACCGGCAAAGAAATCGGCTGGTCGCGCGGCAATCCGACGCCTGTCGAGGAATACGACGCGCTCTACAAGAAATGGAATCCCGACAAGTTCGATGCCCGCGAGTGGGTCAAGGTCGTCAAGGAGACCGGCGCGCGCTACATTGTCTTCCTGCTGAAGCACCACGACGGCTTCTGCCTCTGGGACACGAAGCAGACCGATCACAACATCATGAACGGCCCGTTCAAGCGCGACATCGCCAGGGAAATCGCCGCCGCGTGCAAGGAACAAGGCATCGGTTTCTTCCCCTACTACTCGACGTGCGACTGGCATCACCCGGACTTTCCCGTCACGAGTCCCGGCGGCAAGGTGAAGCGTCCCTCCTCGAACCTCGACCGTTACACCGAATACCTTGAAGCGCAGGTCAAGGAGCTTATCACCGGCTACGGGCCGTTGGTCGGTATCTGGTTCGACGTGCCGCAAGGCTTCGACCGTGCCCGCGGCGAGCGCGTGATCCGTTTCGCGCGCTCGCTCCAGCCCGACCTCCTCGTCAACAACCGCGCCGGCGCCCCCGGCGATTTCGACACGCCGGAACAAACCGTCGGGCGCTGCCAATTTAATCGTCCGTGGGAAAGCTGCATCACGCTCGGCACGCAATGGACGTGGAAACCCGACGACAAACTCAAACCATATACCGACGCGATCCGAATATTGGTTGCCTGCGCCGTCGGCGACGGCAATCTGGCGTTGAACACCAACCCGATGCCTGACGGGCAAATCGAACCGAGGCAAGTCGAGAGCTTTCGCAAAATCGGCGCATGGTTGCAGAAATGCGGCGAATCCATCTACGGTACGCGCGGCGGCCCGTTCATCGCCCCCGGCGCCGGTGCGGTTCGCGCCAGCGGCGACAAATTCGCAATGCCCGCCGGGGCGTGGTGGGGCGGCAGCACGCACAAAGGAAACGCCATCTACCTGCACATCCTCCGCTGGCCGGGCGACACGATCTCGTTGCCGGCGATCAAGCCGCGCATCGTCAAACACACCGTCCTCACTGGCGGCGAAGCGACCGTGAAGCAAACCAGCGCCGGCATTGAAGTCGCCGTGCCCGCCGCGCAACGCGACGCCACCGACACAATCGTGAAACTCGAACTCGACGCTCCCGCCAAAGACATCCCCGTCATCAAGCTCAAATCCACGTCCACCGATACGCTGTCGCTGACAACCAGCAAGAAAGCCACCGCCTCGAACTGGTTCCAGAAGAACGACCAGTATGCCCCGGACAAAGCCGTGGACGGCGATCCCGATACTCGCTGGGGCTGCGATTGGGGCACGCGTTCCTGTTGGCTCGAAGTGGACCTTGGCGCGCCGCAGACGTTTTCGCGCGCGCATATCAGCGAGCCGTATGGTCGCGTCCAGGAATTCGAGTTGCAGGTTTGGCAGGAGAGCGCGTGGAAAACCTTTCACCGCGGCACTACCATCGGCGAGAACTGCGAAATCACATTCCCGCCCGTCACCGGCCAGCGCGTGCGCCTGAACCTGCTGAAGACCACCGACGGCCCCTCCATCTGGGAATTTCAACTTTTCAACAAGGAGAAATAAATGAAGAAGATTACATCGCTTGCCCTCGCCACCCTGCTGTTGGCGCTCGTTAGCGCCAACGCCGAAACACCGCAGAAAGCCAAGCCGGAATCGCTTCAGGCTTGGCGCGATGCGCGTTTCGGAATGTTCATCCTCTGGGGGCCGGTCAGCCTCACCGGGAAGGAGATCAGTTGGTCGCGCGCGAACTCGAATCCGCAGTGCCCGAATCATGGGCCAACGCCCATCGAGGTTTACGACAACTTGTATAAGCAGTTTGACCCGGTCAAGTTCGACGCCAAGGAATGGGTGGCCATCGCCAAGGCGGCCGGCATGAAGTACATGATACTCACCGCCAAGCATTGCGACGGGTTTTTGCTCTGGGACTCGAAGGTGGATGACTACAACATCATGCGCACGCCGTTCAAACGCGATGTCTGCGCCGAACTCGCCAAGGCCGCGCACGAGGCCGGCATGAAGATCGGCTGGTATTTCTCGCCGATGGACTGGCGCGATCCGGATTGCCGCAATGCGAAGAACGCCGAGTTCGTCAAGCGAATGCAGGGCGAACTGACGGAATTGTTGAGCAACTACGGCAAGATAGACATCCTCTGGTTTGATGGCGACGGCCGGCCGAAGCCATGGGACCAGCAAAACACCTACGCGCTGACGCGACGGTTGCAGCCGGACATCGTCATCAACGACCGGCTGGACAAACTTGGGTCCTGGGAGGACTTCTACACGCCCGAACAACGAGTCGGCGGGTTCGACAACCAGCGCCCGTGGGAATCCTGCATGACCGTCTCGGCCCGCAACCAGTGGTCCTGGGGCGGCGCCAAGGACGGCGTGAAATCATACAAAGCCTGCATGAACATGCTGCTCCGTTGCGCCGGCGGCGATGGCAACGTGCTGCTGAATGTCGGCCCCACGCCGACTGGCGAGATCGCGCCGGAGCAGGCGAACCGCATCAAGGAAATGGGAACCTGGCTGGCGAAGTTTGGCGCGAGCATCTATGGCACGCGCGGCGGTCCGTTCAAGCCCGGCAAGTTTGGCGTCTCGACGCATAAAGGAAATACGATCTACCTTCACATCCAGTCATGGTCCGGCGAGACGCTGACGCTGCCGGCCATCCCCGCAAAAATCCTCCGCGGCCAGGCGCTGACGGGCGGCACTGCGACCGTCAAGCAGACGGATGACGCCATTGAGATCGCGCTGCCAGCCGGCGACCGGCAGGAAATTGATACGGTCATCGCGCTGGAGTTGAATGGCCCGGCCGGCGACATTGCGCCGTTGGCCATGACCAAGGTCTCGCCATCGTTGGCGTCCGGCAAGAAGGCCACGGCATCGAACGTTTATCGCGGAAGCGCAGAGTACGGCGCCGGCAAAGCCTTCGACGATGACAGCGAGACGCGCTGGGCCGCCGATTCCGGCACGAAGTCCGCCTGGTTGGAAGTGGACCTCGGCAAGCCGGCGGCCATTGGCCGCGCCGTCATCGAGCAGGCGTATCCGGAACTGAAACGCGTCCGCAAGTTCGCCATCGAATACCGGGATGGAGAAGAATGGAAAACGTGCTATCAGGGCGAGAATCTCGGCGCGGAACTCGACGCCAAGTTCGCGCCGGTCACGGCCCAGCACGTCCGCCTGAACATCACCGAAGCCACCGATGGGCCGACCATCTTTGAGTTTCAGTTGTTCCCGCCGGATAAGTGAAAGAGAAAAAGGAAACCAATGAACCGATACAGTTTGATGATCACCCTGCTGCTGGCGCCGGGTGCTGCGCTATATGCTGCCACTCCGCAGTACGCGTCCCGCGAACTGGAGGAGACGGTCCGGGAGGCGATCCTGCCGGGGGGCATCCAGCCGGAGCAGGGTTTTTGTTACATCGCGCCGTTACAGCTCGGCCGCGCTGCCGACAACAACGCGCGGTCGTTCTGTGCGCTGCTGGAGAATGGCAAGCCGCTGCCCCTGCCTCGCGCCGTCCACGCGGACATCCGCAAATCCGGCGCGGGCCGCTACAGCCATTGGACTACGACAAGCCTCTACTTCTCCGCGAGCGACAATTCCGATCCGCGCGCGAATGGCCGCGATTACGCGCTTGTCAGCCGCCGGAAAATCGTGTGTCACACGGCGACGATTCGCGTCACGGCGGCTGAGAGCGTTTACCGCGTTGACGCCGGCGCGCAGCATCCGCTCCAAACGCGCCGTCTGGTCATGCGCAATCTTGATGGTCGCACGGCGGTCGCGCCGAAGCTCGCCATTAAGGGCTGGCCGGACCTTAGCAGCGCCCAAGGCATGCTCGGCAGCATCCTCACGCCCGGCATGACGGAGGAGCAAAAGGCCATCGCCATCTGGCGGTTCCTGGTGGATTGGCGTTACCACTATTACCCTGCCGATGGCGGAGACGAGATGCACGACCCAGTGAAGTTCATCAACATCTACGGCTACGGGTTCTGTGACGACAGCGCGAACAATTTCGCCGTCCTCTGCGGCGAGGCGGGCATCCGCGCGCGCGTCTGGGGGTTGAACGGCCACGTCGTCGGCGAGGCGTTCTATGGCGGGGCGTGGCACATGTTCGATCCCGATCATCAGGTTTATTACCGCATGCCCGCCGGCCACGTGGCGGGCGTCGAGGAACTGGCCGCGCGCCCCGAGGTCATCACCCGCACGCCGCGTGATCCCATTGGCTCCGACTCCGCCGGCATCGCCCGGCTCTATACCACCACGCAGGACAATCACCCCGAAGAGCGCGTTTATCCGGGGCATCACCGGTTGCAGCCCGCGCTTTTGCCCGGCGACGAGGCGGTCTTTGACATGACGACGGCCGCAACCGCGCTTCGGATTGCGTTTCGCGACCAGCCGCTGCCGCCGGTGGTCGGCAATGGCTGGCTGACGCGCAGGATTGATCTCAGCGGCGCAGGGAACGCTTCGGAAATCCGGATCGAGTGGCCCTACGTCATCCTCGGCGGGGAGTTGCGGCTCGAGTTGTCCACGCCTGATCGTGCGATTGAAGTCGCGCTGGTTGATGCGAAGGGTTTGCGCGCGCCAATCAAGACAAGGCGCGATGGCGCGACGCTGACGGCGTTTTTTGACGAATGGTTCAGGTCTCAGAACGTCGCCCACTACTCGTATGTCATCCGGCTCGCTGCCGATGGCGGCGCGCCGCTCCGCGAGACGGTTCGCAACGCGGTCGTGGCCACGCGGTTCCAATTTGCGCCGCGTGCGCTGCCGCAAGTTCAGCCGGGCGGCACGGTGTTCGTCCTGAGCGCGGTGGCCAAGGACAACAGCCCGCTACCGCAAGACTGGCAGGGTCTGGAGATGGTTCACGAATGGGACGAGGTAATCGCGGAGGCGCCGTTCGCCGATTAACAGTAACGCCGATTTATCAGCATCAGGTTCCTTCAAGATGGAATCTTCGTCCATGCCCGAAGGAACGCAAAAATGAAAAGGGCCGCCATGAAACACATACTCTTCATCCTCACTGCCCTGCTGCTGGCGCCGCTGGCCGCGTTTGCCGCCGGCGATACCGCGCCTCAACAACCCAATATCGTCCTCATCCTCGCCGATGACCTTGGTTACGGAGACCTTGGCTGCTACGGCGCGACAAAAGTAAAGACGCCGAATGTGGATCGTCTTGCCAGCGAAGGCCGGCGGTTCACGGATGCGCACTCGGCTTCCGCTGTATGCACGCCCTCGCGTTATGCCCTGCTCACCGGAGAGTATCCATTTCGTCGGGACATCTGGAAGCCCGTGATGAATCAGAGTCCTCTGTTGATCGAGCCTTCGCGCGCCACCATCGCCAGCCTGCTGAAAGCCCGGGGCTATGCGACCGCGTGTTTCGGAAAGTGGCATCTCGGCTTCGGCTCCAAGGGAAGGCCGAATTGGAACGCGGACTTGAAACCTGGTCCGTTGGAGCTGGGCTTCGACCATTACTTTGGCATTCCCGTCGTAAGCAGTCATCCGCCGTTTGTGTTCGTGGAAGACCATCGCGTCGTCGGTCTCGATCCCGCCGATCCGCTGGTATATGGCGGCAAGCCGCCGACGAAGGCGTTTCCTGAAAAGATGATGGTTCCAGGCATTTCCGGCGGCAAGGCGGCGCATGATCTGTATCGCGATGAAGAACTGGGGACCACGCTCACCGCCCATGCGCTGGCCTGGATGCGCGAGCGCAAGGGCGGCCCTTTCTTCCTCTATTTTGCCACGCCGCATATTCACCATCCCTTCACGCCGGATCCACGCTTCAAGGGCAGCAGCGGCGCCGGACGTTACGGCGACTACATCCAGGAATTCGACTGGATGGTGGGCGAGGTTCTGCGCGCGCTGGATGAACTCCATCTGCGCGATAGCACGCTTGTCATTCTCACCAGCGACAACGGAGGCATGTTGAACATGGGCGGGCAGGACGCGTGGATGGCCGGGCACCGGATGAACGGCAGTTTGCTCGGCTTCAAATTTGATGCCTGGGAAGGCGGCCAACGGGTTCCTTTCATTGCGCGCTGGCCGGGCAGAATCGAAGCCGGGTCCGTCTCCGGCGAGCTGATCTGCCTTGTGGACATGTTTGCCACCTTTGCGGCGCTGACAGGCGCCAAGATCGCCGACGCCGACGGGCCCGACAGTTTCAACATCCTTCCGGCGCTTACCGGCAAGCCAGACAAGCCGATCCGCGACCATGTTGTGCTCGCGGCGCAGAAAAAAGAGAACCTGGCATTGCGCGAAGGCCGCTGGGTTTACATCGGCGCGCAGGGCGGCGGCGGATTCACCGGCGCCAATCCCGGCGAACATTTGCTGGGCGGTCCCGGCGCGCTGAAGTTCACGGGCGAGCTAAATAGCGATATCGAAAATGGACGCATCAAATCCGGAGCCCCATCCGAGCAACTCTATGATCTGTCGAGCGATCTGTCCCAATCGCGCAACGTCGTCCGCGACCATCCCGAAGTCGCCGCCAGACTCAAGGCTCAACTTCGCGATTGCCAGAGCAAATCGCATACGGCTCCGAAACCATGAAGCGCATTCCTATAAATATTTCTGATCTGAGGAAATCGGTCTCGCGGCATTAGCGAAAGAGAAATAAAGGAGAACCCATGATGACAACACAACCAGCAGGCGCTCCAACACTGGCCGATATTCGCGCGGCAGCGGCGCGCATTCGCCCCTACGCGCATCGCACCCCTGTGTTCACGTGCCGGAGCCTTAATGAACGGGCAGGCGCCGAGGTTTTCCTCAAATGCGAAAATCTGCAGAAGGTGGGCGCCTTCAAGTTTCGCGGCGCCTGTAACGCCGTTTTCTCATTGACCGATGCTCAAGCGGCGCGCGGCGTCGTGGCGCACTCGTCGGGCAATCATGCCCAAGCCCTGGCGCTGGCGGCGCGCCTGCGCGGCATTCCCGCCTACATCGTGATGCCGAACAATGCGCCCGCCGTCAAGAAGGCCGCCGTCGAGGGCTATGGCGGCAAGATCACTTTCTGCCAGCCGACCCTGGCGGCGCGGGAGCTCGCCCAGGAGCAGGTGATCGCCGACACGGGCGCGACCGTCGTGCACTCTTACAATGATTATCGCGTCATCGCCGGTCAAGGGACGGCGGCGCTCGAGTTGCTTGAGGAGGTCCAATATCTTGATGTGATTCTTGCGCCGGTGGGCGGCGGCGGGCTGCTCAGCGGAACGGCCATTGCCGCGACCGAGTTATCATTCCACATTCGCGTCATAGGCGCCGAACCGGCGGGCGCGGATGACGCCTGCCGCTCCCTCGCCGCAGGCGTTATTCTGCCCTCGGAGAACCCCCGGACAATCGCCGATGGCTTGCTGACTTCGCTGGGGAATATGACCTTCCCGATTATTCAAAAACGGGTCGAGCGGGTTGTCACGGTGAGCGAAGATGCCATTGTAGCGGCGATGCGATTGATCTGGGAACGCGCCAAGCTCATAATTGAGCCGTCGGCGGCCGTGCCGGTTGCGGCGCTGATGGAGCAGGCTCTCGTTCCGGCGGGAACGCGCGCCGGCATCATCCTTTCCGGCGGCAACGTTGATCTGGACAAACTGCCATGGCGCCGCGATTGAACTCCCCATCCAACAGTGAGTCCGTTAGCGGGTTATCTGTTGAAACTTGAAAATACACTGCCGTCCGCACCACTGAGGAACCCGATCATGAAAAAAATCACAAACATCGTCCTCATCGCTCTCGCCACCTTGTTGCTGGCGTCGCTGGTCGCGTTTCGCGCAGGAGCAGCGCCGGCGGCGGATATGGAGAAGGAATTCGCCAATCCGCCCGAATCAGCCCGCCTCCGCTGCTTCTGGTGGTGGCTCAATGGGAACGTCACCAAGGAAGCCATCACGCGCGATCTGGAGGAGATGCGCGCGAAGGGCCTCGGCGGCGCGTTGATTTTCGACGCGGGCGGCGCCGGGGGCGGCGGGAGCGGCGCGGCGGGAGCGACACCGGCGGGGCCGCAGTTTGGCAGCGCTGCCTGGCGCGAGTTGTTCCGCCACGCGTTGCGCGAAGCGGACCGGTTGGGGATTGAGATCGGTTTGAATATCCAAAGCGGTTGGAACCTTGGCGGCCCGGATGTCAAACCGGAGGAAGCAGCCAAGGTGTTCACATGGGCCGAGACGCGCATCGAAGGTGGACGCGCGATAAGCGTGGCGTTGCCCAAGCCGGCATCCGTGCGCCACGATTTTTACCGCGACGTCGCGGTGCTTGCGTGGCCGGCGCCGCATGATTCCGCCCGGCGCGAAATTCACGCCAGTTCCAGTTCGGAAAACTACGGCCCGGAGAAAGCTGCGGATGGGGACGAAACAAGCTTCTGGGCCTCGAACGGCAAGACGGAAGGCGAGGGTCCTCGGCCCGGTCGCGAGGAGTGGTTGGAGATCGCTTCCACTCAGGCGATGACAATCACCGGGACGACCGTCAAGCCCCGGCCAGGCTATGGTCCGAAGCAGTGCGAGTTGCAGGCGCGCGGCGATGACGGCGTTTGGAAAAAGATCGCCGGATTCAGCATGACAGCCTCCGAGGCGAAAAGCATCGAAACGGGACCTGTGACGGCGCGCGCGTTTCGGCTGTTGATTTCCAGTTCCTATGATCCGAAGTACCCGAAGGCGCCGCGCAACGTTCAGGTGGCCGAATGGCGATTGCACGGAGTTGGTCCGGTTGCCAACCGGCGTCCGATTCAGAATCTGGCTGCCAAGACAGCCAGCGTTGAGTGCGGCGGGTCGAATCCGGCGACCACATACCTGCTGAATGACGCGCCCCCCACGCCTGGCGAGGAAGACGCGCTGGCGGCAGCGGTGATTGATCTCACCGGGAAGATGACGGCGGGCCGGCTTCAGTGG
>JAPLSP010000063.1 GCA_026398575.1 Candidatus Sumerlaeota bacterium | reverse complement strand
ACGATTCGAAAACTGTTGGGCCTGGGCACGCCGTGGCGGCGCAATATGGCGACGCGAAAACGAACGTCGAGAGGGAAGGGGAAAGGCAGCTAAAAATGTCATACGGTTATGGCGGCAAGCCACCTTACTCCAAAAGCTGGCACGTTCCCTTATTGCATTAACTTCAGCCTCGCTGAATATAAAAAGTTATTTCGCTTGCAGCCTCAGGATTGTCAGCGAATTTGGCGCGAATGTGTATTCAAATTCCGGCCCCAATCCCTTTGCTTTTTGCGTGACGGGCGCGACTTTGGTTGGCTCTTCGACGGTGTTTTCGTCTTCCACTTTTGCCGAAGTTAATACGGTCACGATTCCCTCCGGCGCGATCTTTCCGGCGCCGTTCAACTTGACGGCGGTCTTCTGCGGTTGGTCCGTGAAGTTGGCGACTTTCACTAAAATTTCGCCGGTCTTTTCCACGCGAGCAGCGACGGCGTTCATGGCGGTCATTGTTTTTTCGTCGTACATGTTGCCAATCGTGATGATGCTTTTGCCGTCGAGGAAGCATTCGACGCGCGAGCCTTTCACGTCCAACTTGATGTCATACCAGCGCCCGGTCTGAATGCCGCCCGGACCGTCGCCGGGCAGACGGCTCTTTTCACCGCGAAAACAGCGCTCGATGGCCGTGACGCTGTTGCTCCATCCGCCGATGTTCAGCCAAAGCCAGTTGGCATTATCCTTGACGCGAAACATGATGAGGAATCCCTCTGCGCCGCTGATCTTGCGCGCCTTGAGCGTCAGGACGTAGTCGGTCCAGTTCGCATCGCCGCATACCGCGCGCATATCGTCGCCATCGGAGGATTGGCGATAGACGCCCTCGACGGCCTTCCAATCGCCCTTGAGGACGCGCCAGCCTTGCGCGCCTTTTGTGAAATCGGATTCATAGAGGACCTTGTCACCCTGCGCGACCTTGATGTCCTTGTACTCGGCCTTGGTCAGCCATGTTCCCAATCCGATTGCGCCGCGCTCGATTGTGGTGGCGAATTTTTCCTCCGCCGATTCCATCTTGCTCGGCAGAACGACGTCGCCTCGATTTTGCGCCATGAGAACTTGAGTATAATAGGATGGCGTCCCGAAGCATCGCGATGCATCGAAGCCGATCAGATTGACCGGCCACTTGCGGTCCTTGATGTGATAGAACAGCGGCGCATAAGAGGCCATGAAAATGGATTCGGAGTTACGCTCGAAGCCCATCATGAAGGCCGCCTCGGCCAGCGCGCCTTTCAGGTTGCCTTTGCCGACGCCCGCCGTGCAGGCGTATTCGCCGACGAAAACCTTGGGGGCCGAGCGGTCGCGTTTGTCGTAAATCCCCGCGCTCTTGCGGAACCATTCGGGGCTGTTGTAGTAGTGGTCGTCCTGGATTTCGCACGGCGATTTTTTCACCGGCACGTTGGCGATCAAATGCATGTCGGGGTACTTGTCCTTGATGGCCTTGTAGAAGACCGCGTAACGCTCCTCATAAGCCGGACCGCCGTTCTAGTTGCCGATTTCCATGTATTTCATGTTGAAGGGCTTGGGATGGCCGTTCTTCGCGCGTAGGACGCCCCACTTGCTCGTTTCGGGACCGTTGGCATATTCGATGGAGTCGAGCGCTTCCTGCACCCATTCATCGAGTTTGTCCATCGGGCAGCTCTCGCGGTGCGCCATGCCGACGTTGCACACATAGAGCGGTTCGGCGCCCAGGTCTTCGCTCATTTGCAGGTATTCATGATAGCCAAGGCCGTCGGTCGAGCGATATGCCCAAGGCTCATTCAAGTGGCCGGGGCGTTCTTCGATGGGGACGACGGTGGTTTTCCAGCGGAAGGCGTCGCGCAGCCATGAGCCGCCTTCGACGTAGCATCCGCCGGGAAAGCGATTGAAGGCCGGCTTCATCTCGGCGAGTTTTTCCGCCAGGTCGGGACGCAGGCCGTTGGGGCGATTTTTCCAGGTATCAACGGGGAAGAGCGACACGCACGTCAGCCAGACCGTTCCGGGCGCGTTGACGCCGATCGCAAGTTGGGCCGCCGCTGCCGCGGCGCTGCTCTTCATCTCGCATTCATAGCGCTTCCATTCGGCGCCGAGGCTTTTGATCGTCCCCTTCGCATAGGTTTCGCCAAGCCCGGCGAGGCCGATTTCCAGTCCGCCTTGATAGCCGTCGCTGCAGCGGGCGAAAAGCGCGAGGCGATACTTCGCGTCTTTCTTCAGCCCCATGCCCCAGAAGCCCTCGTTGACGGCGCAGACCAGTCCGCCGTCGCGCGCTTCGGTGGCGTCAATTTGCAGCGAGTTGGGGCGATTGGGATTCAGGGGCTTGTCCGTGCAGAGCGCCATTTTCCCCTGGGCTGTTCCGCGCAACTGCATCTCCCAGCTCACGGGGGTCTTGGCATCGTCGAAGTTGCGATTGCGGACCAATTCGGCATAAAGCCCGCCGTCGCCTGCGTGATTGATCTCCTCGAAGAAAATCCCATAAAGCATCGGACTGATCTTTGGTCCGGGCTGCGACACATCAACGGTCAGGCTTGGATTCTGCGCCTGAGCGGTAAATCCGGCCCAAAAGAGGACGCCAAGGATTGCCGCGCGGACAATTTGCGAGGGATAAGAATGATTCATTGATCTTCGTCTCCTGACATTGGGAATGCTATACATGGAAAAATGCATTATGATTCTGCCCTGAATGATTCTGCCAGGCAATATTTCGCCTGAATTTATCTGGCCATTTCCACTAGCCCCGCGTCAATGTATTGCCCGCCTTTGGTCTGATGGCAGTGAATCGCCATCACATTCTTGCCGGACTTGATGGCCGTTTGCGCTTCCGGGTTCATTTCGACCGCTTCATAGTCCGCGATAAAGCCCGGCGCCGTGGCGGACAGCACGCCGTTGATATATACCTCCGCGTCTTCATCGTGATGGATCATGAGCGCGAGTTTGCCGGGACGGCCTTCGGTGTTGGCGGGCAGCTGGAAATCGCGGCGAATCCAGATATCCGCCGTCTTCCACTCTGTCCGCACGACCGCGCCGGGCGTCTGGGCTGTGCCGAAACCTGCCGCGCTTTCTTTCCAGCTGGAGGCGTCGAACTCGGGCTTGAACCAGTTGTCGGCGGGTTTGGTGAAGGTGTAGCGCCATGAGATCGCTTCCTTCTGCGCCGTCGGAACTACGGCTTTGACCTTCGGCGCGGTGGGCATTGGCGCCCAATCGCCCGCAGGCGTCTTGTCGCGGCTGGTCCATTTTTTCAACAGCGCCGGATCGTAGAGCATCTGAATGAATACGCCGCCGATGACGGGTCGCGCCTGGAAGCCGACTTTCTGTCCGTTGACCGTGCCGTACCAATCGGTCATCGGAACGCGGCTGGGGCTTTCATTCAGGAATGCGAACACCGGCGCCACGATTGCCTCGAAGTCCTCGCGCGATTGCGTCAGCGTGGCGGTCCAAAGCGTCCAATCCAGTTTTGTGTAGTCCTTGCGGTTGTCGAGCGGCAGGCCGTATTTCTTTTGAATCTTTTTATAGTATGCCATTTCTTTTTGCGCCACCGACGCCGGGAAAAGATTGAGGCCAAGGATGCGATCCCACACGAGATTGTATTTCTGACTCCAGGTATCGGGCTTGTCGAATGCGAGGCGGTAGTGGTCGCCGTCATCGGCCATCTTCATCCACTTGTCGGCGAATTCTTTCGCCAGTTTCTTGTACGCGTCGGCCTGCGCCTTGTCGCCCTTCATCTCGCAGAGCAGCGAATACGCGCCGAGGCCCTCGATGGCCTTGACCGACAGGTTGACGTTGTGCGCGAGGTGCCCGGCGAAGTCATCCGTACAGAGTTGGTTTTCCGGATCGAGCCCTTTCTCTTTCAGGAACTCGGCCCATTTGCCGAGGACCGACCAATACTTCTCAGAGTATTTGGCATTGCCTTCGATCTTCGCCAGCGCGCCCAGCAGGATCAGCATGTTGCCCGTTTCCTCGACGGGCATCTGTCTTTCCTCCGTCCGCTCGCCGCCGCCGTAAACCTGTCCATTGGCCTTGGGATAGGTGCCGAGGTCGTGCGGCGCGAAGGGGAACTTCCATCGCTCGGAGGCCGAGTAGTCCATAATCGGCTGCAGCGACGCCTTGAGCAGCGTGGGGCTGAAGAGCAGGAAGAACGGGTCCATCGGATAGATCACGTCCACCGTGTTAATGCAGCCGTTGCTGAAATTTTCTTTGGGGTAGAGGAGCGGACGGCCATTGGCGTCGGCGGCGATCTTGTTGGCGGCGAAGGTGTGGCGATAGGCCAGCGAGCAAATCAGCGCATATTTTTCTCCGCCGGCCTTCGTCAGGTCGGCCATCAAGTCTTCGTCAAAGGCGCGGCATTGCGGGATCAGCGAGGCATAGTCTTTGGCGGCGGCCTTCAGCATGTCTGCGGCCTCGGCGCCGTTGCGCCGCCAATAGGGGCGCAGTTTCGTGCGGAAATATTCGATGGAATAGAGGTCGTCATACGCCAGCATCAGCCAGCGTTCGACCGCTTTATCCTTCACTTTGCCCATATCCATGGTCAGGGCGGCTACGGGCGTTTCGTCCTTAGCCTCGCGCGGCTGGCGCGTGTCATCTTCTTTGGGGAGGGTTCCATCCGCGACGAAACCGGCTCGCGCTTTTTGCCCTGGGACGATCGCGAGCGCGCTGACTTCTTCCGGCAAACCCCCCGCATAGAGATAGCCCCAATCAATCCGCAGATTGTCGCCCGTCTTCTGCAAGACCGGCTGATCCTTCGATCCGATACGCAGCGCCTTCAGCCCTTCGATCTTTTCGCGTGTCCAGGTTATCTGCTGATCGCTGGTGTTCACGGTGATTTCGGCGGAGGCGTCGAAGTACACGGAAACCGCGTGTTCCTTGCCATCGGACGAGACCGCCTCCCAGATGATGTACGTTACCGGTCGCGACAGGATGTCGAGATCATAGGGCATCGCCGGCGTCATGAAGGTCAGCGTCAGATTCACTTCCGGCGTTTGGAAGCGATAGATCGTCCGCGTCGGCAGGACTTGCAATCCTGCCTGTGTCGCCGGGGTGGCATCGGCGGGATCGGCGCCCATCAAGCGATACGCCTTGCCGTCAATGCGCGCCAGGCTGTTCAGTGGCTGCGGCGTCCCGGTCCAGTGTTTTGTCGCGCTGTCCGTCAGCTTGTCCGAGCACGACCAGATGCTGAAGTATGGATCATGCGCGATGAGCGGCACGGCGGGCGGCCTGAAATCCACCGCCTGCGCCGCCGCGCTCAGCAGTAAACACATCCCCGCCGACAGCCGCATTAAAGTTTTTTGCGCCTCCGTTGACACCATTGGATACAACATACGCTGCCTCCCCATTATAGTAATTTATCATCATCTCAGATCATTACTGTCTTAAAATAATAGACAATAGCTAAGACAGCAAAACAGCTGCTCTATTAGCCGGCTTCAGCCGGCTCTTCTTTGCACCCTATCCTGCTTTAGCAGGGGTGTAGGCATGCAACTTTTGACTTGGAGCGCGCTTCAGCGCGGCTTCTCGACATGCTTTAGCACAACAAAGGCCGGTTGATTTTCTGCTGAAGCATGTCGAGCAGCCGCGCTGAAGCGCGCTTGTGAAAAAGCTTTTCTGCCTTCACCCCGCCTAAAGGCGGGTGCAAAGAAGAGCCTGCTGAAGCAGGCTAAAATAATGAGTGGACGGGTCATAGGCGGATTTATTTTCGAAGGGCATGGTCTAAAATATTAATTCAGCTTGGCGAATAATGTGCGATAACGGAAAGGGCACAGTTGTATCTCTTCTCCTTGTCTACATTGTTAATCTAATCCGAAGCCAACCTACCTTGCCGCCGCCTGGCCCGGCCAGCTCCAAATCTTCAGATCCTCGCTCCAAGCGATCCCGAGGCTGGCGTAGTTGTCGAACATCGTGCGCTCGTCTTCGGGGCCGCTGCCATGGAAAAAGATGATGTGCTTGCCGATGCTTGGTTCGCGCTTGAGATCCAATACGAAACCCGCGGTCAGGCGGCCTTTCGCCCAGAGCCAGTCCTTTTGTCCGAGCGTGATGAGGCCGCAGTCTTTCCACTCCTTTAGATCGCGCGAGCGTTTGACGCCGATTCCATTTCCAGGAGAATGGAAGAGCACGTATTCATCGCCCTCTACCAGGACGCACGTGTTCTCGCCCGCGCTGGCGCGGCCAAAATAGGTCCACGTCTTCAGATCGCGCGACCACGACATGCTGACCCCGTTTTGCTTGTAGAAGCACCACCACTTTCCCGGGTCATCCTTGTCTTGCAGCAGATAGGGATCAATCATCCGCCCCATCTCCTCGACGGGAGTTTCAGGCCCTTTGACCTTCAGCAGTTCGGGCTCGCTCCACGTCTCAAGGTCTTTGCTGCGCATGATGAAAAGGCGCGCCGAGGCATTGCCGAATTTTTCGCCGTTGGGACGGGGATAGGTCTGCAGGCAGAGAATCCATTCTCCGCCAAAGCGCACGATGTTGCCGGGGCTGGAATAATTCAGATTATGGTCGCGCGGTGTCAAGGTTTTCGGCTCGCTCCAATGAGCCAAATCGCGGCTGCGGCTGTGGGCAGTGTACATCCAGACTCCGCCGCCATCGCCCTCGTTGCGAACGAGCGTGAAATAGAGATGGAAGACCCCCTCGACATAGATCGCTGCCGGATCGCGGTACGCGGTCTTGGCATCGCCCTTGAAAATAACCGGAGATGGAATGGCGGCGAAATTCACCGGGGCGGTTGACGTGGAGGGCGGCTCGGCCAGCGCGGTCAGGGACAACAGGGACGTCAGGGACAACAGGGACCGCAAGGACGTCAAGGACAGCAGCCGTGCATGGGGCGCGAGATATTTGGTGGGGATTGTCATATCGCAGAGGATTCCTATTTTGCGGCGCGTTGTCACTGGGAGCGCCACTGGGAGCGCCACTGGGAGCGCCACTGGGAGCGCCGGCATCCCTGCCGGCGAGTCTACTTCATCACTCGTTGCGGCAGATCATTCGAGACAGGAATTTCCCCGCGCAGCATTTTCCCGCCCATCCCCACCAGCCACAGATAATAATCACTCGGCAGCCCCTCATACGTCACAAACTTCGAATCCCCAACCGGCGGATTATTCGTGCATTTGAAAATCGCGGTTCCCTCGTCCACCTCGTCGAACATCGCCTGATAAAACATCGTCGCGCCGGCTTTTTTGTCCTCGGCGTATTGCGTCCAGAGGAACTTGCCTTTGAGGCGGGGGATTTGATCCGACCTTGATTCCGGCTTCATGTTGTGCCAGCTGAATCCGGGGAATACGACCGGCAGGTATTCTTTCCCATGCTCTTTGCACCATGCGATGTCCGGGCGGACGACCTTGACGGCGTGATCGGTGGCCTGTTGCGGCGATTGATAGCGCCCGATGGTCCACGGGCTGACGATGTCGGCCTTTTGCGCGATCTCGAGCAGGAGCGGGTCCTTCATGGCGTCGCGGTTCAGCGTGCGCCATCCGGTCGGCACGCCGATCATCACCGTGCAGCCGCCGCATTTCGGATCGTCTTTGAGGAAGCGCACAAACTCCATGCACTTGGCGAGCGAGTACCTGCGATTGTCGTTGAAACCGATGCCCCAGATGGACACGACCGGCTTGCCGTTGTGGCGTGCATAGGCGGGATCGCTCGTGATCTTCATGCGCTCGACCAGCGCCCGCCAATCGTCCATCACGCGCGGCATGCGCGCGTCGTCCATTCCGGTGAGGTCATACATCACCGCATAAGCGCGCCCCAAGCGGTTGGCGCCTTCGCGGCAGTTGGCCAGCACGGTGTTGAGATTGCGGAGCGAGCGGTCGTCCAGCGCCACGCCCGCGAACCGCTGCACCCACACGCCGTCAATCCCGTAGTCGCGCATCCACTGAAAGTGGCGCAGGACGGTCTTCTTGTTATAGGAACTGAACACCTCGGCAGCGCGCCCGTCAGCCAGTTTGAACAGCGTCGCGTAGCGCTCGTCCGCGTCGAACTCGCTCACGTCGGGCCAGAGGTCAATCTTGCAGCTGCCGGGCTTGAATCCTTGCGGACCGTTCCAATGCGTCCAGCCTCGGTTGGCGCCGTCGCCTTCGGCGTTGAACCATCCCTGATAGCCGCACATTACCTTGCCCGTCAGCGTCGCAGTGTTGACGCCGGGGACCGTCGGGCCGGCGTATGGTTTCATGGTTTCTTCGATGATCTGCTCGCGGGTCATTCTCGGCTGGGCCGCCTTTCCGGGATTTTGGGCGGATGCGGCTATGGCGAATGCATTCAAAAGCATTGCCATTAGCAAGCCGCGAGAAATTTTTTCGCAATTTGAATCCATTGTCATCTTTTCCTATTGGAGGATTGGCTTATCATTCACGATAAATTTATGACAGGATAAATTAGAGACAGGATAAATTAGAGACAGGATGTATTAGAGACAGGATGAATTAGGGACAGGATGAATTAGGGACAGGATGTATTGGAGACAGGATGAATTTATCCTGTCTCTAATACATCCTGTCAAATATTTCGCATGCGCATTTTTCATGGCTTCCAGATTGAATTCAATTCATAGATGTCCATCGCCAATATCTTAGCGCCAGCGCCTTTGGCGAAGATTTCATGCGCCTTCGGCGCGCCATCTTTCGGGACCGCGCCGATGGGCATGTAGATCGCGCCGTCGTTGGCGAATATCTCGATCGTTGTCCGATCCACGAGAATACGTAGCTGGATTTTCCCATCCCTCATGGGAAGCGGCGCTGTCTTTCCCTGGCAGGACAGTTCCTGTTTCTTTGCGTTGTATGTGATGGTTGCGTCGCGTATATTCAGGCCGAGTTCCTCCGCCTCTCCCGGCGCGAAATCGGCGCTGATATCGAGCAGCTCGCCTTCGATTCCCTTCAGCGGCTGCGGCTCCGGCTTGATCGGCTCATTCTTCCACGAATGCTTCTTGCCGTGCAGCGATTCAATTTCTTTCACCGGCATCGAATACAGACGGTACCCTTCGGCTGTCTTGCGCAGCGTCAGCTCGCAGGGGAAGAGCATGAGCTGATTGAAAGGCATCCCCGGCGTTTTGACCTGCCCCCATCCAATCTGAATGCAGCGGCCATCTTCGGGCGGTATGTTGTTGTAGGCTTGCGAGGCATAGAAGCAATTGCCATAGTTATAGCGCTGCTTGGGTTGCTCGATGGCGAAGGCCTTGCCATCGAAGGCGCCCACAACGTATTCCCCATTGGCGGCATAAGCGACCCACTTTTTGCTATCTTTAAGGTCTTTGCCGCCCTTGTTGTCTTTGCGGTCCTTACCCCCATCCAGCGCGATCTCGAAAAATTCCGGGCACTCAAAAAATCCTTCAATGCGGCTTTGATAGGTCCAGTTCTTCAGATCGCTCGCTGTATAAAATGCGATCCACTTCTTGCCCTCGAATTCATCATAGAGCGCCATGACCCATTGCTTTGACGGTTCATGCCAGATCACTTTGGGATCGCGGCCCTTGTGCTTGACGACCGGATTGCCTTCGTAGTCGGTGAACGTCCGCCCCCGGTCGTTGCTATAGGCGATGCTTTCGCCGCGGCCCGTGCTCGTGAAGGCGGCGACCATCACGTCCTCGCCGCCCTTTTTGAATCCGGCGGTGTTGTCCTTGTCAATCACGGCGCTGCCCGAGAAGACCCAATCGCCAAACTGCTTCGGATAAATTGCGATGGGCAGTTCCTCCCAATGAACCAGGTCCTTGCTAACCGCGTGTCCCCAGTGCATATTGCCCCACGCCCAGCCATAGGGATTGTATTGATAATAGAGGTGGTACTCGCCCTTGTGAAAGACCAGGCCATTCGGGTCATTGTTCCATCCGCGGCGCGTCGAGAAATGGAATTGCGGGCGCAACGCCTCGCGATAGAGATTTTCGGCGCCTTTGAGCGCGTCGCCCTGCTCGATCAACTTCAGCGCCTCGGAGCCTTCGAGGAGCTTGTCCGCCTTGATGGACAGTGTCTTGCCCTTGAAGGCGGCGACATCGAGCGCGACCCAAAAATCCACGCCGTTGGCGGCGTCGGCCAGTTCGATATCGAACTCGCGCACGGCCTCTCCGCCGGCGATGACGCTGACTTTGCGCTTGGGCGCGCCGGTCTTGACGGGGAAATTCAGATACCGCTTTTCGATCATGATGTCTCTCCTCTGCTCGACCAGCAACGTGACGGGCTTTTTATCCGACAACGCGATCTGATCCACATTGATATGCCCCCAGCCGCCCGTGAGCATGTCCACGATCTGGATGCGCGCCTTTTTGCTCTGCAAATCCGAAACATCCCACGCCATCGGATCGAGTTTTTCCGAGCCGCCGGGTTTCTTATTCGGGCCGGTGGCCGTGCGCGCTACCTTGCCGTCCATGAGCAGATTCATGCACGTCTTACCGTCGGTTCCGCCGCCGCCGAACAGGAATTGCTGATACGCGCGATTGATCGTGAACTCGGGCGAGGTCAGCGTACCGGTCGTGTTATCGCCCTGATAAAAACTGTTGACCAATCCCTTCCCCTGATATCCGCTGACCGCCATCTGTCTTGGCATGGTCCCCTGCGCCGGACCGGGGCCGAACGCCTCGCCCACGACGGTCCAGGCGCCATAGTCCTTGCCTTCAAAGTCGGCGATGAGGACATCTTCAGCGCTGTGCGCGAAAACGGCTATCGTGATCAGCAGCGCCGGCATGAAAGCGACAGCGCATACCGCGTTCTTGAGAGCATGAACAGATACCATCATGCCGTTCTCCTGGGATTAAGATCGAATGAAAACTTGAACGCGAGCACATTCGCATAAAATGAGAGACTCTGGCAAAGCCATTTTTCGCGCGGGCTTGCCCCTGGGAGCGCGGGCGTCCTCGCCCGCAAAGCTGTTTTTGGCATTGCAGCTTAAATCCATAGTTTTTTACGGCAAGCGCGCGCGTTGCGGGCGAGGACGCCCGCGCTCCCAGGGGGGCCTCGCCCGCAGAGCTGTTTTTGGCATCGCAGCTTAAATCCAAAGTTTTTACGGCAAGCGCGCGCGTTGCGGGCGGGGACGCCCGCGCTCCCAGGATTACATGACGCGTACTTCTTCGATGGTTGGAACGCCATTGGCTTTGAAGATGTTCAGGCGGATGTAGCGGGTGGTGACGGGCGGGAAGGTGATTTTTTTCTCGGGACCGAGCGTGGTTCCTTTCGCCAGTTCCTTCCAGGCGGCGCTTTCGCTCGAACGGCATTCGAGGCTGAATTCCTGTGTGCGCGGGAAACCGATCTCCATTACGACGACCTGCCCTACCTCGGTGTCTTTTCCCAAATCCACTTCCAGCCAGCCGCTGGTTGCTTTCGATGAAGCGCCCAGCGCGTGCCGGTGTTGTCATCGAATGCTTTTGCCGCCTCCAGACCGCGTCCCCAGACGCTGGACGCTTTCGCCGGTTTGCCGCTCGAAAGGGCGGGCTTCAGCGTGATCGCTGCGGATGTTGCCATCGCTGCCGCATGTAGTTTCGAGCCGTAGAAGTTGCAGTTGGCAGGATCGGCGGCGAGGGGCTTGATCACGGGAGTTGGCGGCGTGTCTCCAACGAAGAATAGCGCCTCGGCGCCTTTCGCGAGCGCGATTTCATAGACGCCGCCGGCCAGCGTTTTCAACGGCGCGCTCTTTCCATCCACGAGAGCCTTCACCTCGCCATCCATCCCCGGCTTGATCCGGAGGGGTTCGCCCGCGAGGCTTTTGACGCGCGCCCATACCGTCTTCCCGCCCTTGCGTTCGGCGCTGACGAGGAAGGCGCCTTCGGCTCGCAGGTCATGGAAGACGGCCTCGTTCCATGCTTTGGGAATTGCAGGGAAAATATTAATCGTTCCGCCCCAGCTTTGCAGAAGCATATCCTGAAGCGAGCGTGCGAGAACGATGGAGCATTCGATGACCGGCGAGCCTTCGATATACATGGTGTTGGGCCGCACGAACCGCGCGTTGGACAAGTGCTTGTGGATGCTGTCAATGGCGTTGTCGCCGTCGCCCAGCGCGGCATAGAGCGAAGCCGCCGCCGCGCGCGACCAGCCAAAAACGCCGGCGCCGCCGCCCACGGTCAGCCAGTGATTGATGGACTTGACGATCAGATCGCGGTTCGCGGGCTGGCTCAAATCCATGATGTGCAGCGGATGAACCATGAGGATATGCGACCAGTGGCGGTGCGATTTAGTGAACGACATCCCGGCGCCGATGCGCAGGCCTTTCTCATCCGCCTGATAATCAACCAGATCCTTCAACGTCTCCTGCCACTTGGGAAGAAGCGGATCGTTGAGGTTGTATCGCTGATTGAGCGCGATCAGCGTCTGGCACGCCCAGCGCAGCAGCGAGAGGTTGTAGTTATTGTCGCTGTCGTTGCCGTATTCCGGCGAGTGCAGCACGGGCAGATGCAGTTTGCCGTCGTCGCCTTTTTTCAGCAGATGGAGATAGAGGTTCACGCTGCCGCGCAGCAGCGGATAGAAGGCGTGCTTTTTCTGGTCGGTGACCATGCTTTCATCCATCGAATAGCGGTAGTGCTGCCAGTAGTTGTGCAGCGCCCAGGTGAAGTCGCCTGGATTGATGTAGTTATCCGGGGCGCACGTGCCGTCGCCGCGCAGGCCTTCATTATCGGTAGTGTGCGGGACGGTGGCGCAGTCGTCGAATTTCCAGATTTCTTTGGCGTTGCGTGCGAAGTTGGCGCGCTTGGCGTCCATGAAGTTGATGAACGACTCGCCCAGTTCGAGGTGATTGCCGGCATAGACCGGCAGGTAGAGCGTCTGGATGTTGAGGTTCCACCAGATGCGCGGCCAGCCGGTGTCGCGATACCAGGGGCCGAGCAGGTCAACCGGTGGGCGGTCCGGGCGCGAGGCGCTGGCGAGTTTATAGAACTGAATCCAATAAAAACTCTCCAACTGTGTGTCGGGGATGGAGACAAAGCTCCTGGGATAAAAATCATGCCACCAGGCGCGATGCGTTTCCAGCAGCCGCGGGAAATCGCCCGCCGCCGCTTTTTGAAGCGTCGCCACAACGTCCTTGCGCGCTGTACTGGCGGGGAAGGAATCGGCGATGCTCATATAAATCCGCCGCGCATTCTGGGCGTTCTTTATCGGAACCTCCCTGAAGGCGCTGGCGAACTCGCCGCCTGCAAAACGCGGCTGAACGCAAACGGAAACGCCTTCGATGGTTTCGGTCGTTGACGTCGGATTCGGCGAATCAGTCAGCCGTGTGCTGTTGCGCTTGTCCGCGGCGGGCCGGGCGTTCCAGATGAACTTCGCATCCTTCTCGCCGTCGCTGGCCTCCAGCTCAATGATCAGCACAATGAGATCGGTGTGGATCAGCGCGCGGAATTGCAGCGAGCCTTTCTCCGTCTTCACCTCGCCGCGAACCTCCGCGTTCCAGAGATCGAGCCGCATCGTTCCTTCCATAATCTTGCCACAGGTTTCCAAAACAAGCCCGCCAATCGGCAAGCGGCCATTGTCGCGCCGATGCTCGGTAACGTCCGATCTCCCCATCTCAAATCGCAGTCGGTTGGCGCCGTCGCGATAAATCGTCGCGCCGAGCAGTCCATTCCCCAGAAACGCCCCGAAATCGAAATTCTCCGGCAAGGTCTCAAAAACCAAATCATGCCTCTTCAAGAATTCCGGCCAGTCCACCTGAACGGCGACCGGAGACGAAGCCTCAGCGTAAAGCCTTGAAGCAGGGACCAATAGCGCCAGTAGTGCCATTATCCCAGTGAAGAGATAGATTGTTGTTTTCTGCATGACATAAGCTCCTGGAAAGTATGCATTCTTGGTGCTTTGGGCAGTTTCCATCCATCGAGGACAACGCGCAGTCGCGGTTTTATTTCATTCCCGACGTGACGGCATAGATGTTGGCGCTGCGCAGATGAAAACGGAGGCTGATCTGGTGTCCGGCCAATTCGCGGGCCGACTTGCCGTTCCACCTCAGCGGCAAGTCAATCCGGTCGGAGCGCTGGATGACACACTTCTCGGCCTCGAATCCCGGCACGACTTGTCCTTGATCATCCAGCACGTCCGCCATCACATAGGCCTGCTGCGCCGCGAACGGACGATCTGGCGCCGGAATCGCGGCATTGAGATACAGGTCCGCCTGCGGCATCTGGAACGGGCGCGTGGAAAACTCGGCGTTGGCCCGCGCGCCGGCAAAGCTGATCCGGTCCTGCTTCATGCCGAACAGTTGGGCGCCGAAATGAAACAGGATCATGCCGTCAATGATCATCGGATTGTGGGTGATATTGGGAACCCCCGGGAACGCATCGCCCAATGCGTTGATCCCGCGATAGGGCCGCTCCCAGACAAGCCCATCGCGGCTCACCCACCACTCCGTGTCCAGTTGCGGGCCGTGTTTGCGAGGGGCCAGAGGGCTGGCGGCATAGTTCAACACGACCAGGTAACTGCGATCGTGATACCAGAAGCCGATGCCGCGATAGAACTCCATGTCCGGCGGGTCGCCGTCATCGGGCGTGATCATCTGCTCCGCAGGCAGAGGCTTGTAGCGGTCAAGCCTGTTCCAGACATTCATCATCGAATCGGAGGGCGCCCACGTTCGCCCGTCGCTGCTGGAGCGGATTGCCAAGACGCGCCGGTCGCGCAGATTGTCGTCTTTGTTCTGCGGATGCGTCCCGCCATGATCCTGGAGGCGCTTGGCGAATGGCTGGAGCGTCTTGCTGCTGCATATAAAACGGCGTGCGGCCGGACTCCAGAAAAGCCCCATGGAGTCCCCATCGTAGAAAAGCGGATTGCCCGCGTGCTCCTTCCAACTCCGCCCGTCGGCGCTGAAGAAAGCCCGGTAGGCGAAGCCGTTGTCATCAACCCGCAGCTTCAACGCCAGGAACTCTTTCGCATCCGGGTTGTAGGCCAGACCGAGATGCGCGGTCCACGGTCCCGGCTCAGGTTCGAACACGGTCTCGACGTTCTCAAACCGCCCCCCATCGCGCGTCGTGGCGCGAATCAGTTTCCAGGAATTCGATGTCTCGGTCGGGCCATTCTTGAACACCTGGCCGTACACACGCCAGGAACCATCCGGCTGCGGCAGGCAGCACGCCAGCGAAAAGCCGGGATTGTCGCAATCCCGAATCTTCTGCATGGGCGTGGCGCCAAATCGCAGCTGGCCCCATGTGTTGGCGACGTCTTGGGAAGTGGAAAAGAGGAGCTTCACGTCTGTGTCCAGTTTCTGGGCGTAGACAGTCTGACTGAGAACCAGAGCGGCGCAGATGAGCGCCGCCAATGGGGGTAAGCCATGCAGCATATTGGGCAATCGTTTGCGGGTAGTTGGCATGCTATTCATCAAAATCTTCAGAGATGCAGATCGCTCCGCTTCCAGATCGCTCCATGCGAATCGCCGTTGGCGCGATCCATTATAGCAAAGCATTCGTCCAACCAGCTGTATCTGTGTGAACGTTTCGGAGTCTTCCCGGCAAGCGCCTTCCCAATCAATTCATCAACCGATATGTGGCGCTTCGCGGCAAGCTGTCGTGTGCGTTCCAGCGTCTCATCCTCTATCGTAATGATGATCGTTTTCATCATTGTCTCTCCCAAAAGCGATAGATGAACAATACAGCATAGCTTGCAGTGTGTCAACCGACTGCTTCACCAAATGCCAAGTACTCATATTCGCAAATACGATAATAATAAATCATCGCGAATAGTCACGCCGGGAAAAAAGATTCATGCGGATGGGAGCGGCGCCAGCTTTTGGAGTGCGGTTGCTTGCTGCC
>JAPLSP010000146.1 GCA_026398575.1 Candidatus Sumerlaeota bacterium | reverse complement strand
CGCCATCTCCCGGCGATTGCCGGGCGCGACGGTCATTGCGATGCGATCTCCACTACAATTGGCTGGCGCCGCTCCGGATCCTCGCGGGCAGTCAGGCGCGCCGCCTTCGCGTCAAAATCGTAGGACCATTCTTTTTTTCCGCGATCGAGAGTTTTCCCATTGAGTTTGATTTGGCGAGGTTCGGGGAGATGAACGCATATCTCATAAAGACGGCTTGCCGGCATGTCCTTATATCCCGATTCCCGGGGATTGATGTTCAGCGTGGTATGTCCCCCGTTTTTCCGGCAGGCAATCCGCGTGATGGCGACCGCGCCTTTTTCATATTCCAGCGATTCGCCATCGTCCTCATACAGCGTGTAATCGGAATTGCCTTCAGGCCAGACGCGCAGGATGAGCGTGTCGCTCGCCGGCGCGCTCAACGAGGCGGACAGCGGGGCAAAAGGAATGATGGCGCCTGCTTTCACGAACAGCGATCCACCGCGCCCATCCGGAATCACAGGCTTGAAGCGCTTGGGACCGGTGTAGTCCTGCCCAGTCCAGTAATCAATCCACCGCCCGCGCGGCAGATAGATATCTTCCTCGAAGGCGCCAACCAGCAGGAAATCGCCGAACATGTATTGCCGGGACGAATCGGAGGTTTCCAGGTCATCGGGATACATCAGCGGCATGGCGCGGACAATCGGCATGCCGGTGCGGACGCCCGTATGAGCGGCCGAGTAAATGTATGGCGCCAATTGGCTGCGCAATTGGGCATATTCGCGGAACATGCGCTCGCCTTTTGGTCCCAGATACCAGGGCTGCCACGCAAAGGCCCAATTGTTCAACTGGCTCCAGGGCATGAAGAAATTGAAATGCATGCCCGCCCCCGGCCGGATGTAATCGCTGTGAGGCGCCATGTCGCCGCCGAGGTTCATCTGTCCGGACAAACTATAACCGAGCATCCACGCCAGCGCTTTTGTTTCCCCGCCGTTGTCGCCCATATTGAGCGCGCCCCAATGCTGCGTCCCGGCATAGGCGCCGCAATAATGAATCATGGGCCGCCGCTGCGCGAATTGCCGGAACCCCAGATACATTTGCTTCAGCATCAGGGTTTGCATGAGATTATGCATCTCGAGATCGTCCCGCTTGTTGTAGTATGCGCGTCCCGTGTGAACGTTGATGGTGGATGAAGGGTCCACCTTGAATGCGGCTACTCCCTGGTTCATGAATTTGTGGAGGTGACCGAACCAGGCGTCCGGCTCATCCGGAACGGCGCCGGGACGTCCCTCGCGAACAGCCACCTGTCTTTCTTCTTCAAGGGTCAAATCATCATCGCAGCAAAGCCAGACCGAGAGTTTGTATCCCATGCGATCCAAGGCGCCGACCATGGACCACGCGCGCGGCACCCAGTATTCCATGTAGAATTTTCCCGGCGAGTTCCATGTTTTTTGGCGCGATGCGTCGTAATTATTTTTCATCCATTGCGGTTCGAGCCCGATGATATCGCAAGGGATGCCGCGATCTCGAAACATGAGCGCGTCATTCAGGATCTCGTATTGATTCGAGAGCATGTTGCCGACGTAGGTCAGGCCATACCCCCATCGGGGAAGCAGGATTGGCTTGCCGGTTATTTCCGTATAGCGCTCGATCAACGCCGGAAGGCCTTCGCCCGAGAGCAGGAAGAAATCCAGATTCCCGCGCGGAGCCCATACCGCCATCTGATCCGGTTCATAGCGCCCGATGTCCAGGAAATGCAGGAAGGATGTATTGATAAATATCCCCCACCCTCCCGTGCTCATGAGAAAGGGGATCGGGCCCTCGGTTTGATAGAACTTGGCAAATCGGCTGTCAAAGCCGCCTTCGCCCTGATATTCCACCCAATTGCGATAGCCATGGCCGCGCAGCTGGATGCGCAGCGGCGTGGCCGCGCCAAGGCCATAAAACCGCTCTGGGTCTTTCAGTGAGAAAACCATGCCGAAAGGCTTGGAGACGACCGCGGTTGTCGGCGCAACCGCCGCGGCCGCGGATGTTTTGAGATCCGGCGCTCCCAGGACTTGAGAGGGCTTCGCGTTCCATTCGCCCCACAAGGCCTGACGGGCGGTCTGAGTTTTTGAAGCCCTGAAGTATTCGGCCATGGATTCGAGGCGCGCCTGATGCCGCTGAAGTTTCTTTTCATCCAGTTTGGATAGCAGCGGCTCGATGCGATCAATGATCGTCCTGCCATTGCGGTCTTTGAGCGTGATCGTTCCGTCGGAACGGCGCACGGAGACAACGGCGAATGCTGTCTCAATCATGACGCCGTCCTGCTGTTTCTGGAGGCTGGATGGAAACGCCGGCCAGTCGCGCCGCACGATCTGGTATCGCTCCATCAAAGATTCTGGAAACAAGCCGTTGTCGCTCAGACGAATGCGGATGATTCCCGTCGAGACAGGCTCAACGCGCAGAACCTCACCGCCATCCAGCAAAACATCATGCCCCTGCGCCACGCGCGGACCAAGCGCGCACGCGAAGCAAATCATGAGAACCATCTGTTTCAATATAGAAGCGTTCATCGTGATGACCCTCCCTCCCTGATCGGTTTCACCATACCTTCCACGGCACGTTGCCCTTGTCCCATAGATCGTTGAGGGCGATGTATTCGCGCAGGGTGTCCATGCATTGCCAATAGCCGTCGTGTTCGTAAACGCCCAGCTGGCGGGCGCCGGCCAGACGCATGAGCGGCTCGCGTTCGAGGACGGTGGTCGGATTGTCATCGAAGTACTCCCAAACCCGCTTGGCGTCGAAGACCATGAAGCCGCCGTTGATTCGCCCCGCAGTGATTGCCGGCTTTTCATTGAAGATCACCACGCGCCCCCCCTCGCTGACCAGCTCGCCGAACCGCCCGGCCACGCGCACGCCCGTCAACGTGGCGGCCAAGCCCGAACGCTGATGCTGTTCGATCAGCGCGCGGACATTGACGTTGCCGACGCCGTCGCCATAAGTGACGCAGAAATGCTCCTCGTCTTCGACGTATTTGCGAATCCGCCAGATGCGCCCGGCCGTCATCGTCTCATCGCCCGTATCGGCCAGCGTCACGCGCCAATCGGCCTCCTCGACGTCGCCGTGGAACTGAATTTCACGCCGCTGGTCAAGCCCGATCGTGAAGTCGGAGGTCATCGCCAGGTAGTTCAGGAAGAACTCGCGAATCAGCCAGCCCTTATAGCCCAGGCACAAGACAAAATCTTTGACGCCGTGGGCCGCATAGATCTTCATGATGTGCCATAGGATCGGCTTGCCGCCGATGGAGAGCATCGGTTTGGGGATGGCCTCGCTGACGTCGCGGATGCGGCTTCCCTGTCCGCCACAAAGAATAACGGCTTTCATTGTTTGCCTCCGATTCTTAGATATGAATCATCGCAACGCTTCCGCGCTTGAATTCAATTCGGTCAATTCAGTTTGTCTTGCGTCCAGCCCAGAGCTGCTGAATTTCCGCGGCTGACGCCGCGCCCGCCGTGATCCGCACTTCGCGCACAATCCCGGCGAACGGGCGGTCGCCGCGAAACCAGTCTCCCACCGCCAGCGGCAATTCGCTGTTCTTGATTGCGCTTCGTTCCATCCGGGACGAAACCAGCGCGCCATTGACATAGCAGTCAACCTTCTGCCGGTCAACCGTCAGCGTCACGAAACTCCAAACCTCCGGCTTCAACGAAAACTGAACGCTGTTGTAGAATTGCGCGCCGTCACCATACGAAAAGATGTATTGATTGACGTTGCTCCCCACCTGCTGAATCACGAATCCCTCCCGTCCGTTGACGCCGGGATGATTGCCCAGGATGTGCGCGAAGGGAACCTGCTGTTTTGCGGGTTTGACGATGAATTCGATGGTGAAGCTTGGCGGCAGCATCACCTTTTGAGTCCATCGCTTGCGAAGACCGAGAAACTTGCCGTCGGCGGAAAAGACAAATGGCTCGGTCAGCCAGATGTGCGCCAAAGCAGGCCGCTTGGGCGCCGGAGGCAGGCAGGCGCCTGTCGCCGAAAGGGCAGAAGTGGAACTTGTTGCGGCGCCCGGAGCAGCGGGCCCGAGCCTTCCACGGAAAAGGATGATATTTTCGTCCGGGCTTTTTTCGATCAGCCGATAACCGCTCACGAGCGCCCCCGCGCACTCGCTCCCCGCCGTCCCCATGCGCATGGCGTCCGAGACATCCAGGAAGATGCTCCCGTCAAAACCTTCCTTCAGGCGTTTGAGCCATTGGCTGGCACTCGTGTTTTCGGCGCCGTCCGGGCCCGAAAGAACCATCGGAGTCTCGCCCGGACGGGTCCGGCTCTTGATAAACTCCTGGTCCTGGGCTGTCTGGGAGCGCGTGCGCCTCCGGAAGTTTCCCGAGGCGTCCGTATCCGAGCGTCGCGCCCAGAGATGCGCCATATTATATCCGCCATGCTCCTGAATCGGGGTTTTGATGTAATTCGCCTCGATCCAGGCCATCAGCCCATACTTCATGAGCGTGCCATAGTCCTCGATGACGATGAATTTGGGAGGCTTGGCTTTCAGCTCCTCCTTGAGGGCGTCAATTTTCTGCTTCGCGGTGTTTTTCCAAGTGTCCACCACAACCATGTCCGAAAGATTGGGAAACCTGACCGCACACGCGCGACCGGCTTCAATGTAAAAGCGCGAGGCGTGGCCGTAGGGCGACCAAATCTGATCGTCCTCCTCGCTGTTATCGCGGATATATTGCCCCATGGGGCTGATCGTCACGTTTTTATATTCAGCGTTCAGTTCGTTCCTCCACTGTTCGAGCGCGCCGCGATCCCAGAAATAAATCGAAGCCACCGCCAGCGCCAAAATCCAGAACCGCCATAGATGCAGCCGTTCCGCCAGATCCATCAACAGCGCCGCGCCGCAAGCGCCGAGCAGAATATAGGACGGAACCAGCTGCATATAGTAATGGCCGAGCGAACGTCCCGAGAGCGCCGTGCCCACATAATCGAAGAAAAACGCCGCCGCCGCCGCCAACGGGAAGCCGTGATATTTTTTCACGAAAGGATAAAAGAGCGCGCCAATCAAGCCCAGCGCCGCGCAGATCAGCGGTGTCATTGTCAGGCGGGTGACTTTGCCTTTCACGTATGCGATGCCGAACGCCTTTTCAATCGTCTCACCGGGTTTTGGAGGAATGCCGGAGGGCGAGAGCCTCACGTTGGAGACGCCAATAACTTTCTCCAGGACCGGCTGGGCGTTGGATTTCAACTTTGCCCAGGTCGAGGTATTGCCCGAATAGCGGGAGGTATAAGAAACGGAGAATGTGACAGTGTCGTACCAATCGCCCAACACGCCATGCGCGGCCAAGTAGAGGACAAAAAACAAAGCGGGAATCAGCGCGCCGCCAATGAAGCAGCCCGCGCGGACGACGCGCGTCTTCCAGGAATTCGCCCGCTGAAACAATATGAAGAAAAACCAGGGGATGCTGGAGAGAAGGAAAGGCTCTTTGGTGAAAGCGGCCAGCGCGAAGAAAAATCCGGAAAGCACGCAGAGCGGAAAGCGGGGGGAAGGGCAGGGATCAGGGGTCAGGGGGCAGGGGCCAGTGGTCGGGGCTGGGGACTCGGGATTCGGGATTGGGGGCTCGGAACTCAGCACCTGGGACTCGGAACTCGGAACTCGGAACTCGGAACTTGTGTCTTGGGGCTCGGAACTCGGAACTGGGGCTTCGAGACTCGGAACCCGGAACTCGGAACTCGGAACTAAGGTCTCGGAACTCGGAACCCGGAACTCGGAACTCGGAACTGGGGCTTGGGACTCGGAACTCGGAACCCGGAACTCGGAACTCTTTGAGCGTGCGAGCACGGCGAAAACAATTCCGGCCAAAACGAAAATCGTGCCGTATTCTTCCGTCAGATTGCCCCATTGAAAAACAGCGGCTTGGTTAAAATGAAGCAGCAGGAACGCGGTTGCGATGAGAGCAAGCAGCGCGCTGTCGAACGCATGGAGAAGGATCAGGAAAAAAAGAACGGCGCGCAAGAGAGAGAAGAGCCGTTCGCAATCATGGATGCTGGTGAACGTTCGACCGCCGGCCTTCAGCGCAAAGGCGTTGATGTAAAACGTCATCGGCGGCTTTTGTTCCCAGATGTCACGATACGGAATTTTGCCGTCGAGGATGCTCATGCCGATGCCGCTGAAGGTTCCCGAATCCGTCAGCGAGTGCATGGATGAGATCGGATTCAGGCAATTGACGCCCGCCATCGCCACAAGAACAAACGCCGCGATCTGAACGAGCGTCTTAATAAGCTCGCCCTGCCGCTGGCGCTACCAGAGCCATTGCATCATTCGCCATAAGAAAATAGCGTGTCGCATCTCATGAAGAGTCTCTTCTGCCGCGCGCGGCGGATTCAAGCGCGAAAAGCAGAATACGAAGTGTTCCAGTTCATAAAAACGGTAACGAATTCCGATCCCGCTTATGTTTCATTAAGCAAGGCCATCCCCGGAGGGGATGAATCTGAATAGCCCCCGGTGGCAACCGGTGGGTTGCATGCGCGTATATTTTTCAATCCTGAAGGGGTTGAACCGGATCAAGGATGCGATTGATGGCGGCGATGTCTTCGGGCGTCAGGCGCAGGCGGCCGGCCTGGGCGTTGGAGCGCGCTTGATCGCCGTTGCGCGCGCCGCACAGGACGTGCGTCAGTCCGGATTGCGAAAAGGTCCAGGCGATAACCAACTGCCCCAGCGTCGCTTTGAGCCGTTCGGCGATGGGGCGCATCTGGTCCAGCATCGCTCTGACGCGAATGCGATTTTCTTTGGTGAAGCGCGGATGATCGCGCCGCAGGTCGCCTTCGCGGAATTCACGCTCGGGGCCGATCTCGCCGGTCAGCAATCCCAGCGCCATTGGCGAATACGCCAGCACGGCGATGTTGTTCCGAAGGCAAAATTCGAGTTGCCCGCGCTGCTCGACGGCGCGATCCAACATGCTGAATTTTTCCTGGTCCGTGTCAATCGCCCCGGCGCCAGCGCCCAGCGTATCCATGCCGGCGTTCGAGACGCCGATCGCGCGAATCTTGCCCTCTTCCTTGAGCTTCAGCAAGGCGCCCAGCGTGTCGGCCAGCGGCGTGGTCGGGTCCGTCCAGTGGCATTGATAAAGGTCAATGCGGTCCGTCGCCAACCGGCGAAGGCTGCGCTCGATCTCCTGGCGGATCGAGTCGGGATGCAGGTAACGATAGATTTGCAGTTTCGAAGGCTGCCGGGTGCGTCCTTTTTCATCGGAGTGAAAATGGAATAAGCCCGCCACGCGATCCCAGATGAGACCGCACTTCGTGGCCAGGACGACTTGGTCGCGCCGGTCGCGCAACGCTTTGCCGACGATTTCCTCCGAGTGTCCGAACCCGTAAGCCGGCGCGGTGTCAATCAGGTTGACGCCGCTATCGAGGCTGGCGTGAATCGCGCGAATGGCGTCATCCTCTTCGCAGCCGCCCCACATCCATCCGCCGATCGCCCAAGCGCCCAGGCCGACCACGGAAGCCTGAATACCCGAAGAACCCAGATTGCGAAAAAGCATTGCCAAACCTTTTGCGGAATTTTTGAAGCTGACACGGACTGACACAGACGGGCACGGACTGACACGGACGAACACGGACTGGTCGGACCCGTCGGACCGGTCGGACCCGTCGGACTGCGGCGCCTGAGCCTGCCCGATTCGCGCTGGCCAGGCTATCGCCTCATCACCCATGTCCCTGATTTGTCCAGCTTGCGGAAGCCGAAATCTTTGGCGTTGAACAATTGCTCGCCGTCAAAAACCGGGCCGTCGGCGCAGACGCGCAGGCCGTCCATGCAGCACTGTCCGCACACGCCCACGGCGCATTTCATGTAGCGTTCGAGCGACACCTCGCTTGCCACGCCGGCCTCATGGCAGATCTTCACGACTTTCGTCATCATGATCTCAGGGCCGCAGGTATAGACTTTCTTGATCTTCCCTTCGGCCAGCAGGGCGGGCAGCGCGTCGGTGGGAAATCCTTTTTCGCCGCGGCTGCCGTCCACCGTGAAAATACGCATCTTCGGGAAGCGGTACAGGAACATCAACTGCTCGGCGGTATTTTCGCCGTAGAGAATCGGCGCGCGGCTCATGATAGCTATGAGCGGCGCCATGGCGGCCAGCCCGACGCCTCCCGCGACAAAGCAGCCGTCGCTGTCCCAGGAATAGCCGCGCCCATGCGGGCCGCGCACGCCGACGCTGTCTCCGACCCGCAGATTGGCAATCCGTTCCGAGACGGGGCCGAGGCGCTTGACGGTGATTTCGCAGATACCCTGTTCCATCGTCCCATCATAGGTCACCACCGTCTCCCTTATATGCTTCGAAATGCTGAACGGCTTTTCGTCCACGCCCGGCAGCCATATCATCAGAAACTGGCCGGGTGTGAAGTCGCAGCAATAATCGAGCGTCAACGCGACGCAGGAATTTCCCTGTTCCTGCCGCTCGACGATCCGGCACATTTTCGGCAAATCATTTCGCATGAGCGGCCCCCCGTATTTCATCCAGATTCTTGACGCCGCGCGCGCGCATCCAGTCGGCCATTTCGCGCGCGATCAGTTCAAACGCCTCGATCCCGCGCTCGATCACCGCCGTCCCCACCCCGACGCCCACGGCGCCGGCCATGATCAGTTCGAGGGCGTCTTCGCCCGTCATCACGCCGCCCGTGCCGATGATGGGAATGTCACAGCTCGCAGCGATGGCGTACGTGGCCGCCACCGCCAGCGGCTTCAAGGCCGGTCCGCTGACGCCGCCGATGCCGAAGCCGAGATAGGGCTTGCGGGCGTCAATGTTGATGAGCATCCCGGGGCCGATGGTATTGACCGCCGTGATGCCGCAGGCGCCGCCCTCGCGCGCCGCGGCCACCAGCTCGCTCAGATTCTGCGCCGCCGCTGGAACCTTGATGAAGACCGGCTTGGTGGTGTTGGCCCGGACCCATTTCAGGATCGTCAGAACCATTTCCGGCGTATCCTGCCGCGCCATCTTGCCGAAGCCGGGCGTGTGCGGACATGAGACCGGAATTTCAAGCGCAGCGAAGTCCAGCTTGTCGAACGCCGACGCCACCACCGCGAATTCCTCCGGCTGGGTTCCAATCAGCGAGCCGATGACCGGGCAGGGCACGTCGCTCAGGTCCGCGTACTCGGCGCAGGCGTTCTCGAGGCCCGGGTTCGAGTAGCCGACGGCGTTGATCATGCCGGGGCCGAACGCAAGGACCACCGGGTTCGGATGTCCGGAGCGCGGCGAGATACTGATGGACTTGATCGTGACGGCGCCGGCGCCCATCTCGCCGACGCGCTTGAGGAGCGACTTGGTCGTGCCCAGGATGCCCGAGGCCAGAATCAGCGGCGAGCGCAGCGTCCGGCCAAAAATTTCCGTTTTCAGCATCTGCGCGCGTTCCTCCCGCTCCTGCGGGGTCTCTTCGCGCAACGTCTTTTCCTTCGGACTCAAAAAGTCATCCGACCAGCATCCAAAAACGTTCTCGTCATTTTCGGGATCATGCATGGGGTACCGTCCTTGGCTCATCTCCTGTCTCAGCGCTTGCATTGTCCCAAATCGGCGCCTGGTTCGTCAAGCCTTGACATCCCGATAAAAGGGCGGCTGAGGTTGGGGAGGGTGGATAGGGTTGCGCGCGGAATTTGCGATTTTTTATTGCTTTCACTCGCCAGCAGGATGCTGGCGCTCCCAGTGTCGCAGTTTATTTTCCGGACTTTCCCGGTTTGGGAGTGTGCCAGGAGTAGATCAACAGGCGGGTTTCCTTGGGGAGATTCGTGGCGATGTGCGTGACAACCGATCCGCGCAGCAACTTATTCAGCGCGCCCTCCGCGCTCGCGCCCAGAATGAGATAATCGCACCGGCTTTCGCGCGTGACCTGCAGGATCATATCCGGCGCGTTGTGGCTGACGCGATAAATAAAATCGAATGGAACATCGCCGGCCACGGTCTTGACCGCGGCATAGATCGTCATCGCCTCCGCGTCTTCCTGCAAGTTCGCCTCGGTGGGGATCATGACTTGAACTTCGCGCACATACAGGATGCCCAACCGTCCATTGCGCATCCGCGCCTCTTCGATGGCAAAGCGCAGCGTCTCGGTCACGCCGCGCAGCGACACCAGGATGCGGGTCTTGTCGTTTCCATTGGCGGAAGGCGCCAATTCGACTCCCATCATTTCGCGCAACGCCCGTTCTTCGCGCGCCTGGCGCCGTTCGAAGATAAACGAGCGCGCCATCAGGCCGAGCGCGATGATCGTCACGGCGAAGACCAGAGCTTCATGCTTTTCCACGGCCACGGTCAGCCAGATGACCAGCATCACCGCCGCCGTGCAGGCCATGATCCCGCGGGCAAGGGGATTCATTTTCAGCCGGAAATTGCTGCTGCTGGCGCTCAGATTGATCGCGATGGCGCCGACCACGCCGATCGCATACAGCGCGGCCAGTCCCTCGACTTTGTGGACAAACATCAGCACCAGACAGGGCAGCGCGGCTGAAACGAGCAGCGGCAGCTTGGGAACGCCATGGCGATTGATCTTGCCGAAGCCCGAAGGCATCTCGCGATCGCTGGCCATCATATAGAGAACGGAGACCATCCCGACAATGGCCGTATTGCCGGCGCTGAGCAGCAGCAGCGACGTCGGCAAACTGACGATCAAGGCGAAATGGGCGCCCCACGCTTCCCCGAAAGTCCTCGCGCCAAAATGATGCGCCATCTGGCCCAGCATCGCGTCCGTGGACTTGGGATCCAGATTCGGCGTGGCTTGCATCGCATAAGCCAGAAAAATCGTCAGGCCGACGACTTCCGCGGCGACGACAAGAATCGCCAGCGCCGACGTCCGCTTGACGGTGACGGGCTTGTCCGGATCTTTCTGCGGATCGGGAACCATGATGCCGGTCATGTTCGAGACGGCTTCCACGCCCGACAACGCCAGAATGATGCCTGCAAATACGCCCCAATTTTGGCCGAACGTTCGCCCGGACGACTCAAAATGCGCCTCGCGCAGATAGGGAACCGCGAAGGCCGCCAATGCCATCGCCGCCAATGAAGCCGGAATCGCCAGCAGAATCGCCATCGAACCGCTATGGCGCGGTCCCCACCAGTTGACCGCTCCCAGGAACGTGATGAAACCAATGGCCCACAGAAACGGATTCGGCAGCATCACGCCCAATTGTGTTTTCAGCATCAGGGCGATATAGTTGAAGCCTTCCAATACGGACAAGGAGGCGGTGACAATATAGTCGGCCATCAGCAGCAGGCCGCCGATCACCGCGATCAGACGCGAGCGGTCGCGTACCGAGGAATAGACGCCGCCGCCGTCAGGATAATGCGAGCAAATCCAGTAGTAGTTGAGGCCGACCAGCGCCGTCAATACCCCCATGGCCACCAGCAGGGGGAAACTGGAATAGCCCGCCAAAGCAAAGGCGATGCCCAAGGTATAGGCTTTACTTGTGCCCCAATCGCCATATAAGATCGCCGCCGCTCGGAACGGTCCTATATTGCGCGGGCGTTTATCCAACTGCATCTTTGAGCGCCTTTCCTCCTGGTACCTTCCATGCGCGGAGCGCGGTTTGTCATGCTAAGGGCGGATCAAGGGCCGGTTCAACTGGGAAATAGCGCGCCGCCGAAGGGTTAGTATTCGAAAATACTAAGACGAAGATATTATAATGTAAAATGGAAAATGAAAAATGAGAAATGTAAAATGACAACCTATCCCGGCGCCAGCCCTATGCAGCTCTTAATCATTTGCCTGTCGCGTGCGGCCTCATTTTCAATTTCTCATTTCTCATTTTACAATTTACATTTTACAAGGAGATACCCGATCCAATGATTTACCGGCAATACGGCAAAACCGGCATTGAGGTTAGCGCGCTGGGGTTCGGGGGAATGCGATTCGAACGCCCAAACGACGTGGATGATATGGCGGAGGTTTGCCTGCGCGCTTATGACGGCGGCGTCACATATTTCGATACCGCGCCGGGCTATTGCGGCGACAAAAGCGAGGAAATCGTAGGCTGCGCCGTGAAGGAAATGAAGAAGCGCAAGAGCGGACAGGAGCCCATTATCGCGACCAAAACCTTCTCATGCAAAATGGGCGACGTCCGCCGCGAATTGGAAACCTCCCTCAAGCGACTCAATGTGGACGCCATTGATTTCTATCACGTCTGGTGCGTCCTGAGCCGCGAAGGGCTGGAAGAACGCAAGAAAGACGGCGTCATCAAAAACTTCATCAAACTGAAGGAAGAGGGTTTGATCCGCCATATCGCTGTATCTTCTCACATGCGCGGCGAAGAGATCGAAGCGATGCTGGACGCTTATCCGGAGTTTGAAGGAATCCTGTTTGGTTTCTGCGCGGCCAACTTCCCCATCCGCCAGCAGGGGATTGCAGCGGCGGCGCGGCGCGGGCTGGGCGTTGTGGCCATGAATCCGCTCGGAGGCGGGCTGATCACGCAATATCCCGATCGCTTCGCCTGCATCCGGCAGCAGGAGGACTGCTCGGTTCTGGAAGCGGCGCTGCGCTTCAATCTGTCATATCCGGGCCTGACGACTTCGATTGTCGGCTTTCGCAACACGAAGGACGTGGATGAGGCGCTCGAAGCGGTGCGGCGATATAAGCGGCTGACGGAGGCGGATATCGAAGCCGTCAAGAAGCGCGTCCTGGGATCGTTCGAGAACCTTTGTACGATGTGCGGCTATTGCCAGCCTTGCCCCGCCGGGCTTCAGGTTCCGCGGCTGATGGACGCCTATAACCTCTGGAAGCTGACGCAGAAGGCGCAGGACACGAAAAACCATCTCAAATATCATTGGGGCATCGGGGATTTGGATAAAACGCTGGATCAATGCACGGAATGCGGCCACTGCGAGCAAGTCTGCACACAGCATTTGAATATTATGGAGCGGTTCAAGGAATTGCGAGAAGCTATAAAAAAAGCATAGACTGAAAAAGGAGACTGAGCAATGCGCAATGATTTCTGGCAGACGCGATTCGCAAACTTCTTTCTTCTGGCCGCCCATGAAAGCAACCGATGGAAGCGTTGCTTTCTCTGGGCGATGGTCCTGATGGTCTTGCTGATTTCGCCGCTGCCGGCGCAGCCGCTCTTCGAGACAGCCGCCTTTTATAGCGTTAAATATACGCCTGTCTCAGTCATAACCGGGGACTTTAATGGCGACAGCCACCTCGACCTGGTTGTAGCGAGCGATCCTCCCTCGATATTGATCAACAAAGGCGATGGGACTTTCCGCGAGCCGGTTCAATATCCTGCCTGGCCCGATGCTTCTCGGTTCGCGGCGGCGGATTTCGACGGCGACAGTCACCTTGACCTTGCCATCACGGACGGGCAATCCAGTTGCGTTGTGATCCTGCATAACAACGGAGATGGGACCTTTCCGACTTCGACCAGCTATCCGACGGCGACGTGGCCTCTGGGGATCACGGTCACCGATCTAAACAACGATGGACATCCTGATCTGGCCATCATGACAGGCGCGCCTGCGATCTCGGTATTGCTCAATCGTGGCGACGGAACCTTCGCGCCCACGGTGAATCTCAGCCTTCCTTATACGCCATATCCGCCGGATTCGGTGGCGGCGGGCGACTTCAACGGCGACGGATTCATAGACTTGGCGGTTCCCATTGGCTACTTCCCCAACAGCGTCACCGTTTACGTTAATGGCGGACTGGGGGATTTTCCCACTACGGTTGTGAGCCGCGTATCCGCGGCCCCCGACTCCATGATCGCGGTGGATTTGGACGGCGACGGGCGCATGGATCTGGCGGGGCATACTTCGAGATCGGAATCTTTTATTTGTCTCTTTGGCAACGGCGACGCGACCTTTGGCGGCTTTCACAGTTATCACATGGGCGATGGCGGCAAGCAAACATGCGCCGCGGACTTCAATGGCGATGGCTTCGTGGACCTGGCCGCCGTCAGCGAATACTCGCAGGAAGTCACAGTGCTCTATAATGACGGCGCCGGGACATTCACAAAGACCGCCAGCTATGGGGTTGACGAAGGCCCATGGGGCATGGCGACGGGCGATCTGAACGGCGACGGCGCCGTGGATATTGTGACCGCGGATTTCAGGGCGCATGGCGTGTCGGTCCTCCTCAATCACGGCGATGGCGCCTTTGCGGGGCTTGTTAACTATGCTACAGGCCATCGGCCCGAAGCGGTGGGGATCGCGGACTTCAATAACGATGGATGGCTCGATCTTGCCGTGCCCGCTTCTTTCGTATCCGAGGTTAACGTCTTGCTCAACCGGCGAGACGGAACGTTTGCGCCCGGCGTGACATACAAGCCCTATGGCTACTACTACACGTCGGTCGCCATCGCCGATTTCGACCGCGACGGCCATTCCGATATCGCCGTCGCGCTTGACAATGGCCTGCCGAGCTCGCTTCGAATGCTGCACAACCAGGGAGATGGAACCTTCACGGATCAAGCCACCAGCTTCACGGGAATGGGGCCGATTGCGACCGCCGACTTCAACGGCGACGGATGGCCCGATCTGGCCTCGGCCGACGGGCATGTGGCATTTAACAATCAGGACGGGACTTTTGCGCCCGACATGGTTTATCCCGTGATGCAGCGCTCGGATATCGCGGCGGCAGATTTGAACGGTGACGGACTGGCCGATCTGGCGTTGATTGACCGGGGATACAGTTTCACGTCGCATGTGGTTGTGCTGCTCAATCGCGGCGACGGCGTCTTCCCCACGTCCACCTGCTATACCGCCGGTTTTGTGCCCTGCAAGATTATCGCGGCGGATCTGGACGGGGATGGTCGCAATGATTTAGCGCTTGTCAATAGTCCCGAAGCCAAGCTGTCGTTTTTCCACAACAAAGGCGATGGGACGTTTGACGACGCGATCAGTACCGGCACACTGACCTTCGCCCGAGGGCTTACGGTGGCCGATCTGGACGGCGACGGGGTAATGGAGATTGCAGTAACCGCCGGAGGCAGCCCAAGCGGTATCCCAAGCTCCATTGCGATCTATCACAGGAACGCAAATGGAACCTACACTCAAGGCGAAGTTTATCGCGCCGGCAATCTTTCCAGCGCGATCGCGGCGGCGGATTTGGACCGCGATGGCGCCATGGACTTGATCGTGGCAAACTATAGCGCGAATAATATCTCAGTCTTGCGGAATCTTTCCCGGTTGTCGGACAAAGTGAGAAACTACCTTGCCGGAAGAGGAACGCTCTCTCCGGAGGCGAAGCAGAGCGCGGACGCCAACAGCGATGGATGGATAGACATCGCAGACCTGATCCGGCTGATTCTTATGGGACGATAGAAGCGGCTGCCGCCGCCGGCCTCTTCGCATGCAGGCGCTATGGCTGCGTCCGGTTGGCCAGCGCCTGGCAGCCTTTATGATCCGGGCGGCGCTCCAAGGCCTGGCGCGCCAAGTTCGCCGCTTCGGCGCGCCGCCCCAGTTTTTCCATCAATAACGCCTTGTTATAAAGCGCCTCGAAATTGCCGGGGCTGACGGACAGCGAGCGGTCGTAGCGTTCGAGCGCGGCGGTGGTTTGGCCGTCGGCAGACAGGATCATCGCGCTATTGTTCAGCGCGCTGATGTGATTCGGATTCTTCGCCAGCAGGCGGTCGTATATCTCCAAAGCCTGGCGCGGTTGTTGGCCGCGGATCAGGATGATGCCCAGCAGATTGAGCGCGCCGGCATGCTCCGGCTGCGCGCGCAGCAACTCTTGAAGTATGCGGGCGGCGGGTTCCAGGCGTCCGCACCGCTCGAGCGCCTGAGCCATGAGGAAGGGTGTCTCGATGCGATCCGGCGCATAGCTGCGCGCGCGCTCAAAGGCCGCAACCGCTTGCTCATAAAAACTTCGTCGCAGATAAATCGTCCCAAGATCGTGATAGGAAAGCCCCAAATCCACACTCGTATTGCGGATGATTGATTCCACAATCGGGTGCGGCGGCGCAGTGTTGTTCAGCGCCGCCGCACATAAATTATCCAGAAACGGATAGGGCGAGATGGCATTGTGCGGCCAAGGCGAAATCCAGACGCCAATGAATGCGACGGCGACGGAGAAGACAGCTGATAGAATAAACAAAGCCTGGCGGAAATGATTGATGATTGACGATTGACGATTGACGATTGAGGCCGGAGGCTCAGTTACTGACTCGGAACTCGGAACTCGGAACTCGGAACAGCCTTCTCCGAACCCCGAACCCCGAACCCCGAACCCCCAAAACATCGCCGCCGCCGCCGGTAGATATAGAAACAGCGGCGCATAGAGCGCGGTGAACCAGCGCAATCCATAACTGCCGCCTCCGAGGTCATGGCCTTGGGCGCTTGGGTTGAGGGCGACGCCCAAAAGCAACGCCGCCGCACAGCCAACGACCATCAACGGCTCGAAGTCCTTTCGCCTGCGCCAGCGAGCCAGCGCGCCCCAGACGGCAAACGCCAGCAGCGGTGTCATCAGTAATACGCCATAATGCCCCAGCGTGACGTGATAGAGCCGCGACGCGACGGAATAGTAAGGCTTGGGGCCTTTATCCACGGCGGCGAAGATCGAGCCTTCATACCGATACCATTCCGGATGCAGATAGGCGGGCAGCGCGCTGCCATGGCGCTGATAATTGAGCAGCAGAAAAAGTCCCCACATCGCGAACACTCCCAAGGCATAGGCCATTATTTGCTGCCATTGACGATTGACGATTGACGATTGGCGATTGACGATTGACGATTGACGATTGACGATTGACGATTGACGATTAGGGATTGCGGATTGCGGATTGCGGATTGCGGATTGCGGATTGGAGCAAAGTAGAGCGGTTGCGGATTGCTCTTCGCCTTGGCTGTGAGTTTTTTGCATATCTGGATCATGCGGCTGGGAGGAATGGGATGGAGATAGGGGCGGCTTTGCTTC
>JAPLSP010000674.1 GCA_026398575.1 Candidatus Sumerlaeota bacterium | reverse complement strand
CAGCCATGAATCGAATGGCCCCAAAACGGCGCCGATGGCGTTCTGATAAAACTGGCACGCTGCATATAAGTCCTGCCGGTTGGTCGCCAGCGCGCCGCCGAGGACGTCGGAGTGGCCGTTGACGTATTTGGTTGTGCTGTGAAGAACCACTTCGGCGCCGAAGGTGAGCGGTTGCTGGAAATAGGGCGTGGCGAAGGTGTTGTCCACCACGAGGATCGCTCCCGCGCGGCGCGCGATCGCGGCGACGGCAGCGATGTCAATCAACTTCAGGAGCGGATTGGTGGGCGTTTCGATCCAGATCATTTTTGTTCGCGGCGTCAGCGCGCGCTCGAAATTGCGCGGATCGTCGCCGTCCACATAAGTAAAAGCCATGCCGCGCGGCTTATACAGCGTCTCAAAAATCCGGTAGGTGCCGCCGTAGAGGTGATTGCCTGCGATGACGTGATCGCCCGACTTCAACACGCATAGCGCCGCGTCGGTCGCCGCCGATCCGGATGCGAATGCCAAACCGTATTTCGCCTCTTCAAGCGATGCCAGACATTGCTCGAAAGCGGCGCGCGTTGGATTGCCGGTGCGGCTGTATTCAAATCCCGAATGCTTTTCAATTTCATTGAAAGCATAAGTGACCGACGGATGAATCGGCGGAATCACCGCGCGCGTCGCCGGATCGAGCGATTGTCCAACACGAATGGCTCTGGTGGCAAACTTCATGAAATATTCCCCTTTAATAGCGCTCGCGCAACTAGCGCGCTTTAACCAGGTTTCCCCTCAAATCCTAACACTCACATAGGTCCCATAGGCCCTGTAAGTCCCATAGGTCCCTTGCTCCCCTCAAATTTCGCCTCATCTAAAATCACGCCATATTCTCAAACAGTATCGTCGAAAGATAGCGTTCGCCGAAGCTGGGCAGGATGACAACGATATTCTTGTCTTTATTCTCCGGACGCGCGGCCAGGCGCGCGGCCACGCTCAGCGCGGCGCCGCTGCTCAGTCCGACGAGCAAGCCTTCCTCTTTCGCCGCGCGGCGCGCCCAGGTCACGGCGTCCTGCGCCGTCGCCAACTCGACACCGTCCACGAGCGACATATCCAGATTCTTCGGGATGAAGCCGGCGCCGATGCCTTGAATCTTGTGTGGCCCCGCCTTGCCGCCGGAGATCACGGGGGACTCGGCCGGCTCGACGGCGATGGCTTGGTAGGATTTTTTGCGCGGCTTGATGAAACGGCTGATGCCCGTGATCGTGCCGCCCGTCCCCACTCCGGAGATCAGGATGTCCACTTCGCCTTTGGTGTCTTCCCAAATCTCCGGCCCGGTCGTCTCTTCGTGGATTCGGGGGTTGGCCGGATTCTCGAACTGTTGCGGAATCCAGGCATTGGACGTGGTCTCCGCCAATTTTTGCGCGCGCTCGATCGCCCCGCGCATTCCTTCGCCGGCGGGCGTCAACACCAATTCGGCTCCCAGTGCCTTCAGCAACGCCCGCCGCTCCAGGCTCATGGACTCGGGCATCGTCAACGTCAAATGGTACCCGCGGGCAGCGCAGACAAACGCCAGCGCAATGCCGGTATTGCCGCTCGTCGGCTCGATGATGCTCGTCTCGGGCGTCAGGATGCCGTCTTTTTCGGCCTGTTCGATCATCGAGCGGCCGATGCGGTCTTTGACGCTCGAGCAGGGATTGAAGAATTCGAGCTTGCCATAGACGGCCGCATGCTCGCGCGGAATGATGCGATTGATCCTCACGAGCGGCGTATTATAAGTTGTCTCGATGACGCTCGCGTAAGTCGCGCCATGCAGCAGGCGCGCGACTGCTGCCACCTTACCCGATGAAGCCTGCGGCGATTTTCCAGACGCCGTCTTTGATTTCCTCGCCATAGCGATTACCTCCTCACAAATTTTATTAACGATAATTTTTAGCGTTAATATCAAATCGTATTAAATGCCGGCGCCGCTGATCAACTGCATGTCGAACACTTCTTCGCGCCGGACGGGTCGCCCCGTGAATATCGCCGCCAGACTCAGTTTGTCCATCCGCTGCGTATAGTCGTTGCGAACTTCGAGGAACAGACGGCGGAAACGGCAAACTGGTTCCTGGCTGCATCGCTCATGCTGGCTGACCGAGACACAGCCGATGGGCGCCATCAAGCCGTCGAAGTGCCTGATTATTTGGCCAACGGTGATCTTCGACGCCTTTTTGGCCAGGACGTATCCGCCGCTTTTTCCCGGAACGCTTCCCACCCACCCTTGGGACTTCAGGTCGAGCATGATGTGTTCCATGAAGCGCTTGGGCGCGTCGTTGCGCCGCGCCAGTTCGCGGATGGGAATCGGCCCGCGCCCTTCATGCTCGACGAGCGTGAAGAGGGCGCGCAACGCGTAATCCGTTTTTTTGGAAATCTTCATGCAGGGCCGCCCAATGAATAACGATCAAACTAGTCGTATATTAGCCAGCCCCCGCCGCAGTGTCAAGCGCGATTTTGGGAATTCCTCCCGGGCGTCTCCTCCTCAATCGCCGGGCGGAAGCCCGGAACTTGAGCATTCGTCCCCCGAAGATCCGGAGTCTGGGCATTTGTTCCCCGAAGGGGGAGATAGTATTTGGCATCCTTGTGCGTAGTACACGAGTCCCCCGAAGGGGAGAACAATCATAGCCGTGGGTGAAGCGCAGCGAACCCACGGAAACGATGCGTGTGAAAAGAGGTCCCCAAAGGGGGCCAACACAAATCGAACGGCCGGCGGGAGTTCACAGGACGTGTCGGATTTGCTGTGATGACGACGTTGGCCCCCTTCGGGGACCGACAATTCGACCTGCTGCCACCGTGGGTTCGCTTCGCTACCCCCACGGCTATGATTGTCAACCCCCTTCGGGGGAATCCGCCCAAATGCCCATTCAGCTATTCCAGCATCCACAAAATGGCGGTGACGCCGCGCGGGTAGTATTTGCTGCCTTTCGCGATCCCGCCCACGATCTGATCGCTCCAGCACCAATAAGCGTTGCGCGGATCGAGCAGCCATCCGACATGGGCTGCATCCGCGGCGGCGCCGGCTTGCCCCCAGTCAAATCCCAGCAGCCGGCGATAGACGAACTGGCAAAGATAAATCTTGCTCAACCAGGAGTTGTCGCTCGTTGAGGATATCTTCCATCCGCCGTCGGGAAACAGACAAACGCCCGGCGCCAACACGGTTTCGATATGCCGCCACAACGTCTGGATGAGCGTGCCGAAACGCCCTTCCAAATCGAGCGCTTCCTGGCAACCGGTAAAATAGGGAAACGCGAGCCCCTCGATGGCGGGAATGATTTTTGAATCGTTATCTTTCTCAAACACGGCGGGCAGATAGCCGCCGGGCGTCATTTTGGACACGAGCGTTGCGGCGCAGCGTTCGGCCTGGGCGCCGGCTTCGCTCGCCAAATCACGGTTTTCGATTTCATTGAAAAGTTTTTCCGATGCGAGATAGGCGGCCCAGCATTTGACGGCGAGATAGAGGTTGTTGCGCGCCTGACCGAGCGAAACATCAAGGCTGTCATACGTTGTGATCTCCGCTCCGCCGTTTGTGCGCGAGCTGTCGAGATTCATCACGCCGTCGCGCCGCGCCGGATCGGGATGATCGCGGTTGAGCATGCTTTGCAGGCAGTCTTTGAAGATCGGCAGCATCCGCTGGCGCCAGGCGGTATCGCGAGCGCCCGTGATATAGACGGCGCCACACAAAATCCAGTTCACCAGCTGCTCGTGCGTCATGTGCGAGAAGCATCCATCCAGTCCGAAGAGCTCATAAGCCGAGTAGCCGGGGCGCGAGAACGTATTGGCCACGCCTATGTCGTGCGTGAAGCTGACGCCGCCGGGATACTCCGCCTTGCCGCCCGGAAAGCGGACCTTGTCGCAATAGCTGTAGCGCGACACATACCACTCCAGGACATTGCGCACGGTCCAGGGATTCATCTCCATCTCATAGAAGAGGTGATCCACCGTCAGATCGAAGGTGTTCATCATGCGGTATTCGCCCTCGTTCACCACCCAGAGCGGTTTGCCGCCGCATTCGAGCAATTGCGTGCTGCCGTAGTAACTGCGGATCGCGTGCGCCATCATGAAGCGTTGATCGCCCGAGAGGCCGGAGTCTTCGATTTTCTTCTCGGCTTTGGCAGCCCAAGCCACATATTCATCGAAATGCTCCAGCCCGTATGCGGCCACTTCCTCGATGTTACGATAGCAGCGCGTATAGAGATACGACGCATCCATGCCCGCCGTCACGATGCCGCCGCGATAAAAGCAAATCGCAAATCGAAACGCGCGCTTCTCGCCGGCTGGGACGCTGGCCACCAGCGCGCCGACACCGCCCAATCCGAAAACGTGGTTCTCCGGAATCCTTGGCGCGATGGCTTCCTCAATGGAAAACGCCAGCGATGAGCGGACGGAAGTATCGCGCGTCGCAATCGCCGTGCAGCGCCCCTGCCCCACTCCGACGATCTTCCCGCCCGTGACGTCATCGAGCCGCCTCATGCCGCTATAGGGATCATTGCCCGAATAACCGAAATACACCCGCCGCGCGATTTTCCCGCGCCGATTGTCCACCGTCGCTTCCGCCAGCACCGCGGGAAGCAGCGCTCGCTTCAATTCCTCCTCATCCGCTGCCGCCATTGCCGCTGCTGCAGTCGCCGATGTTTCCACAACTGCCGCCGATGCCGTCGCCTCAGGATCGGGAATCGGATGAACCGGCGAGATGACGCGGAAGGTTAAATCGCCGGCGATCCAAGCGTCCGTCGCCACGCGGAATTCGCGGCGGATGGCTTCGCGCGCGAAGGGAACAATCCTGGCTTTTCGTTCTTGATCCGCGCGCTCCGCCTCCACCTCGAAGCGCGCCCGCTCATCGCCCATGCGCTCGCTGAATGGCAAGGCTTCAAAGATTCCAGTTTCGTGGCTTTCCAATCCGATGAAAACATTCTGATCGGCCGGCTTGCCCAGCTCCAATCCCAACCCACCCTTGGCGCCCGGGAACCCCAGCGTAAAGCTGGCAAACGCGCCCATCGGCGCATGATGCGCATTGAATTATAGCAGAGCGCCAGAAGGAGGTTTCTTATAATGAAACGAGTCCTTGGAAGTTACGCCGCCATCGCTCTTTGCGCCGGCGCCGGTTTTCTATCTTGGGGCTGCCGCGGGTGGCAAGGTCAAAGCCATGGCTGGGGCGGGGGCGGCGAAGGCGGACCGGGATACCAAATCGAATCGCTGAGATGCGACGGGCGCGTTTACATGGTCTTGGCAGCCAATGGTTGTTCGGGGGGCGCTTCCAGTAGCGGCGGGGGTACATCTAGCGGACAACTGCATGCGATAGACGGACGCAAGATCAAGTGGTCTTGCAGCACGAGTGACGGAACCGATGGCGCCGTAAAGGTAGATGGCCAGCGATTCGACCTTCGCAAAGGAGCTGTTTTTCTTGTCTCGACGAAAGACAAGAAGACGAAGGTGGAACAGCTTGCGGTTGACATGTCAAAGCTGCAAGGCGCTTCGGGACCACAGAGCGCTCCCATGCGCGGGAAGCTGGAGACGCTGGGAAATGCAGCGCCCCGGATTGCGGAATTCTTCAAGGAAAGGATTGAAAATGGAGGATCAAAAACCTGATGCAGACATCATTGCTGAATTCAGGAAGCGCCAGATCCGTCAGTGGATCGCAACCATTCTGGCGATTGCGGCAATCCTTCCAATGGCGAATGGATTTGTCATTGGTGGGCTTTCAGAGAAGGGCGTCGCCCTCATCTGTATCGCAGTAATTCTGGGCATTGCCGTATTCTCCTTGATAAACTGGCGCTGTCCGTCCTGTGAGGGATATATTGGAAACAAGATGAGCCCCAAGTTTTGCAGCAAATGCGGAGTTCGACTCATGGAATAAAAGATACTCCCTCAAGCAGAAAGGAACTCTCATGTCCAGCCGTCAAATCCTGACTCTGCTCCTTCTAGGAGCTCTATGCGTCGTTTGCGCAGGGGCGCTCTTGCTTGCCGTATGGTGGAAATACAGGACGTCTTTCGAGCCCAGTCCGCTGATCACCGATCAAGCCCTGCCCCAAAAATTCCAAAATGAAGTAGCGCCGCGGATGCCGCCCGGTTATCGCATTTTTGTGAGGAATACTCGCTGGAACCATGACGCCGGCAAGGGACGATTCGAGCGGTCGTTCGAGTGGACCGTTCTCAAGGACGACAACACGCCCGTTGAGCCGAAACTGCTCATCGTGGCGTTCGAGGAATGGATAAAACCTAAGGTCAATGCGCTCTCGGTTGCTGACGACGACGCCAGCACGGTGGGATTGAGCCGCATTATCCGCTATGACGATGAAAAGACCACCGGCGAGGCGCGCTATAGCGTCAAACCAGCCGCCGGCGCGACGTTGACCATTAATGGCAAAGACATTGCGGGAAACTTCTTGTCGTTGGATATAAAGATTACAGAACAGAGGAAACGCTGAGCCGGCGGTTCATGGCGAAAAAAAACAAAGGCATAAAACGATGAGCATCTACGCAACACTCTGGACCTTGAAGTTCCCAAAATATGGAGACGATTACGCCGGCTGCGAATGGATACAAGTAAGGGCGCAAGGCGTTCCGGCCTATATCGGCTCGCCCACCCCTGGGAATGGATACGAGGACGGCGATCCCTTTGCCTCCTTTCTGCCGCCCGAAATCGAGACCGACGAAAATGGTGAAAGCCAATACATGCGAGCTGTCGTCTTCGTAACCGAGAACTCCATAAAAGGAACGGAACGAAGCCCCCAGGAATACCCAGGCCCTCTTCTGATTTTGACAGGAGAGGAATACGCCCTTATTTCCTTCGAGGAATTGCATCGCCGGTTGTGCGAGGCATTGCGGGGGAATCGCGCGCCCGTTGTGGCAGAGGTTCTTCTGCCAGATGAAACGCATAAGATCATCCATAAACCCCAATTCCCTTGACTCTCCCTCTAGCAGCGCTATTCTTTCGCCATTGTTCACTCGGAAAGGAGCGGATGATTGTGGCGCAACTCACGTTACGAAATTTGGACAACAAAGTGATCGCAGGCCTGAAAAGCCGGGCGGCGAGCCAGGGACGAACCGTGCAGGCCGAAGCGCGGATAATACTGGAGGAAGCGGCGCGCGCGAATCCGGATGCGGCGCGCAAGCTGGCTGCGCGCCTTCGCCGTGGCTTCAAAGGCCGTTTGGTCGCCGATAGCGCGGTACTCCTTCGGGAGATTCGCGGCCAATGAGCCTCCTTGTCATTGATGCCAGCGTCGCCGCAAAATGGTATTTTGCGGAAGTCTATTCGGACGCCGCCCAACGCGCGCTCGGCAGAGGGCATCATCTTCATGCCCCTGACTTTATTCTATATGAGATAGACAGCATCATACTGAAGCATGTTCGCCGGGGCGATATCGGCGTCCCCAAGGCTGAGGCCTTCCGCACGGCTTTTCATAGCGTTCCCATGCAGAAACATTCTTCGCTATCTTTGCGCGATTCCGCTTTCGATCTCGCGGCCAAGACTCAGTGTGGCATGTACGATTGCCTGTATCTGGCGCTGGCGATCCTGCAGAACGGGCAAGTGGTCACCGCCGACAAACGGAACTATAATATTCTTGCCGCCAGTCCTCACGCTCCCCACGTCCTTTGGGTTGAAGACATCCCATAAGCTGACAGAACTATTGCGGACAGAGCAATTATCGCTCAAACCCAAACTCCAATTCATTAGCCCAATGCTCGGCCCAGTCAACGTGGAAGGAGGCGTTGCGCTTGGCGACGCTGCGGTTGCGGGAGAGTTCCATGCAACCGCCGCCGGCGTTGTCGTTGACGCGGAAGGAGAACTTGATGGGCTGGCCCAAGTCGAGACGCTTTTTGACTTCGGGGATTTCGGACCAGGGGATCGCCGCCTCGACGATGCGCGTTGAGCCGTCGCGGCGGAATTTGAGCTGGCCTTTTTTGACCGGGCCATCGAAGGGCGACTTGGGCTGGCGCGGATAGAAATGCTTGTGGGGCATGCCGGGGACGGCGAGGCGCCAGATTTCTTCGCCGCCGCCGTATTTTTGGGCAACGGGATTCAGGGCGTATTCGTAGTCGGTGTCGCTGTAGGCGATGTAGCCGGGCATCGTGCCGGGCGGGCAGGGATACGCGGGCTTGGCGGCGGCGGGCAGGACGTTGAAAGCGATCTGGACGTTGTCGTGATTCGGCGCATTGCCGGCGGGTAGTTCCGGCCCCTTGCGATAGGAATAGCGCCGCACGCCTTCGGGCCATTTCAATTCTTTCTGGCCTTCCTTGGGTTTTGAATAGCTTACTTCGGGATAGAAAAACTCTTCGTCGCCAAGCGTCTCGAAGCGCGGCATTCCTTCGTCGGGCGTATCATCCGCGGCTTTGACAACGATATAAAAATTATCGCTGTCATAGGCCAGATATCCGGTGGCCAGGCCTTTCTTCGCTGAAGCGTCGAAATTCTTGAATGGGAACCAGGCCGCTTCCGTCAAGGTGGGGCCTGATGCGTCCGGCGGCGCGATGATCTGCGGCAGGACGTCTTTCCAATCGTCCAACTGTCCATCCACCTTGATCGTGCGGCGCACGATGAAGTTGACGTGCATGTCTTCCTCGTGTTCGGCGGCGCCGTCCTTCCCGGCGTCGAAGCGCAACTTCAGGGGATAGACGTTGCCGGGCGCCGCTTCGCCCGCTACAACCATCACTTCCACCTGCTTGGTTTCGTTGGCGTCGAAGGCGAGCGACGCGGGCGCTTCGATCTTGAGAGCGCCCAGCGAGACTTCGAGATTCCCTTTGATTTTGCGGTTGAGCACGTTGGTCAGTTCCAGGCGCAGGGCGGGCTTGCCGGCGATGGGCGCGGTCATGTCATGGCAGACAGTGGCCAGCGGTTCGATGCCAGCGACGCGCGAGGAGCGAACTGCCTCCACGAGCGCCGCAAAGGAATCCGGCCCGCCGTCGGCGCGCAGGAAGAATCCGCGATGATCCAGCGGAACGATGATTTTTCCATCCTGCGAAGGAACGGGATTGCCATAGAAATCATAAAGGCTGAAGCGGTCGCCGCTGGCTGACAGCGTCATCATGGCGCCGCTCAGAGGTTCGAGTTTGCGAATCTGCTTTTCAAGTTCCTGCCGCTTCTTCGCATTCGCAGTTGGACTCGTAGTCGCATTTGTCTCCCCATCCACGGGCAGCGCGGCGAGTTCTTTTTTCAGTTCGGCCTTGTGCGCCATTTCCTTGAGGCCGCGCGCCGTGCGGAAGAGCACGCTATCGGCGCCGAACTCCTCGCCGATGTCGCCCACCACGACGATTGTGCCGTCTTCGGGATTCGGTTTGCCGTCGCCGCCGGGCAGGCCGTTGAAAATCATCACCCACGGCAGGCCGTTCTTGAAAAGCAGTTCCTTGAAGCGGCGCTCGCCGATGAAGTAATTCGCGGCGCCGACCGACGCGGCCACGGACCAGGTATGCGTGACGTTGATGCGCTTCTTTTTGCCGCCTTCCGTGAGCATGTCGGCGCCCGTCGAGTGCCATTCGGTGCAGATGTTGCCGCCATAGATGCCCACGGCGCGGTCGTGCCCGGTCGAAAGATTCGTCGCGATCACGGCGGCGACGCGGTCATCGCAATTGGCGACCCAGCTCTCGGTGTCCCACACGCGCACGCGCCCGTTGGGGCTCTTGCGGTCCACCCACGCCTTGACCGTCGAGGGCGGCGCCATGCCCTGATAGTGGATCGAAACGAAATCGAGATACTTCAGGAAATCGTCGCTGCCGTCGGCGAAGAGTTTATCGAAGGTGTTGGACGATGAATCGCAGCCGCCGATGAGCACCTGCACGCCCGCCTCCTGGCACGCGTTACGCGTCGCCACGCACAGCGCGAGGAAAATTTCGCGATAGCGGATCATGTCCGCGCCCCAGCCGGAAATCGAAATCCCTTCCCAAGGCTCGTTCCAGAGTTTGATGCCGTTGATCGGACCTTTGGGCCAACCGTATTTCGTGACGAACATCTTGGTGAATTTCTTGAAGTCCTCATCATACGAAGGCATCCAGGCGATGTCGCTCTTGCCGTCCTTCATGACGCCCTTGTCGTCGAGCCAGGGACGTTCGTGCTGCAACGGTTGCTCGGGCGCTTTCCATGCGCCGCAGCCGATTTCGAGCGTGATGGGAAGATTCGCTTTCTTGAACTCTTCCAGTTTCGCGGCTTCCTTCTGGAACCATGCATCGAAGTCTTTGTCGGTCGTCGGCTTGTATCCGATCCCGATGCGGTTTGGGAAACCGCCCAGCCGCTTCAGGACGTTGACATCCGAGACGTCGAGCGCCAGCTGTGGATACTGGACGGGGATCTCGGCGGGCTTGAACGTGCGCACGTAAGAGGTCACAAAGCGCCGTCCGTTCTTGCCCAAGTCCACGACCAGCGTGTATGCGCCGAAGCGCTCGGGGGTCTTTGGCGTGACGGTCAGGTTCTGAAAACCTTTTACCGCGACATTGGCGCGCACAGGACAAAGTATTGCGGATTGCGGATTACGGATTGCGGATTGCGGCGCGTCGGAGTCGCCGATCTTGAACATGTCCGGAACCCAAATATCGCCGGGCCGGCCCTTTGTCCCATAGGCGATCACCTCGACCGTTCCATCGCAGGCAATGGCTTCATTCGAGAGATTCACGATCTGAAATGTGAAACTGGCCTGCTCGCCCGGCCACAGGACGTTGCCCGGCGCGCTGCCCTCGATGAATTGCGCCTTATAGGTTTTCGACTCGCGGTCAGCATCGAGACCAAGTGTGACGCCATAGCCAGGCATCTTCGCCCCTGAAACCATCTGCGCCTGAGACAGAGAAGCAACGCAAGCAATCACCATCGCTGTCGCCGCCATTCGAGCCATTCGAGCCACCGCAAGGAATCTGAGTATCGTCAGCATGATTTCACCTTTCGCGCCAAAGCTTGGCGCGTATCAAAAAAAATCACCTTATTGACGCTGATGTTCATGCGGCGCTGCTTTGCCACATGAAAGCATAGGAATAAGCCATCATGAACCGGACGCTGACGTTTGGCAAGCCATTCTTGAGCGGTATTTCAAGCGCCCTTGACCTATCATTTTGTCACCGCAAAGAGCGCAAAGAATTATAGAATTTGCACGTGAACCGTTAGTCCTTCTGGAGCGACCTATAGGGCGTAAAGGCCAAAGTCAAAGAGATGGATGCTTTGATGGAGGCAAGAGCGCGCTAGGAGCGAAGCCGCGCCCTTTGAGATCGCGAAGGAGGCGCTATTATGGAGGATCCAAGAGAGCCAAACGCAGGCGCGCCGCAGAATGGCACGCCAGTGGTATCGAGCGGCGAGGCGCCGTACGAGATCGCGTCAGCGGTTTTGGGCAGCGATGCGACAAGCGCCTGTGTGTTGGCCTTGCGGGGCATTCCTGAAGATCGCGATGGGAGTAATGGGAGTTCTGGGAGTTATGGGAATAATGAAAAGCGCGATTGGGGGCTTGATTCGGAGAAAGGGCTGCTTCAGGCGCCGTTGGGCGAATTGGTCCGGCGCGCGCTGGCCGGGATCACGCAGCGCAATTATTGGTACTTGATCAGCGCGGCATTGATGCTGCTGGGCGCGTGGCAAATGATGCCGCCGCAAAGCGCCGCCGGAAAGGAGATTGATTTCGGGCGTCCGCTGCGGGCGCTGCTGGCGTTGCAAGGGTATGAAGCTCTGGTGATCGTGACGGCGGTGGTGATCGCGCGCAGGCTGAAGGCGCTCGACGACGCCTTCATGCTGTTGCTGACAGAGATGGCGCTGCTGCTCGATCCGACATTTTTCAGCAACCGCTTCTCGGTCATTTCGTTTGACGGGCGCGCCTATATCGGCGCCAGCGGGCTGATGGTCAACGCCTGCTGCTTTCTGGCCGCGCCGATCAAACTCTGGATTTTTCTGAAGGGAACGCGCCTGCAAATCCGCGCGGGCGCCTGGGACGCATTTCTCTTCACCGCCGCGTTCGTTTATCTCGGCGAATTCCCGCTGCTGAAGGACCCGGCCCTCCCCGGCTTTTCGCAGGACGGCTTTTATTACTTGGTCGCCTGGGCGCCCGCCGCCTTCGCGCTGTTGCTGCCAGCGGTCAAAGGGATTTTCGCCGCGCAAAACCGGAGCGAGGAGTATATGACCCGTTCGCAGGGCGCATGCCTTGACCGCGCCATGCTCATCGTTCCGCTCGGCGCCATCGTCTTGCATCTGATCGAAAGCCTTAACTTGAACCGCCTGTTTTTCCATGCGGCGTATCTTGGGCCGATGGCGGTGGCGGCGGCCGTCTTCGTGATGCGCAACTTCCCCCGGATGGAAACGCGCAAGCGCCTGCGGATAATAGACGCGCTGCTGGCATTGACCGCGCTCGCGAGCATGGGATTCGCCAATCCGCAACGGGAAATCCGGCCTGGCAAGTTGGCGGAGATTCCAGCGTTTCTCGAAGCGGGTCTCCCGCTGATTTTCACCGCCCTCGCCGGCGTCATCCTCTATTTCTGGTTCTGGAAGCGCTGGCGCTATCGGGCCGCGCTTTGGCGCATTGGCATAATCGGGGCGGTCGCGGCGGGATGTTTCTTATGGCGATTCGATTTCACCAAGGCGACGGCGCACGACAGCGTCAGGCTGGGCGGCAGAATACTGAGCGGCATGATGATTGCTTTTATATGGGTCTGCGATGGCATCGCCTCATTCTTCACCTGGCTCAGCCACGCGATTGAATGGTTTGCCGGCGCCATAAGCTGGCATTGCATTCGAACGGGCGGGGCGATCAAAAGGATGTTTATTGAAGCGAGTAAACACCCCATAATGATCGCGGCTGTAGCATGGGCGCTTGCGGGAATAGCGGCCTGGCGTTGGCGCAATCTCCTCACGTGGCTGGCGTTCGGCGGCGGTACGATCATCGGAATTTTCTGGATGCTGCCGCATGACAGTCTGCGATACATGCCGGAGGCGGCGCAGGCGCTGATCCTTCTCGTGTTGCTTCTGAACTATAAATTAAAACTGACGGGCAAAAATGCCGGTTATGCGCTGGCGCTGGCAATTGCATGCGCGTGCTTGTATCGCTATGTCGCGACGCCGATGGCATGGAGCGCGGGAGCAACGCTGGCTGAATGCGCGGTTTTTGTCGCTGTGGGGCTTATCCGAAGGCGTCCGGGATTTTTCCTGGCTGGAGGGACGGCGGGAATCGGCTTCGCGGCGCGCACGATGATTTTGTTTTCCTGGCATAATCTGCCGGGATTCATACCGATGTCGGCGGCTCTGGTTCTGTTTGCGGTTGGGGTGATCGTTACTTTCAATAAGGCGATGATCTTGGGGGGGCTGGGAGTGGGGCCGGCGCGTTTTGTGGACAAAGGACTACAAGGACAACAGGGACCACAAGGACATCAATGACGAGATATTGCGCAACACAAAACTATTTCTTAAAAATATACAGTCTGTGCGACTCTTGCAGGCTTCGCGGTCCTTAAGGTCTTTGGGGTCTTTGTAGTCCTTGAGGTCCTTTGCTCATAATAGCGAGCTGGGACTACAAGCGCCAACTAAAGTTGGAACTACGAGCGCCACCTAAAGGTGGAACTACAAACGTGGAACTACAAACTCATGCGAGGTCGGCGTTGGGTTGGCGGGCGATGAAATCGGGCTTTTTGGCGCCCAGGATGGCGGCTTCGTCGAGGTGGCATTCGGAGTTCTCCTGCGCCAGGTCAGGCAGGTCATACATGACGTCGAGCATGACCGCTTCGAGAATGGAACGCAGGCCGCGGGCGCCGGTTTTCATCTCAAGGGCGCGAATGGCGGTGGCTTCCAGGGCGCCGTGCGTGAAGTGCAGTTCGACGCCTTCCATGTCGAAGAGGCGCTTATACTGTTTGATGATCGCATTGCGCGGCTTGGTGAGGATGTGAATCATATCGTCCTTGCTCAGCGGATCGAGCGTCGAGACGATCGGCAGGCGGCCGATGAACTCGGGGATCATGCCAAAGAGCAGCAAGTCATGGAATGTGACCTGCCGCAGAATATCGCCGATATTTTGATCATCGCGGCTGCGTATATCCGCGCCAAAGCCCATCGAGCGCTGCGAAACGCGCCGTTCGATGATCTTCTCGATGCTGGTGAAGGCGCCGCCGCAAATGAAGAGGATATTCGACGTGTCTATCTGGATGTATTCCTGATGCGGATGTTTGCGCCCGCCGCTCGGAGGGATGTTGGCGACCGTTCCTTCGACAATCTTGAGCAGAGCCTGTTGAACGCCTTCGCCCGAGACATCGCGGGTGATGGAGACATTGTGCGTCGTGCGGGCGATCTTGTCTATTTCGTCAATATAGACGATCCCTTTTTCGGCGCGTTCGCGCTCTCCCTCGGCATTCTGATACAACTTCAGGATGATATTTTCGACGTCTTCGCCGACGTATCCGGCTTGCGTCAGCGTGGTGGCGTCGGCGATAGCAAAGGGAACATTGAGGATTTTGGCCAGCGTGCGCGCTATCAACGTCTTGCCCGAGCCGGTTGGGCCGAGCAGAAGGATGTTGCTTTTTTCGAGTTCCACCTCATCGCCGTTGACTTGGGTGGGCGACAGGATGCGCTTGTAGTGATTATAAACGGCGACCGACAGGATTTTTTTGGTTTGCTCTTGCGAAATGACGTATTGGTCCAGCTGGGCCTTGATCTCGGAAGGCGTCGGGAGGCTCGAGGCGTCGGTGAATTCGCGATGCGCTTCCGCTACGCGCTCTCGATGCAGACGTTCGCTGCATTGCTGAATGCAATCGTCACAGATATAGACGCTGGTCAGGTCGTCCTTGTTGGTCAAGCCCTTGAACAGCGTCCGGACCGAGTGTTGATCCCGCCCGCAGAATGAGCAACGTAATCGCATGCGAGTAGCCCTTTGCCAATGCCAAGATTCAAGACCAAATCCATGATAATCAACAGCCAATTTCTTATTTCAAAGCTTTATTTGTTTCATTGACTCATAATTGATCGGAGGGTTGGCAGTTTTTGCAAAAATTTTTCGCGTTTTTCCTTGAGCTCTGCCTCCGATTCTCCTCCAGGCCATGGTCCAGTCCAAGTCTTCACAAAAATCCATACTGGCAAATCATCCTTGGCGAGGCTCTGTTCTTCTGCCTTTGCATACTTCTTTATTTTATCAAGAATCTTTTCGTCTAATTGTAATATATAAATCCACAATTCAGCATGCTCGGCATATAAGCGCGAAGAAAACTCCATCGGAACTTCTGAGAATTCGGCTTTGGTTTTTTGAACCAGCTCGTCGAGGATATCATCTATTGTCTTGGCAGGCATATCGTCTTAACCTCTCAGATCGCACTGTATGCAGCGGCAACGATTTTTTTGGCAACACTAAGGTTGAACTCCGCAGCCTTTCTCCAACTGCCTTCCGTTATAGGAATGAGCTCATCTTTTTTTTCTCTTCTTGAATACTTAAATGGCGAATAATCCGCAACGCATCTATTGTCGCGCGCTTCGGAGACTTGCTGGATAACATCCTCTTCTAATCCCGAGAGCCTGCGGAAATCGTCCTTTTTTAAGAGCAGCCGAAGCTCCTGAATAGCTTGTTCGTGACCGTCAGCTTCACTCTCTGTTGCTTTCAACACAAGAACTCGAATTGCGTGATGCACGGCATAATAAGCCCGATTAATAGCCGTTCGCAGATCATTATCAGAAGATGCCGGCAAACCGATCAATTGGCGGCTGGATTCATAAAAGTCCTGAGCAAGAATGAGACGCTCTAGCAGTACATCTGATATGGCTTCCTGAAAAATCTTCCGAATATTTGCTTCCGGAAAGCTATTATGAATCTTATATAACTCGCTTTTCTCTGAAGATGAAAGCCTCGACACATAAACCTGCGTATTAAGTGCGCTTGCCATGATTCGCCTCGCTCAATTCACTTTACGGGGTTTTCTTTTCGATCACGGCTATTCTCTTCTCAAAAATTTCGTCCGCAATGCCATAAGCGATCGCCTCGGCGGCCGTCAGGTAAAAGTCACGGTCGGTGTCTTTTTCGATCTTGTCAATCGGCTGCCCGGTATGCTTCGCAAGGACTTCGTTGACCTCTTTCTTGACGCGCGCCATCTCGCGCGCCTGGATGTCTATGTCGGAAGCCTGGCCGCGAAAACCGCCCATCGGCTGATGAATCAAGACGCGCGAGTGCGGCAGGACGTAGCGCTTGCCTTTGACGCCGCCGCCCAGCAAGACGGCGGCCATGGAGGCAGCCTGCCCGACGCACGTGGTCACGATGTCGGGCTTGATGAATTGCATGGTGTCGTAGATCGCCATGCCCGCCGAAACCGAGCCGCCCGGACTGTTGATATAGAACTGGATGTCTTTATCGGGATCCTCGGATTCGAGGAAAAGCATTTGCGCGATGACCAGGTTGGCGACCACGTCGTCAACCTCCGAGCCGAGGAATATGACGCGATCTTTCAGAAGGCGCGAATAGATGTCGTAGTGGCGCTCGCCGCGTTCGGTTTGCTCAACGACGATGGGGACGTAATAAGACATGGTTGCGGTATCCAATTTTTAGTATGCTATTACTTACTTCTTTATATATCCTTGAATTCCCGATGACAACCAATCAGGCCGCGATCATGATGCCTTCGCGCCGGGCCATTTCGATGATTGTGCACGAGTCATTTTCCACCCATTCCTTCTCGCCGCAGGGAACCGGCTCGATGCGGTTATCGGCTGCTCCGGTCGCCCGCCAGAGTCTTTTTACCACATCAACAGAGCGCGTTTCATCAAATTCAGGCGCGATAACAAGCAGATCAATATCGCTCCACTCCCGCGAGTCTCCACGGGCATAGGAGCCATAAAGCACCGCCCTTTTCGCATGAATCCCATATCCAGGCAACGCCGACAAATATTTTCGCACAATTTCTATAATTGCGCTTTCAGCCATTCCAACATCTCCCTGGCAGCTGCCATATCACGCTGCGCCTGTACGCTATCCACCCAAACGCGGTTTTCATAGGGATAGCGCCCTTCCATTTGATAAAGGTTAAAATCCTTTAAGAAATCTAGACGCGTGGAATCAAGAACCAAGGAGGTTTTCTCTGCAAGCAACGTTAATGAATGTATTTTGGGCGGGATATTCTGTGTCGCCTTTACCACATGCGCCTTCAGCATTTTCTCCACAGCCAAATGCGCGAAGAACATTCCATGTCGCAAATGATCCTTTTCAAGCAACGTTTGCGCAGCAGCGAAATCCTCTTCGGCTCCTTTGCGCCAGTAGTCAATTTGCTTCTGGATATCCATAATCCCATCGCAAACTTTGAAAATCATGCTGCGGGCGCCGGCGCGGGAACCGCCGAGGCCGCCGGGGCCTCCGGTTTGATCGTCACCGCCGTCTTTGAGATGATCAACGCGCGCGCCTTTTCCGTTTGCAGCGATTCCTTGACGTCTTCCATCTTTTTTTGCTTTTCCAACTGGGCGCGCAACGCCAGCGGACGCCGTCCCTGCTCCTCGGCCATCCGCTCGATCTCTTTCTCCACATCCTCTTCGGTCACTTCGATCTTTTCCAGGCGGATGATCTCATCCATCAGGATCAGGCCTTTGACCATCGGCAAAGCGGCGTCGGCGACGCGCCTGGCCATGGCGTCGTGTTCGTCTCGGCTCCAGTTGCGCGGATCGTCACCCGCCGCCATGCGCTGGTAATATTCTTCGCGCGTCAGGCGCTGGCTCGAAGAGGCGACCAGCGCAGCAGGCACGTCGAACGGATTGCGTTCGAGCAGCGAGTCGCACGCCTTGCGGACGATCTCGGACTTGCGGCGGCTTTCTTCCTGCTGGGTCAGGTTCTTGCGAATTTCGGCCCGGACTTCCTCGAGCGTGGTAAATTCGCCGCACTCCGGCGCCAGCGAATCGTCCAACACCGGCAACTGGCGGCGTTGAACCTCTTTGATGGTCGCCTTGTAGTAATCGTGTTCGCTCAGGATGGCGCCGGCGCGGTTTTTGCGCTGATGCGCCACGGGCGCCTCGGCCACTTCACCCGTCTTCTTGCCGATCAGCGCGTTGCTGACGGCTTCGGGCAGGTGCTCGCGGAAATTGACCACGCGGAAATCTTTTTGCGCCATCTGGGGGATTTCCCGGCCGCGGTCGTCCGTGGCGATGATATCGAGCAGCAGTCCGTTCTCGTCGCCAATCACGGCGTTTTCATCGGCTTCATAAGAGGCATGCGACAGCCGTATCTGCTCGAGCGCCTTGGCCACGTCCTCATCCGTCGTCTCATGCCCTTCGATCTCCACGGCCAGATCGCCGTATTCGATCTTCTCGAGGCGGGGTTGAACTTCCATGGAGACCAGGATCGTCATCGGCTCGCCTTCTTTGACTTCCTTGATCTCCTCGAACTTCGGCTCGGTCAGCGCCATGAGGTTTTCCTGCTTGGCGAATTGCGAAAGGACGTTGCGCTGGATCGTTTCGATCGCGTCATTCTGGACGATGCGGCTGTAGCGGGCGCGAATCAAACCCAGCGGCGCCTTGCCTTTGCGGAAGCCGTCCACGATGGTCTCTTTGCGCAAATCGTCAAAGATTTCATCCGATTTAGCCTTGAAAACCTCATAGGTGACCCGGAACTGCAAATGCAGAATGGATCCTGGCTTAACCTCGCGGCTGACCAGTTCGTAAGGAACCGGCTTGTCTTCCTCATCTTCCAGCGCTTCGGCCGGCGCGGGCGCTTCGGCCGGCGTGGGCGCTTCGGCGGGGACAGCACTTTCCGCCGGCGCGGGCGCTTCGGCCGGGACAGCGCTTTCCGCCGGCGCCGGCGCGGAGGATTCGGAGGCCGCGGGCGCTTGCGCCTCTCCGGCTTTGGGTTGAATATCCGTTTCGGATTGGGCCGTTTCAGGGGCCGTGTTTTCAGCGTCGGTCACGTGAAATTCTCCTTAAAAGATCAATGGCGCCCCTGGCAATCCGGCAGCGCTCCCCCCATATTGTTTGCTTCCCACCCAGCAAGCTCATTGCGCAACTACTTGCGCAGACCCAAGCGCCCGATGATGTCGCGATAACGCTTGATGTCTTTGCGCTGCAAATATTTCAGCAAATTGCGGCGATTGCTGACCAGCATCAACAGACCACGGCGAGAATGATGATCTTTTTTATGACTCTTCAGATGATCCGTCAGACCGCTGATTCGTTCGGACAGGATTGCAATTTGAACTTCAGGCGAGCCGGTGTCCGTCGCATGCGTTTTGTAATCCGTAATCACTTGCTGTTTCCGCGCGGGCTTAATAGACATGGTATTCACCCCCTCTCTCGCGCGGCCCACCACCAGTCCCGCCGCCGCACAAAGGCGAACGGCCGAACCGGGGCGACCATAATAAATAAAATCCCCGCGGATTCGCGCGCTTGAAATCAAGGCTCACTTGTCCGCCGGGTTGTTCGCAAATGAATGAGTTGCGAAAGCGAAAGAATCTTGCGCGTCGCTTCCGCCCGAAGTCAAGAGGCAAACGCAGAGGCTCTTTTTATCGGGCGCATCCCAAAACAGCTACCGGCAGGACGCGGCGCCTGTACTGACAAAATAATGTCTGACAAAACAATAAAAACACGTTGCCGTTGAA
>JAPLSP010000121.1 GCA_026398575.1 Candidatus Sumerlaeota bacterium | reverse complement strand
ACTCCAAATGCTGGCGCCGCGTCTGACTGCATTACTCATGTCCCTAAGCAAAAATGCGTGATCCTAATTCTGAGCTAGAGCGCGAATGGGTATTGCGCGCGCCATTTCAGCCATGCAGGGCGGACTTGTTCGATGCGGCGCAGGGCGCTTTGGCGGCAATCCATCAGGAAATTGGCGATGGATTTTTCGCGTGGAGGGGGATCGCTTTGGGTTTCCAGCGCGCGCCACTGGCTATCGCTTTCGGAATAGAAAATCTCCTCCACGCGGCGCCGGGATGAATAGGCGCCGGCCTCGCGGCGCAATGAGATGGGAATAAAAATATCAAAGGCAGCGAAATCCTCGGGCGCGGCGCCACATTCTGAGACGATTTGCCGGCGGGCTTCTTCCAGCGTGTCGGCGTGCAGATTCGTTACGATGCGGCGCCCGGTGGCGGCCAGATGCGCGAGGCGGCGCACGTCGTCTCCCCAGATGTAGGCGTCATAGGCGCCGGGGCTGAGCTCGTAGGCGACGACGCATTCGCCGGGCGCGGCTCGCTCCCATCCAGTTCCGGGATTTGTCAGGCGGATTTTTTCGCCGGCGGGAAGCATCGTCAGCAGCGCGCTCATGACGGCGGTTTTGCCCGCGCCGCCGGGCTTGGCGCCGACCATCCAGGATGCGCCTTCTTCAATGCGCGCGAGAAGCCAAGCGGTCTGCGAGAGGGTAAGGGTTTCGGCTTCCAACAGGTCTATGACGGAGAGCATCCGGCCGCCGCGTTGGTTGCTGCGGTTGGCTGCTTCGATGACTGGGTCGGAGACTGCTTCGATGGCTTCGTCGGTGGTGATATCGAGATTGGGATTGGGGTGAAATTTGAGGGGCATGGTGGTTGTGGTTATGGAATGGGTTTGAGGGTATACGGAGATTTGGGAACCTAGCGCAGTTAAAGTGGCTTGAGAGCGACGTGGGACGCAGAAAAAAATGAGATGCGCCGGCAGGATGCCAGCGCTCCCAGTGGGCGCTCCCAGTGGGCGCCCAGTGCGACGCCGCTTGACTTTTGCCCATCTGTATGCGATCACGCCATTGATTTTTGACGCAAACAACCGTAGCCACACTCGGAGACTTGAAGCTGACTTTGCTTATGCCTGCCCGACTGCGGTCCAATATTTTGATGATCCTCTATCTTCTGGTTTATGCCGGGACGATTTGGGGGATTGTCTATACGACCGACGCGCTCATTCTGCGGTTTGAAAAGGCGGAGTATATTTTCCGGGATGAAGTTAAGACGCTCCAGTTTAACCCTGGACCGCTGTGGCAGCTGGCTGTACGCATCCTGCGCAGGCCAGCGCCGGATCTCGAGATGCCGGCGCAACGCCAGGCGATCGCGGAAGCCACTGCCCAACTGCAGACGCTCATGAACGATCTGGTTACCAGCGGCAGCCCTATTTACTATATCGCCCTGCTTGACAAGGACGACAACGAAGTCCTTTCGGCGTCCAATCCACGCAAGGTTTGGCAACGACGCCGATGGGACAATACCGTCATCCTCAATTTCACCCACGGTTACACGATCCCCCTCCCAGCGGACCGCATCACGCGCGAGACAATCGGCAAGTTGAAAATCCGCTACACCAATCTCCTCAACGATCCCGTCATAGCTCAAATCACGGCCCGCCACCGCCCGCGCATCCTGGGGCTGATCGCCGCGGCCACGGCGCTGTTCGCATATCTGTTTTATTTTGTATTGTTGCCGGTACGCAACGTGACGGTCGCCCTGACGCAGCGCGGCGACGGGGTTCCCTCGCTGTTGCCGCGCGCGCGCGCCACGGTCGAGCGCGCATATAATCAGATGGCCAGCGACGCGCTGCTGATGCGGCTGGATGAGGCGATCTATTCGATCCCCGAGAAGGGCGAAAACTACGAGCGCTTCGAAGCGCAACAGCTGATCTGCCGCGCCATTGCCGACTTGTTCGGCTATCGCCAAGCGTGGATCGTAGCGTTGACGCCCGGCAGCAGACTCGGCGCGGCGGAGTTTTCGGTGCGCGGCGCTTATCCCGAAACGCCCGGCGGATTATCCGGCGCCATTCATTCGCTGGACGCCGCGCTGCTCGATCAGGATTCATCGCGGGAGAATGACGCCGCGGTCGGTCCCATCGAGGCGATCTTGAAGACGGCCAATCAATCCGCGGTCCGCGCGCTGGCCGCGCCGCTGCCCCCCGTCGAGTTCGAGGATTCGCGCATTTTCCTGCTGGCCGTCATGCGCGGGGGACGCGCGGGAGCGGCGCCGTCGGTTTTCGCCCGCGAGCTCTTCGCCCGCGTGGCGCGCGAAGCGGGACGTTCGTTCCTCGAACGGCAGGGACGCCGCCGCAGGCTGGCCCGCGAGCGCAGCAAGGCGAACATCAACATCACGCGGCACCTGGGCCACGATCTGACGAACATTATCGCCACGAGCAAGCTCGACTTGATGGCGGCCCAGGATTATTTGCGCGTGATGGAGCAGGCAGAAGCAGCGGGCGATCCGCGCCGGCAGATGTTTTCCGAGGCGCTGTCCGCCGTCCTGCGCAACACCCGCTTTCTCCAGGAAATCGTCAACCTGTATCGCTCGTTCGGCTATATCCGCCGCCCCAAATACGAATGGATTGACGTCAATGAGATGATGCGCGAAATGGCCGAGTTGTTTTCCTATTCCACCAGCGCGCAGATTCGGATCGAAGTCGAATCGCGCGAACCGGCGCCGCGCGCGCTCCTTGAACCGCGGCTGATCCGCCTGTCGCTCTTCAATCTGATGACCAACGCCGTCGAGGCGATTCAGGCCAAGGCGCACGAGCGCGGCATTGGGAGCCTGGATGCGGGCGAGCCGCAACGGATCATTCTATCCGCTGTCCTCAGCGATGACGGCGCGCGCCTGCGCATTTCGGTGTGCGACACGGGATCGGGCATCCGCGGACGCGACGGCGTCCTGCTGCCCAATGACCGCCTGCGCGATATTCTTTATCTGGGGGCGACGACGAAAGACGAAGAAGGCGCCGAGGGGTTGGGCTTGGATTGGGTACGCACGATCGTCGAGGAATTCCACCAGGGGCGCGTCGTTCCTCAAAACCGTCCGGAAGGCGGCGCGGAATTCATCATGGACATCCCGGCGACCGCGCCCGAACGCCTGGCAGCGTCAGGCGAAGATGGCCAGGCAAAGCGCTCTGAATCACAAATTCTTTGACATGTTTTTTCCTGACAGACGAAAGCAATGCGCTCAGAGACGGCGCCGGCTTTTGGAGTAAGGTGGCTTGCCGCCTTCTTTTATGCGCCAAGGCCATTGAAACGCCAAAAAGAAGGCGGCAAGCCACCTTACTCCAAAAGCTGGCGCCGCCCCTATCCGCAGGAATCTACTCTTCCTGCATGAGAGTTCGCGAAAAAATTAATGAGATTGCAATTTTGAATATGAGTATCAAAGATCATTTGAGGCGAATGGCTCGCATACGCCGCAAGGAAATGACAGCGGACGAATGCGCCACGGCAAGCGCGCGCATCCAAGAGCATCTCCTGGCGCGTCTCGCGTCTTATCCTGATATGCGCATTATCATGTCCTATGTTTCTCAAGACACAGAAGTGGATACCCATGCGCTGATCCGGCGCTGGCTGCGCGAAGGACGCCGTATTTGCGTTCCCAAGACTGATCCAGCCACACGGACGATGAAAGCCGTGGCGATAAAGGACTTTGATCGCGACTTGGCGCCAACAGCGATGGGCATCCTTGAACCGCTGGATGCGCTTGCATCGGCGCCCAATATTCTTTCCCCGCAGGATATCCATCTGCATATCGTTCCCGGGCTTTGTTTCGACCGCCTGGGACGCCGCCTGGGACGCGGCGCCGGATATTATGACCGCTTTCTGACGCAGGCTTCGCCGCAGGCGCTGCGCGTCGGATTGGCCTTTGCATGGCAAATCGTGGATGAGGTTCCCGCCGAATCCTGGGACGCCAGGATGGATTGGGTCGCAACCGAAGACGGCATTTTTGCGTTAGACTTCCCCGCCGGGCGTCGGGCATTCTAGGCGCCTATGAGCTCCGATCTGACACCCATGCTCCGGCAGTATCACCGGATCAAGGCCGAACATCCCGGCGTGATCGTGATGTTCCGCATCGGGGATTTTTATGAAACGTTCTTCGAGGACGCCGTCACCGCCTCGAAGGTGCTGAAGATCACGCTGACCAAGCGCGGCACGTACAATGGCCAGCCGATTCCGCTGGCCGGCGTTCCCTGGCACCAGCTCGATCCATACCTGGCCCGCTTCCTGCGCGCGGGATACAAAGTCGCCATCGCCGAGCAGACCGAAGACCCGAAAAAAGCCAAGGGCGTCGTCAAGCGCGAAGTGCTGCGCGTGGCCACGCCCGGCACGATTACGCAATCCAACCTGCTCGACGAAAAGCGCCCCAACTTCATTGTCGCGCTCTTTCGCGGCGAGCAGGCGTCCGCCGCACGAGGCGCAGACGCGCGCGCTTCCCAGAAAAAGCCGGTCTGGGGTGTGGCTGCCGCCGATCTTTCGACGGGGCAGTTTGAAGTCACGGAACTGGACCCCTCGCGCTGCGGGGTGGATCTGTTGAGCGAACTCAACCGGCTGCATCCGGCGGAGATTCTTTTGCCCGAGGCGTTGCGCGATGAAGTGCGCTCGATGATAGAGGCGCCGTTCAAGGCCGCGCTCACGACACTTTCAGATGATGACTTCGGTCTGGAGCTGGCCCAGCGGCGGCTGACGGAGCAACTGCGCGCTCATGACCTTTCGGGCTACGGCGCCGAGGGCCTGACGCTCGCCCAGCGGGCCGCCGGCGCGCTGATCGGATACCTGCGGCAGACGCAGAAATGCGCGCTCGAACACATCAATTCCCTGCGCGTTTATTCCTCGTCGGACTACATGATCCTCGACGTGACGACGCAACGCTCGCTCGAACTGGTCGAGAGCATGCACGGCGGCGGGCGCGAGGGAACGCTGCTGGCCGTGCTGGACCGGACAATCACGCCGATGGGCGCGCGGATGCTGCGCGCATGGCTCTTGCAGCCGCTGCGCGACCGCGTTTCAATCGAAAAACGCCTGGGGGCGATCGAAACCCTCGTGGCCAATTCGCAGGCGCGCGAAACGCTGGAAGCGGCGCTCAAGGAAGTGCGCGATATCGAGAGGATCGTGGCGCGAATCCACGCCGGCAGCGCCAACGCGCGCGACGTGCTGGCGCTGCGCGTATCGCTCGAATTCATCCCGCGCGTGCGCGAGGCGCTGGCGCCACTCGAAGCCGAACTCTGGAGGGAATTGGACGGCGCGCTGGACCCTCATGCGGAGTTGACATTGGAATTGTCGCGCGCCATCTCCGAGCAGCCGCCGTTGACGCTACGCGAAGGCGGGCTGATCCGCGATGGGTACGATGAGCAGGTGGACCAGCATCGCCTGCTGATGAGCGACAGCAAGAACTGGATCGCGCAGATGCGGTTGGCCGAGATTGAGCGCACCGGCATTGAAAAAATCAAAATCGGCTACAACCGCATTTTTGGTTATTTCATCGAAATCTCGCAGGCGGCGCTGCGCGGCGCCACGCTGCCGCCGAACTATATCCGCAAGCAGACGGTGGCCAACGCCGAACGGTTCGTCACCCCCGAATTGAAGGAAAAAGAAGAGGCGATCCTGCACGCCGAAGAGCGATGCCAGGAGCGCGAATACGAGATTTTCATCGAGCTCACGCGCAAGGTGGCCGCCTCCACGCGTTCGCTCCAGCGCCTCAGCGAGGCCGTGGCCGTTGTGGATGCGCTCGCTTCGCTGGCCAGCGTGGCGGCGGCGAACAACTACGCCCGGCCACAAATCTCGGACGATGGCGCGCTCGAGATCAAGGACGGACGCCATCCGGTGATCGAAGTTTTGGATTTCGATCAGCCATTCGTCCCGAACGACGCGCGCCTCGGCGGCGACAATTGCCAAATCGCGATCATCACAGGCCCCAACATGGCCGGCAAATCAACCTATATCCGCCAGGCCGCGCTCATCACGTTGATGGCTCACGCCGGTTCGTTCGTTCCGGCGCGCGAGGCGCGGATCGGCCTGGTGGACCGCATTTTTACGCGCGTGGGCGCGATGGACGCGCTCACGAAAGGGCAGAGCACCTTTCTCGTCGAGATGAGCGAAACGGCCAATATCCTGAATAACGCGACGAACCGCTCGCTGGTGATTCTCGATGAGATCGGCCGCGGCACGAGCACATACGACGGTCTGGCGATCGCATGGGCCGTCGTCGAATACCTTCACAACAAGCCCGGCTGCAATCCAAAGACGCTTTTTGCGACGCATTATCATCAGTTGATTGATCTCGAAGGGACGCTGCCGCGCGTCAAGAACTTCAACGTCGCAGTGGATGAAAGCGGCGACCGCATCACCTTCCTCTATAAGATCGTGCCCGGCGGCACGGACCGCTCCTACGGCATCTACGCCGCGCAGCTGGCGGGCCTGCCGCCCGAGGCGCTCCAACGCGCGCGCGAAATCCTCTTCGACCTCGAAGTCGGCAACGACATCACCGTACGCGCGGGCAGCCGCCGCGAACCCGAACCCGTCGGCGGCGCCATCCAGCTCAGCTTCTTCGAATCGCTTCCCCACCCCATCGTCGAGAAACTGCGCTTGCTGGACATCAACAGCCTGACTCCCGTTCAGGCGCTGACGTTGCTGGCGGATTTGGTCAAGGAAGCGCAATAGCAATAGAGCCGTGCGCTTTTTCCTGCTTGAAACCAGCGCTCGGAAAAGAACAAACTCACATAAACGCAAGTGCAAAAAAGGAGCGAATATTTTGC
>JAPLSP010000143.1 GCA_026398575.1 Candidatus Sumerlaeota bacterium | reverse complement strand
TTTCGTTTTCGGAGGGGGGCGCATCCATCTTTTCGGCCTTTGATCTTTCCGCCAGCTTTTTCGCGGCCAGCGTTTTCAGGCCTTTCAGATCCAGTTTTCCGCTGCCGAGCAATGGCAGCGCTTCGACGGTTATGAAGTTGCGCGCCGGAGGAATCCAGAGATTGGGAAAGCCGCTGGCCTTCAGTTTGATGTAGGCCTCCAGCGGGTCGCCCGCCTCCGGCGTCAACAGAGCCACCAGCTGCTCGCCCTTTTTTTCGTCGGGCAGCGACGTGACGGCGCAGACCTGGCCCTCGGCGCGCAGCCGCTCGTGCAGCGCTTCTTCGATCGCCAGATGCGGCACCATCTCGCCGCCGATCTTGCTGAAGCGCGACCGGCGGTCCGTGATCGTCACGAAGCCGTCGTGGTCAATCCGCGCCATGTCGCCCGTCACGTACCAGCCCTTGCGCAAAACCTCCGCCGTTTTTTCCGGGTCATCCAGATAGCCCTTCATCACATTCGGGCCTTTGACCAGCAGCATGCCTTCCTGCCCGTGCTCCAGCTCGCGATCCATTTCGTCGGGGTCCGCCACCTTCATCGTCACCCCGGGGATTGGGCGGCCGATGGTACCGGGGCGGTTCGCCACCTGCCGCTCGCCGCCCGCTTCAACGTCCAGCATGTTGACGCTGGCAACCGGGGAAAGTTCCGTGCATCCATAGCCTTCGAGCGGCATCATGCCAAACTTTTCATGGAAGGCGGCGGCCACGCGGTCTTTCAATTTCTCGGCGCCCGTGATCACGATGCGCAACGGCTCGAAATCCTCCCGCGACAGTTTGCGCGTATAGGCCTGAAGGAACGTGGGCGTGCTGGCGAGGAACGCGCAGCGGTATTTCTTCACCAGTTTCCCGATCGCGACGGCTTCGAGCGGATTGGCGTGATAGGCCACGCCCACGCCCGCCAGCACGGGGAGCCAGATCGTGACCATGAAGCCGAAGGAATGGAAAAAGGGCAGCACGCCGCAGATGACGTCATCGGGCCGGAGGTGGAAAATCTGCAGAACGCCCAGCGCATTGGAGAGGATGTTATAATGCGTCAACACCACGCCCTTGGGCATGCCCGTGCTGCCGGAGGAATAAATGACGACCGCCTCTTCGTCGAGCGATGCGCCGTAACGCCGCCGTCCGGGTCCTCCGTCGCGAACCATGAGGTAGCGCAACGGGCAAAAGCGCGCTTTCAGGAAGGCGCGCAGCTTCACGCCGCCCGTGACGAGCGGCGCGATATCCTCGAGCGGCTTCAGTCCCGGCAGGTCTTTAAGGAATTCCACTTTTTCCAGGAATTTGGACGAAGTGAGGATGGTTTGAATGCCGCACTGCCGGATGGCGTGATGAATCGCTTCGAGCGAAGCCGTATAGTTCAGGTTCACCGGCGTCTTGCCGAGGAAGGCCAGCGCCAGGTTCGTCAGCGATCCGCTGACGGTGGTCGGCATCAGGACTCCCACGCGCTTTTGCCCATTGAGGAGCGGACGCAGGACTTTAGCCAAAGCCAGCGCGCCGGTCAGCGCCCGGCCGTATGTCAGTTCTTTCCCGAGCGAATCGGCCATGCAGAACCGTCCCCACCTGGCGCGCGCCATCCGGGCAAACTCGAGCGGCAGCGGCATATAGCGGTCGCGCTCGAGTTCGAAGGCGTCCGACTCCAGTTCCATGACCGCCTGGCGCGCGAGGAACGCGCTCGAATGCGCCGGCAACGGCTTTCCAATCGAGATGATCACGCGCCGCCCGTAAAACCAGCGCGACAGCCGCCCGAATATGCGCCCTTCCGCATACGTCAGGACCGACCCCCACACGCCATGGATATTCACGGGAATGATCGGACTGTCCAGCGCATCCGTGATCCGCTCGAAGCCGCTGCGGAATTCCATGATATAGCCCGTGCGCGTCAGGCTCCCTTCTGCGAAGAGACAAACCAGGAATCCGTCGGCGATGGCCATTCGCGCTTCCTCGTAGGCGCGCGCCATGGCCTTGGGGCCGCCGGCGTAGTCAATCGGGATCGTCCCCAGCAAGTCCAGCAGCCACTTGAAAAGGCGCCGCTGATAAAGCGACTGGTCAATGAGGAATCGGATCCGCCGCGCCTGCGTGGCCATGAGCAGCGCGACGTCGAGATAGGAAACATGATTGCACACCAGCAGGGCGCCGCCCTGCGTGGGGATGTTTTCGGCGCCCACGACGCGCAGGCGATAGGAGACCCGCGCCGTGATCAGACCGAGGAAGTGGATCAGGAAATCCGGCATCGTCCAGACGGCCTGGGCGCACAAGCTCAACGTCAGAATCCCGAGGATCGCAAACCGCGCCGAAGGTCCAAGGCCGAGCGCCTTGTCCAGCAGCGTCACGAGCAGCCATCCCAGCGCCAATCCGCAATAGGCGAATAAGATGGCGCCCGCGACGATCTCGCCCCGGTCCTCGCGCCGCGCCTCTCGCTGCAAAAACGCCCGCAGTGTGATCAGATAACATCCGCCGCCCGCGCCCATCACAATCAACAGGAGGCGAAAGATCCAATCGCCCAGCGGAAGCGCCAACAGAAACGGCGCCACGGAAACCACCAGCGCGCCGAATGGGACCAGTCCCAGTTCGATCCCGCGCCGCGTGACGTGACCGGCCCACCATGCCCCGGCCATGACTCCGAACACCGGCGTCAGCATCAGCCACGGAATCAGCAGCGAATCCGGCGCGTTGTCGAAATTGATCAACTGGCACTGGAGCTGGCTGCCTTTCAGGTTGGTGAGCACACACCCGGCCAGGAACATGAAGAAGCCGATTCCCAGCTGCGCCAGCTTCAGATTGCGGTCTTCGCGGGTTTGCCGCAGGACGCGCCCGAAATCTTTCCAAACTGAGGGATTCAGCTTTTTCTGCGGCGCGCGCGCGCCCGTATCGGGAATTCCCGCGCACGCCGCCAGCGCCAGGGCCGCCAGCGCCAGCGTCAGCCCGGGCCCTAATCCGCGCACGAAACCAGCCTGAGTCGCTTTATTGATTCCGATCGCCCCGCACACTCCCAGAATGATCCCCGCGCAGGCGCTCACCGCAATCCATCCGTTGGCATGCGACAGGCGCGACGGCGGAACGAGCTCGGGGATCAGGGCATATTGGCACGGCTCTATCAGCGCGTCGCGAATGGCCCAAAGCAGCAGGGTCAGGTAAAGCAGCCACGGCCATTGCGTCACCAGGGCCAGCGCCCCCACTCCCGATATGATGATTCCATACAGGCTGAGCGACACGGCTAGATTGCGCTTGTTGCGGCGATCCGCCAGAATCCCCGCCGCTGGCGTCAGGGATAGAAACGGCGCCACCCACAACACGCAGATCGCAAAGAATGGCCAAACCCATGCCTCTTCGCTGACCGCGGAGGCAATCAGCATCAGGAACGCGAGCCAGCGAAACAGATGCGCGCCGAAGACGCGGAAGAAGAGGTTGAGATTCAGCGCCCAAAAACCCGCGGGTGAATATGAGTCGCGTAGTTCGACAGCCATTGTAACGCATATCTCGCGAAAAATTGGTGAAATCGCTTTTGAAAAAAAGCCCGACAAATGTATCGCTTGAGACAATGTCATTTCAAAGAGAAATTACAGGGCGTTGATGAAGACGGGACTATTGCAGACGGAAGGAGATTATAAGCTGAAAGCTCCAAGAACTACAAAGAACGTAAAACAGCAGTTGACAGAACGCCATTCCCGGGATAAATACTTAGTCACAATTATGGTCAAGCGTGCTTTCGATTTGATTTACGATTTGCGCGTCAAGGTGCACTTCGAGGCGATTGAGCTAAAGTATTACTCGCTCATCCGCAGCGCTATCGAGACGCAACTACGCTTCGAACCTGACATAGAGACAACGAATCGAAAACCGCTTAAACGCTCGACGCAACTTGAAGCCGATTGGGAAATTCGTTTTGGCCCCGGCAACCGATTCCGTGTATTTTATGAGGTGGATCCATTGATGTATGAAGTTCACATTCTGGCTATAGGCGAGAAAAGAGGCGCTCAATTGTTTGTGGGAGGAGAGGAGTTTGATTTATGAAGATAGCCCCTGTTGCAGACGTAAAAGCGCGCTTCAGCGCATATATTAAAACAAGCCAGAAAGGCCCGGTTGTGGTCACGCGCAACGGAAGGCCAGTGGCCATGCTGCTTTCGTGTCCCGATGAGGCGGAGATGGAACGCCTAATCCTGGCCTATTCGCCAAAGTTTCAAAGCATGCTGCGAGCCGCCAAGCGCAGGATTCGCCAAGGCCAAGGCATACGGCATGAGGATTTCTGGAAGGAAATGGAAAAAGCGTGAGCGGCTTCGCGCGTTAATTTCTTATTCTTATTTCTCGGATTTGATTTCAGGTGTCAACCGAAGCAATCTGATTTCAAGCGGGGCCAGCGTCAAAGGCGTTTCCACGGCCTTGCCGCTCAGCGCGTCACGCGCGGGGGCCGGGGCGCCTCCCCGGATGATCGTTACGCTGGCCGGCGCATTCGAATAGTTGCAGAGATTAACCACCAGCCCGCCGGAGGTTTCGGCGCTGCGCCATTCCACGCCCCAGACCGGTTGCCGATCCGGCCCCCTCAACTCCACCGCGGGCCGCAGATTCCAAGCGGGCGCCTTCGCCAGAATATGCGTCCATAGCTCGCGCGAGGAAGTGGGGCCGTAGCGGAAAGGAATTTTTTCCGCGCGCAAATCCGGATTTCTGGCTTTGCCGTATTCATCGCGGTTCAGCAGGTCGCCTTCGCCCACAAAAACAAGATGGCCCTTGTACTTACGCAGCCCTGCCAATGCGGCATCGGAAAAATGCGTGATGTCCGGAACGAAAACAACCGGCGCGTCCGGAACTACTCCTGACTCCAACTGGCGCTCGGTGATGAATCCCAGCTTCAGCCCTGTGAAGGAAAGCGCCGAGTACAATTTACCCATGCAATCCGAATAGCGCCCAACGTCCCACACCGAGGCGGTGAAACTCTGCAGCAACAGCGCCTGCGGGCGGGCCTGCTGGATCGCCGTGACTTCGAGCGCGGCGCGATTGAGGTCGTGGTTGACCACCCCCACCGCTTCGGCGCAGGCGGGCCGGTGCATGATGCTGCCGGCGAAATCGCTTTTCGCGTCGAACGTGCGCTCCCACACCCAAATCGCCGTCGCGCTTTGGCCGTGGATCGCCGCCTGCCACAGCGCGGCGCGGATGTGTATGGCGGGCACGTAGCGCGTGTCGCGGTCTGCAATCAGGTGGTTCTCAGTATTGAACACGGGCGCGTCCAGCACCGAGCACTGCAAGTCGTGTCCCATCGCGTTCATCTGCCAGCTTTGGCCGGCCCCGCCTTCGCTGAAGTCGTAGTTGTTGACCGCGTCGTTGCCGTTGATGTCGCTGAACTGTCCGAAGAGGAAAGCGTCAACGCCGTACTTGATATCAATGTCATTCGTCATCGTCCACGTCATGGCTTTGGCATGGACCGGCAACCCCGGCGCCGCTGCGCGTATCGCATCGGCCATCATCTTATGCCAGCCCGCGAAGAACTCCTGGTTGAACCGGATGTAATCCATCCACACGGGCGGCGCCGGATGCGCGGCGAACGGATCGGGCAGCGGAACCTCGGCAAACGAAGCGTACTTGGCGCCATAGCGCGAGTTCAACCGGGCGATGTCGCCATGGCGCTTTTCAAGCCATCCGCGCCACATCTGCTTTGCCGGTTCGCACGGCTCCTCTACGTTGACGGGTTCATTCGAGAGGCAGATGCTGTGCAGCGCCGGATGGTTCTTCATCGGAGTGATGAGGACGGAGATGAACCGGCGGAGCAATTCCTGTCCTTCCGGCGCATGAAGGCAATACTTCAGAAATCCTTCGCGGCGCTTGCGCAACTGCGGCCATTTCACAACCGCCCATTCCGGCATGTAATGCGGACTGATGAGGAGGCAGACGGCGACGCCGGCCTTTTGCGCGCGGTCCAGCGTTTGCAGCGTCTCGCGCACGGGCGCCTCGTCCGTGCGGCCATCCGCGGGAAAAATGCGGCGCGGCCCGACTTCGATCTGGATAATGTTCACGCCATACGACGGCCATTTTTCCATGTCGGAGACAACCCTGCCGAAGTGGCCATAGCCGTTGAAGAAAACAGGCCGTTCGATGGGGGCGGCGTTTAGCGCGCTGCCGGGCATGCGTACAGGCGCCAGGAAGGAACTGCTTTTGATGATGGGGCGCTTGTCGCCCGTCCATCGCGGGACAGCCGCAAACTGGCGCTGCCCGGCGAGGGCTTCTTTGAGTTCGCGCCCCAAACGCGCCGACATTTCCTCCATGTCTCCGACTTGGTCGAGCGAGCGTTTGACTTCGCGGCGGCGCGCGTCTTCTTCGGCGTATCCGATGAAGTTCTCCAGGATCGTCGCCGCAACCAGTGGATAAGAGACGTCCTGCCCGCGCGTCCTGACTGCCTGCAAATCCCGCTGGAGCGCAGGCAGCCCGGCTTTCAACGCCGCCAGCCGCTTGAGCGCGTTGGCCGCCGAGCAAAAGCGAACCTGCGCGCCCGCGGTCGCGATCTCCTTGCCGGCGTCCTCGAGGCGCAGGGTTATTTTCCGAGGGGCGTCGTTGGCGGACGCCGCATCGCCCTTGACCAGCACGCGCCAGATCCCAGCGGCGAGGGCGATGGGCTGGCGCACGGACTCCCCCGAACTCAGCGCCGCCGAGAACGTCCCCGCCGTCGCACGCGGATTGGCCAAAGTGAACGCCAGGCTGAACGGACCATCGCCCTGAATCAACGTTTCCGCCTCATTCGCGTCGAGAGTAGGCTTGGCGTTGGCGCCGCTGTCGGGAGGATCGGGCGTCGCCGCCGTTCCTTCTTCGATCTTCACGTCATCAATCCAGACGCCGCGCGTCGGGCCTTCGACGTTGATGCGCAAAACAAAGGCGTTGTCTTTCACGCCCGCTTTGAATGTTCCGGACACGCGCCGCCACTGTCCGTCGGTATCGGGAACATGGACGCGAATCTGCCAATCCGCGCCGCCGATCATCTGCACGCTCCCGGAGGCGTCCGCCTTCACCCATGCGCTCATTGTGTAAGACTTGCCTTCAATAAGGGAAAGCGCTTGAGCGCGCCAGAGCATCCCATAAATATGCGCGCCGCGGGCTGTGCCGTTTGTCAGCTTGATGGAACATTGCCCGCTGTGCGCGACGCCGCGATCAATCGCGCACGTCGCATCCGTATTGCGCTTGTCCCACTGCCACCCCGAAGGAACGCCTTTGGGACTTGGTTCCTCGAAGCCGGGATTGGAGAGCAGGTTACGCCCGGATGGGAGCGCTTCGACCGCTACCGCCTTGAGATGAACGACCTCGGCGCCCGCAGCAGCAAAAAGAGCCTCAGCCGCCGGCGCCAAGCTGGCCGCCAGCCACAGGAACAGGCCAACGCCGCTTGTCAAAACTTCTCGCATCTGATTGTGCATAATCCTTCAGTCTCCAAAGGCATGAATATATTCATCCCATATGCATCATCATGCGAATCCGCTGGATGTTTGCGCCTGAACTCCTCGCAGAATCAAGATTTCTTTTTAGGTTCTCTTTGGCAGCTGCATTGCGGATAATCACGCTTGACGGTAATCACGCGGCACAATACTATCTGCTCATGATCCTGTAGAGGAGAAAGATCATGGCAAAACTCAAGCCCGTAACACCCGGAGAATTGCTGTTCAAGGAATTCCTGGCGCCGGTGGGGATTACGCGATATCGCCTCGCCAAGGAAATCGGAGTGCCTGCTCAGCGGATCGGTGAAATCGTGGCGGGCAAACGTGCCATCACGGCGGATACCGACTTGCGCCTGTGCCGGTTCTTTGGCCTGTCGAACGGCTACTGGCTGCGAGCGCAGGCGGCCTATGATACCGAGATTGCGGAAGAGGCCCTTGCCCAAACGCTGGCCAAGATCAAGCCCTGGCGTGGAATGCTGAGAAACATGAGCGGGAAAATTTCCAGAAAGAAATCGGGCACTGATTGGGAATATTTGGCGTCTAAATCAGACAAGGGAATTGATTTTTCGGATATACCCAAGCTGGGACCTGATTTTTGGCGCAAGGCTACTTTGAGGATGCCTCAGAAAAAGAAAGGCCATGGCTGTCCAAAATGAAAAGATAACAACTAATGCAGAAAAACGGCAGCCATTTTAGCCGGCTCTTCTTTGCACCCTGCTTTAGCAGGGGCTGGAGTTTAGACATTTTTCCCCGAAGGGGAACGACAATCATAGCCGTGGGTGAAGCGAAGCGAACCCACGGTAGAAGCATACGAATCATCGGTCCCCGAAGGGGGCCAACGCCGGCGCAAGAGCGATCCTTTGTTCAGCTGATTCGAAACCCTAAATGAAATGTTACAAGCCGTCCGGTTCCGTGGGTTCGCTTCGCTTCACCCACGGCTATGATAGTTCTCCCCCTTCGGGGAATTCAAACGTCCAAACTCCAGACCCTGCTTTAGCAGGGGTGTCTGCAGGCAGCATTTAATATAAGCACGCTTTAGCGCGGCTTCTCGACTTGCTTGAGCAAAAAATAGCGGCCACAGGATATTTTGCTGCTGAAGCATGTCGAGAAGCCGCGCTAAAGCGCGCTGGTGAGGAAGCGCCCCTGCCTTCACCCCGCCTAAAGGCGGGTGCAAAGAAGAGCCTGCTGAAGCAGGCTAAAATCACAATCCATTTTTCATGATCTTTCAGATTTCACGCGCGCCAACTATCATCCCCCAAGATATGCTTCCTTCACGCGCGGGTTGTCGCTCAGGTCGCGGCTGGGGCCTTCGAGGATGATGCGGCCGGTTTCGAGGACGTAAGCGCGCGAAGCCAGACGCAGCGCCATGCGCGCGTTTTGTTCCACCAGGAGCATCGTCATCCCCTGACGGTTGATGTCGGCCAGGACGCGGAAAATATCGCGCGCCAGCACGGGCGACAGCCCCATCGAAGGCTCATCGAGCAGCATCAACCGCGCCCGCATCATCAATCCCCGCCCGAGCGCCAGCATTTGCTGTTCGCCGCCCGAAAGCGTTCCCGCCGGCTGTCGGCGGCGTTCGGCCAGGCGCGGGAAGATGCTGAAAACGCGGTCGTAGTCGCGCGCGATTTCGGCAGCATCGTTTCGCCGCCACGCGGCCAGACGCAGATTCTCCATCACCGTCAAATCGCCGAAGATTCCGCGCCCCTCCGGGACGTGCGCGATCCCCAGCCCGACAATGACGTAAACCGGCCTGCCGCGCAGTTCGGCGCCGTTGAAGACGATGCTTCCCCGGCAGGGCGCGGCGCCGCAGATCGCGCGCAGAATGGAGGACTTGCCCGCGCCATTGGCGCCGATCAGCGTGACGATTTCGCCCTCGCGCGCCTCGAGCGAAACGCCGCGCACGGCCTGGATTGGCTTGCCGCCTTCTTTTTGGCGTTTCAATGGCCTTGGCGCAAAAAAGAAGGCGGCAAGCCACCTTACTCCAAAAGCTGGCGCAACTCCCGACCGCATTACAATTGCCCTTCAACGCAGCACTTCAGGATCTTCCTCGCCAAGGTAGGCCTCCAAGACCTTGGGATGATTCTGAATTTCGCGCGGGGTTCCCTCGGCGATGGTCGCGCCGAAATCCAGGACCTTGATGCGCTCGCATATCCCCATGACCAAGCGCATTTGATGTTCGATCAGGAGAATCGTCAGCCCGAATTCCGTTCGAATCTTTTGAATGAACTCCATGAGCTCGTTGATCTCATTCGGATTCATGCCCGCCGCCGGTTCATCCAGCAGCAGAAGCCGGGGACGCGCGGCCAGGGCGCGGGCGATCTCCAGGCGCCGCTGCATCCCATAGGGCAGGCTGCCCGCCTCCTCCCACGCCCGCGTCTCCAGCCCGAAACGCGCCAGCAGCCGGAGCGATTCATCCCGAATCCGCTCTTCCTCTTTTTTCATGCGGCCCAGGCGCGCGATGGCCGCCGCCGGGCCATATCGCGCGCTGCCATAATGCGCAACGCGCACATTATCCAGAACCGTCATCTGCCGGAACAGGCGGATATTCTGAAAGGTGCGCGCGACGCCGCATTGAACAATCTGCTCGGGGCGCAGGCCGCTCAATTCGACGCCATCGAGGCGGATGCTACCGCGCGCCGGGCGATAAACTCCGGTCAGCAGATTGAAGACCGTTGTCTTGCCCGCGCCATTGGGGCCGATAATCCCAATGAGTTCGTCGGCATTGACATCGAGGCTGAAATCCGAAACCGCGCACAATCCGCCGAAATAATGGGTGAGGCCGATGACGCGCAGAAGCGGTTCTTGGAAGGGCTGCTGGCCTGTCGGACGCGTCAGACCCGTCGGACTAGTCGGACCGGTCGGACGCGTCTGACTCAACCCAAGACCCGATTCCCGAATTCCATTTTGAACAAGGTCTTTTCGCGGGACGAACCATCCCAGCTCTCTCAATCCCATGATGCCGCGCGGGCGGAAGAGCATCAGCAGGATGAGCAGCAACGCCAGGAAGGCCATGCGCCATTCGGGATGCCCAACCATCCCCAATGCAGAGCGCAGCAGTTCCGTGAGCGCCACATAGCAGACGCCGCCCAGAATCGAGCCGGCGATCGAGGCGATACCGCCGAGATAAACCATGAGCAGGATTTCCGTGGAGCGCCCAAGGTCGAACGCGCGCGGCGTGATGGAGAGGATCTGGTGCGCAAAGAGCGCGCCGGCCACGCCCGCGCAAAACGACGAGAGTGTGAAACCCAGCAGTTTGACGCGGCGCGTATTCACGCCGCTGAGCTCGGCGGCGATTTCATCTTCGCGAACGGCCAGCGCGCCGCGCCCGTATTTCGAATAAACGAAATTGCGGATCATCCAAAGCGAAACGATGGCCCAGACGATGACCCACGGAAGCGACGTCAGATTTTCCATGCCGGAATAGCCGCTGGCGCCGCCCACGGCGTTGATATTTTCCAGCGCCGATTTCACGATCATGCCGAAGGCCAGCGTCACGATGGCCAGATAGTCTCCGCGCGTCTTGAACGAAGGCAGCGCAACCAGCAGCCCCAGCAACGCGGCCGCCGCGCCCCCCGCGACAACCGCCAATGCAAACAGCCAGGCGCCGGCCGTTCCCGGCGGAAAAACGGCGACGGTCAGGATTGAAGAAGTGTATGCGCCGACAGCCATCAGTCCGGCATGACCGATGGAAAACTCGCCCATATAGCCGTTCACCAGATTCAAGCTGGCGGTCAGGATGATAGAGATGCCCGTCGTAATCAGGATGAATTGATAATATTCCCAGCCGCGCAGGATCGGAATATTCGTGAGGAGGCCGGATTGGGAAAGCGCAGGAAGAATCAGCGCAAAGGCCAGCCCCCCGCAGAGTATGACAGGGAGCGGCCAGCGGCTGCGCGCAAGCGCGGCGCCCGCCCGTCGTGCGCGACGGAAAAGCGCGCAAACGCGGGAAGGCGATGCTGAGGCCGGCTCGGGCTTAGTGCTCTCAGACATAAACACTGTCGCAAATGAAATTATTTTAATGCATTCAGGATCTGCGCCAGCTTTTGGAGTATAAGAGCGGAGATTCTCGCTTCGCTGCGAACTCCCGCTTGCCGCCTTCTTTTTGGCGCCAGGACCATTGATACGCTAAAAAGAAGGCGGCAAGCCACCTTACTCCAAAAGCTGGCGCACATCCTATCAGCATTAAACTTTCTGCATTCTCGGCCGTCCCAAAATGCCATAGGGACGGAAAATCAGCAGCGCAAACAACAGCGCGAAGGCCACGGCGTCGCGCCACGTCGAGGGCAGGAACGCCGCCACCATGATCTCGAGCCCGCCCAGGATGAATCCCCCCAGCATGGCGCCGCGAATGCTGCCGATACCGCCCACCACCGCCGCGATAAACGCCTTCCAGCCGATCATGACGCCCATATAAGGATCAATCGCGGGATAAGCCAGCGCATACAGCGCCCCTGCCGCCGCGCCCAATCCCGCGCCCAGCGCAAACGTCAGCGAGATGATCCGGTCCACGGGAATGCCCATGTATCCCGCCGCCGTCTTGTCATACGCGATGGCGCGCATGGCCAGGCCTGCCTTCGTGCGATGCACGATGAAGTCGAGCGCCGCCATCAGCGCCAGCGAGAGGGCGATGATGATGAGTTGCAGCAAAGACAGGGATAAGCCGCCCCAATTCCAATTCCTGGCGGGCAGCATGGGCGGAAGCCCCTGGGTATAGGGACACAGCGCGTTCGTCACACTTTCAAGAAACAGTCCGACGCCCAGCGCCGTGATGATGGCCGAGACGCGCGGCGCTTCGCGCAGCGGGCGATAGGCGACGCGTTCGATCAGCGCGCCGAGCAGCGCCACGGCGGCCATCGTCAACGGCAGGGCCAGGACAAACGGCAGGTGCAAGACCGATGCGCAGATGAGCAGGACGAACGCTCCCACCATGAACAAATCGCCGTGCGCGAAATTGATCATGGTCAGCACGCCATAGACCATCGTATAGCCGAGCGCAATCAGCGCGTAAACGCTGCCCAATTGCAGGGCATTGAGGGATTGCTGCAGAAAATAGATCATCGGCGCCAGCCCTACAACCGCTCGACAAAACGAATGTCCTGCGACAGATCGCCCTCATGCTTCCAGCGCTCGAAGAGGCAGGTTTTGACCGAGCGGCTGGCGTTGAGCTCCGTATGGAGTTTGCGGGGGATGGTTCCCTTGCCCAGCGGCAAGTGCAAATCCTGACGGCCCAGATTATTGCCCACAATGTTATCGTTCCAGTGGAGGTGCCACAGGCGATCGCCCGCAATGGCGGGATATAAGCCAAGGAAGCCTTCGCGCGCCCCGGGCGGCAGCCGCTGGGCGTAAGTAACCGCATGGCATGTATCCAGGCACAATCCGAAATTCGGCTCGTTCACTTCAGCGGGCAGGCGTCCCCATTCATTGGGCGACGAAGCGAAATATTCGCGCACCTGTCCATGGTGGACGCCGTGCTGATACTCCTCGCCGGCGGGAACGTCTTCCCAGATGGCGCGATAATTTTCCACCACCAGATACAGCTTCATTTTTGCGGCGACGCGAGCCAGATAGCGAAGTCCCTCGACCATGTGCCCATAGTCGCCGACTTTGCGGATTTTGCAGGGCTTTCCGGCGTCTTCATTCCAAAACTGCGCAGGCGGATACACCACCACCATCTGGCAATTGGGCGCCAGATGAGCATTGCGGATATAGCTTTCCAGCGTCTTCAAACTGGCGTTGCGATATGGTTCGTTGGACGAGGCAATATTGATCGGATAATTGCGCCCGTTGCCGATCATAACCAGCGGCGCATGGGCCACGCGAATGCGGCTGGCAAATTCGGACAGATTCGAGTCCTTCCAGTGGCAACGGCATTCGCAAAGCAAGCCGTAGCGCTCCATCACTTTTAATCCTGCGGCAACAGGAACCAGCAATACCTTTTGAGTTTCGGGCATACTTCCTTCCTATCCTTGTCGGCAATCGGCTCATTTTCATACGGCGCCAGCATGGGAGCTGCCCACCTAATTCTTCGGATGCTGCGGGCCGGCGCCCGATAATAGAGCGTCCAAATCTTCCTGCGATAAAAATCCTGCCGCCATATCGCTATCTTTTTTTTCCGTTTCGCCTGCTGGGGGCGGAGCCACTCCAACGGCGGCGGCTTCCGCGGGCTGGGGCGCCGCCTTGTCTTGCGCTGCCGGAGTGATTGGCTGGCTTTGCGCAGAATCCGGTTGACGGCCTTCGGCGCCGGCGTCAGCGATGCTCTCGTTGACCAGCGCTTCCAAAAGATCTCCCTCCGTAAAAGGCGCCGGCTTGGAGACGCCCTCTTTTGCTATGCGGCCAGTCGCCGCCGTTTCTTTCTCCGCCTCCGGCGCCTCGACTTCTTCTTCCCCCACGGGCGCCGTTGGTTTCTTTTCTGTCGCCGGCGCCTCCGCGGATAGATTGACGCCGGCGGCGGAGATAGCGGCGCCAGCGGCGTCTTTCACCGGTTGAGTCGCATCGGCTGAAGGCGGCTCGGCAGAGGCAGGCTTCTCTTCCCGAATCGTCGCCGCCGATCCCAACAGGTCCATCTCCGTCAATTGGCGGCGCGGCGGTTCTTGTTTCAAGGCTTCCTTCAGCGCATCTTCGGCGCTTTGAGCAGCTTTATCAGGGCTGGGCGCGGCAGGGCTTGGTCCATCAGTTTTGAGAGTTGATTCCTCCTCGCGCGCAGGCGTTTCCAGATTCTGCGGAAACTGCAATTCCGCCAGGCGTCCAGGAAACAAGCCCAACCGAAACCCCACGAAAAGCAGCGCGATCAGGAAGACAAGCATCGTGACGTTGCCCGCCACGAAATAAGCCATGTCGTTCGATTTCGCGCTCGCAATGACTCGCGCCGGCGCCGCTGTCTGCAGCGGCAAAGACGCGACCAACGTCGGCGATGCGCTTTCGGCTTTGGGCGACGGCGTTTGCTCGCCTTTGGGCAGTGGCTCGGCTTGTGCCGCTTTGGTTGGGAGCGCCGTGGCTTGCGCGATTTCCACTTTCTTCGGTTTGACGTCCAACGGCGGAATCGCCAGGGAATCCGCGTTCAGAGGCGTCGTGGCGGTCCGCTTGACGATCTCGGCCGGCAAAGTTTCGGGCGTCGGGATTGGGGGCGGAAATTGTTTGAGCGGGCCGGGCAAATATGCCGGGAAATTGTTTCCTTTCAGCCCCAGCGCGCCGAGGACGACGCGATAAGCCCCGCCGACGAGGTACTCATTGGACAAAAGGATCTCGTAGCGGTCGCCCGCCGCAATGGCATTCACATAGCGCAACGCGGCGCCGTCCTGCTGCACGGCGGCCCAAACGCTGACCTGGCCTTGAAATGAATCGGGTGGCGCCGCTTTGACCGTCAGCTTTTTCCTGGTTCCCTCGCCCGGCTCGAGGCCGATCAGCGCGCTCATGGCTTTCGGAAAAACGCGCGCATCCAGCTTGAGGAACTCCGCGGGCTGCTTGCCGGGTTTGGCGCCCAGATAAAGACCGTAGCGCCCGGCTTCAAGGGGCGGGGCGAAGCGCGCTTCATAAATCAGGCTTTTTCCGAGGGCGTCTTTGATCACGCGCAATGTCTCGATGCGCGGCTTGGGCTTTTCCTTGCTCCCGGCGGGCAATATCTGCCGCAATTGCGCGCAACTGCCTTCGGGCAGGAGTTTCTGCGAATCCAGCCGGGCGCTGCCGGGCCCCATGTCCACGCGAATCGTCCATGTGCTGTCCGCAAAGAGGAGCTCGGGCGAAGCCGTCACATGGATGCGCTGCGCGAGGCGCGAATAAAACCGGCGCATGCGGTCGGAGGGGATCGGCGTCGGCAGCGTTCCGGAAGCCTCGGCCGTCAGCAGCGCCAAGCCGTAGCCTCCCATAACGATCATCTTATTTTCGTCTTCAAGCGAGAACCGCTTTTCCAGAAGACGCTTTTGCGCCAGTTCGGGCGAGTCCTGGGCCATATCGAAAACAGCGGCGTATTTCTGGCCGGATTGGACCGACACGGCGCTCTTGTCTTCGCCCGGCGCCATCTGCAAAATCCCCGAAAAAGCGGCGGACCAATCCAGGACGGTCGGGACCAAATCCTCCGGGTCTTCGATGAAGGCCGCGGCGCCCCCGGTCGCGCCGGCGATGTCGTTCCATAAAGCGCCGATCTCGTCCAAGCGGTCTCGATGCGCGATGAAGAGCTGTGTGTTTTGGAGGCGGCAGCGCGGCGCGATTTCGGCGGCCACCTGGGCGATGCGCCGGTTCAGTTCGCCCGCCTGGCTGATCTGCAGCCGATGCCCCAGCAGGATAAAAACCGCCTTGCGCGCGGCGCGGCTGTCCTTGAGAAGGTCCAGCGCATGCTCCATCGCCTTGATCGGATTCACGACGCCCCGTGCTGGCGTGTCCAGGACGTAAGGCAGGGAATAGTTCAGATCGGCGGGAAAGGCGCGCACGGCCAGAGTCGCAACGGAAGGCGCCATCAGGCTGCGCGATTCATTGGAAAAAACCAGCGCCGCCCGCCGCGAGCCTTCCGGCAGGAGCGCGTCCGCAAACAGAATAGCGGCGCCGCGCGCGCCTTTGGGATCGAAATCCCGGCTCGCCGTCGTAACGTCTATGCAAAAAACCACGTCGGCCGGATACGCCGGCGCGCTTGTGGCGGGCAGCGGCGGCATTGTGGATAGCGTCGTCGTCATTGGGGATAGCGGCGTCACTGGGGATAGCGGCGATGCGCCTTTATCCGATGGCGAATCGCTTTTATCTAGCGGAGGCGCGCTCTTCATCAACGGCGGGGCGGTTTTATCGAGCGGGGGCACATTCCTTACAGGGGGTGGCGCGCTTTGATCGAGCGAAGGCACATTCCTTCCAGGCGAGAGCGCGGCATCGGCGCCCTTGGATTTTTTCCCCCCGCCACCGCTGTCCTGAGCCGCCAGGGCATAACCAAGCGATGCGCCCATGATAAAGACCACAGCGGCCAGCCCAAAGCTTGCGCGATAGCAAAGAGCGCATCTGCGCCTGGTGAATGGAGTCATGGCGGAAGCAGAAACTCGGGCCAGATTGAAATCCAAAGCAATCCCACGAGCCTGTCGGAGAATCGGATTTCCCAAGTTCTCCGACAAGCGCCTTGGCTCAAAACATCCGCGTCCGAGGCTCTGAAATCAAGCGCTATCTGCCAGAAAGAGATGCCTTTCAGTATTCCAATCGAATTTCTGATTTACACCATCAAAGAAAAACATTCCCAATTTTCTTTGTGCTCTCTGTGCTCTATGTGATTGCTTAATTGTATGTCTTTAGCCAATTATAATGAGGTCACCACAGAGACACCGAGGCACAGAGAAATTCATAACGATTTTTTAATGTATTTCTCTGTGCCTCGGTGTCTCTGTGGTGACCTTCATTTGGCGAGGCTTCTACGAAAAAACATTTATCATTTTATCAGGGCTTATACACCGCCGTCATCGTGTGGTCGTTGCCCATCGAACATAGCACGTCGCGATAGGTGTTATTCGGGAAATAGGCGCCGTCCATCAGCCATTTCCAGAACACATTGCCGTTCGGCGCGGTTCCCCTTGCCGTCAGCGTGATCATCGAATTCGGCCTATACGAAGCGACGAACTGCGTTGTGCCGGTGGTTTGATTGTATATATCCGCCGGATAAATTGAAACAACCGCTCCGCTGTCAGGGTTCGATGAGGCCACCGTCAGCAGCGCAGTATTAGCAGGGCGCCTGTAAACCGCCGTCATCGTGTGGTCGCTGCCCATCGAACATAACACATCGCGATATGTGTTGTTTGGAAAATCGGCGCCGTCTCTCAGCCACTTCCAGAACACATACCCATTGGGCGCGGTTCCTCGGGCTGTCAGCGTGATCATCGAATTCGGCACATAAGAACAGACAAACTGTGTCGTGCCGGTGGTCTGACTGTATTTATCCGCCGGATAAACCGAGACAAACGCGCCGCTGGCCGGACTCGATGAAGCCACGGTAAGCAGCGCAGTATTATAGGGATGAGCATATACCGCAGTCATCGTGTGGTCAGTGGCCATGGAGCACAGCACGTCGCGGTACGTATTGTTCGCGAAATCGGCGCCATCCCGCAGCCATTTCGTGAACACATAACCATTCGGCGCGGTCCCCCTGGCCGTCAGCGTCACCATCGAATTCGGCACGTAGGAACAGACGAATTGCGTTGTGCCAGTGGTTCGGTTGAATTTATCCGCCGGATAAACCGAGACAAACGCGCCGCTGTCCGGGTTCGTGGAAGCCACCATCAGCAGCGAAGTATTATAAGGATGCGCGAACACAGCCATCATCGTGTGGTCCGTATCCATCGAACACAGTACGTCGCGGTATGTGTTGGATGGAAAATTGGCGCCGTCCTTCAGCCACTTCGAGAACAGCCAACCATTCGGCAAACTGGGCGGCGCCGTCAGCGTCGGCAAAGACCTCCAGACATATTGACAATCGAACTGCGTCGTCCCGCGCGTCTTGCCCGTAGTATCCGCTGGATACAAGAAAATATTAACCCCATTGTCTGGATTCTGCGAAGCAACTGTCAGCGTGGGTCTATCCGAATGATAAATCGCCGTCATCGTGCGGGTGGTATTCATGAGCACTTGAACCGTGCGCGACTGATTCCCGGCAAACTCGGCGCCGTCTATCAACCACCGATAA
>JAPLSP010000288.1 GCA_026398575.1 Candidatus Sumerlaeota bacterium | reverse complement strand
TCCGTCGGGCGGCCTCGGCGCGCGATTGCCGCCCGACGGAGCGGGACGGCCTACCATTCGGCGCCAATCTGGATAGGCCGCGTCCTATATTACCTGGCGATTAAGATTTTGCGCTTAGAGAGCAGCTACATCGCGAGGAACACCCGTTGCCGGGATGGGTTTTCATTTTACATTTCTCATTTCTCATTTTTCATTTTACATTATGCTCTCGACCCCATGTCTCAACGATTGATATTGGAGCAGGCGCGGCGGGTGTTGGAGCGGCGGATGCAGGCCTTTTATGGCTGCCCCCTGCAGCTGCGGCTGAATAATAACCGCCGCACCTATTTTTCGGTCTCGCGTCCCAAAGGCGAGGCTGCGCGCCTGAGCCTTCATCGCTGTTTCGCCGAAGCGCCCGATGAAATTCTGGAGGCTGTAGCCGCGATGATGAAAGCCAGGGCGCCCGAAGCCGCCGAGCGCTGCCGCCTGTTTGTCGCGCAATACGATCAAAAACGCGCCGGCGCCGGGCAGGCGCCCCGTCTCGCCCCCGGTCTGCGCCGCACGAAAGGGCGCCACCACGATCTGAAGGAACTGGCCGAATCCGTCAACCAGCGCTATTTTCAGGGTGCGCTTGCCATCCGCATCACATGGGGAAAAAACAGCGATCCATCCGGCGCCGATGGCATGCAATCCGGGCGGCGAAAGCGCCGTCGTTCGGTGCGATATGGTTCCTACGATCATTCGCTGGATTTGGTCCGCATCAATCGTATTCTGGATTCCTCCGATGTGCCGCGCTTTTATCTGGACTATTTGATCTATCACGAGCTGCTTCACAAGGCGCTGGGTTTCAAGGAAGGCGCCCGTCGCAGGCGGGTACATCACGGCGAATTTCTACTCCGGGAAAAACAGCATGAGCATTATCACGACGCCATCGCCTGGGAAAAGCAGTTCTTCGAGCAGTTGGCTTCTGGCCGCCGCCGCCCGGGTCGCAAGGCCGGAGTCCTCATTCGCACGCCCATTATTCCAGCCAAGCCATCCCATATCGCGGCTGAGGCTTTAAAATCCGCTCCCGATTCTCACGCGCCGGCAAATTTCACGCAATTGACGCTCTTTGATCTGACGCGGGACGAGGATGATTGACTGTCACGGCCTTTTCTGTTGACATTTCGCAAAAAGTGGGCATAATATCGCTCAGCATAATGGATTTGGAGCGATGCTTCTCATGATGACAATTGAATTCGCTCAAATGGCGGATGGATTTTTTCCATTCCGGCGCAGTTGCACATTGGGCTTTCGCGGGCTGCGGTCGAGTCTTTTGTGTTTTATTGCGCTCCTGATCGCAGCTCGCGTTCCCGCTGCGGAAATCATTTTTAATAATGGACAAACCAGGACGGGCGTGATTCTGGAAGAAACGAATACAATCGTCAGACTCCGTATTGGCGATTCTCCGACGATCATGACATTCGTCAAAAGCAATATAAAGGAAATCCGCCGGGATGAAAACGTTGCCAACGAAGAGCATGACGGCGACTTGAAGCTGAACCTTAAAGAGTATCCGGTCGCCCGGTCGCTGTACCAGGTGGCATTGAAGAAGATGGCGAATGAAACCACCGCCGTGCTCCGGCTGACTGCCAAGATCACCCAATGCACCTCTGAAATTATTCAGGGGAATCAAGCCAAGCTGATCGCCGCCTACGACCGCGCCCAGGCCTTCATGCAAAAAGAAGGATTGATGCGGATACCCGAGGCAATCAAGATCATTGATGAGATACAGCCGGAAGACGCCGCCGGCGGATTCGAGGGCGTTACGGCCAAGGAAATCGGCCGCAGGAAAGCCCTGCTCTACATGAAGAAGGCGGAGAAAGAGATGGACACGCTTGAATACGTCAAGGCGGCAGCGTCCATTGATCAAGCCATCAAATTCGCGCCGGATCTCGGGCAAATGTATTTCATGCGAGCCGAGATGTTGCGCAAGAGCGGATACCAGCAAGAAGACGCCATCAAGGACTATCTCACAGGCCTGGAATTGGGAAAAGACCAGCTGGCGGCCCAGGAAAAGGCCAAATATCATTTCGCGCTGGGCATGATGTACCGATCGCGCGGCCGTTCGGAAGAGGCGCTCAAGCACTTTATAGATGTGATTGATTTGGCGCCCAGCCAATTCAAGGAAGCCGCCGGCTTGTCCGGCGAGGCTTATCTGGACATCATCAATAGCGCGGGCGACGACAAATTGCTGGAGAATGCGGAAGCCAAGCTGACCATGCTCAAACGCCTGATCCAGTTTAATCCCATCGGCGCCTTGTCCATCCATCTGCGTCAGCGGGTGGCCGATATCTATGCCAAGAGCGGCAAAGCGCAGGAGGCCATCGAAGCGCTCCAGGGAATCCTCGCCACCGACGCCAGCATTTCGGATATCAACTATCGAATCGGGCGCACTTACCTGATCTTGCTGAGCGCATCGGAATCCAAGACGGAACGGCAAACCTTCTTAAAAAATGCCGAGGAGAGATTCAAGAGCGAATTGGCCGTCAATCCGCGGAACTATGAGGCCTTTTGCGATCTGGCGCAGCTGTATATTCAGACCTTCCGCCTGACGGACGCGCGCGCGATCCTGGAGCAGGCGATTCAATTGGAGGAAGCCAAGTGGCGCGGCCATTATTATATCATGCATGTCTATAAGCGCCTGGGCGATCAGGAAACCGATCTCCGCGAAAAGATGTTTTTGGACAAAGCCTTGGAGCAGGCGGATAAAGTCCTGCGCATGCGCACTGCAGAGGATCCGGAATTTTATGACGCCATTCTGCTGCAGGCCATCATCAAACTCAAAATGAGGCAGTTCGATGAAGCCTCAAAACTGCTGCAGCAGGTTCTGAACGCCTTCGAGGGAAAGCCTGTCAATATCCTCAAGCCGATCCAGCGTCATTGTCTGTCGTCCGCGCACAACTATCAGGGCGTTATCGCGCTCGAAACGAAAGACGCCATCTATGTGGCGAAAGATGAATACGAAAAGGCGATTGCGATTGACGAAAAGAACGCCGACCCGAACGGCAATTTGGCCGAGGTTCTCAAGCGTTTGGCCGGCCGGCCGGACGTTACCGCGAGCCAAAAAGCCGAGATCAATCGCCAGACGGAAGCGTGTCTTAAAAAAGCCATCGAGCTCGAGCCGGAAAATCCAGACCGCTATCAAGCGCTCGGATTGCTTTACTATCGCGATCTGAAGGACTTGGCCAAGGCGCTTCCGCAATTCAAGGAATACATCCGCTTGGGCGGAAAAAGCGCGGATATTCCCAAGTATATCGCCGAGATTGAGCAGAATATAAAATGATTTCCGAAAAGAATGATGTGACGCCCCGCATGGCTTTGGATCCTGCTTCTTCTTCCGGCGCCTTGGATCGCCCCCTGTCGCCGGTCAAATGCTGGCTGTTGTTTTTTCTTTCCTGGTTGATTCCGGGCTCGGGCTTTATTGTAAGGCGGCAATATGCGCGCGGTTTGGTTTTGTTCGCCCTGATCGAAATTCCGTTCTTTATCGGCGTGGCGATGACGGGCAGTGTGCTGCAACCGGCCTGGTCGCCGGGCGACTGGGGCGCGAACATCGTTGGCCTGCTCACATTCGTGACGCAGATGGGCAACGGTCTGGCGGGGGGCGTGTGGGCTTTGGGCAGCTTCGCCAAGGTACCGTTCTTCGCCGGCGATCCGACGCATGCGCTGTTTGAACTGGCCTCGTTCTATCTCATGGTGTCCGGCGGACTGAATTATTTCTGCGTCTGCAATTTTTATGATCGGATGGTGGCGCCCAAGCCGCCGAAAAGCGCGTCATCGCAGCCGCAAAACGAGAAATGAAAATGCGCAGCGCCGAGGCGCCTGACAGCCCGAGTCCAACGCAAGCCCAGGCTCCGCGATCGAGTTCTCACTCCTCCCGTTTGATTGTTTCCCTTCGATTCTTTTCGCTGGCCTTCTGTCTGGCATGGGTCCTGGGCTGGACGGTTCAATATTGCCGCATCGAGATTCCCCGTCTTTTTTCCTCTTCGCTTCAGTCCCTAAGCTTTTGGGGAAACGGTTATGAGGGATTCCCCTGGGCGGTGATGGGAGCGCTGGCGTTCCTGGCGCTGTTTGCCGGGGCCGTTGCGCAGATCGGCGGATGGATTTCAGGGCGGCTGCGCATAACAGCCATCACCGCGCCCGACAATCCCGCGCGCCGGTTCTACGCTCTGGAGGAATGGACGCTGAATTTTGTTTTGGGGACTCTAGTGGTCGGGCTGGTGGTCCTGGGCCTGGGGCTGGCGGGCGTGGGGTTTCCTGCGAGCCTCTTTCCGGTTCTGATCGCGCTGTCAGCGCCCTTTTGGATCGTGCTTGTTTTTGCGCTCTTGATGGCGATCCGGGCGGCGGCGCTCGGAAAAATCTTTGGCAATTTCACGCAACGCCTTCCGCGTCCGGCGCCGGAGAAGGGCGGGCTGCATTCGCTGATCGCGCGCAGTTTGTTCTGGGCGTCGGCGCTGTTGATTGCGTTCGGGCTGCTCTATGCGCTGACGCCGCCGATTCAAAGCGATGGCTTGCGCTATCATCTGGCGGCGCCGCAGGAATATCTCAAAGCGCGGCGGATCGGATATCTGCCCTATTCGGCCTTCTCCAATTTTCCGTTTCTGATCGAGATGTTGTTCACGCTGGCATTGGCGGCAGGCAGCGATCTGGCGGCCAAAGGGATTCATTGGCTGTTGCTTGTGGTCAGCGTACTATGGATTTGGCTGCTGACGGCGCGGTTGGGATTGTGGAGAGTGGGAGAGAGGGGGGGAAGG
>JAPLSP010000061.1 GCA_026398575.1 Candidatus Sumerlaeota bacterium | reverse complement strand
ACTCTCTTCGACTTCGGGGAAAGACGGAAAATCCTTCGCAGTGCGCAAGGTCCATCCCGCGCCGTTGAGAAGGGCGGTCATCTCTTCAATCTTGTGCTGGTTGCCAGTGGCGAGCAGAAGGTCCATGGTTAGTTTGCGCCGACCAGAGCGGCGGTCTCGTTGTTTTCCTCGTTCAGTTCCGTATAGTCTTGGTAGATATCCACGCGCGCGATCAGTCCGAACGGCGGCCTCAAGCCTTCCGGCATGGGCATGTCTATCGGTCCCAGTTTCACGGCGTCACCGGGCGCGATCGCCGGCGTTGGGATTGGCGCGCTGAGAGGCATGTGTGTCCCGCCCCTTGACGCCAGAAAGATTTGCGCGGTGGTCTTGCCGGAGTGCGATCCGCCGATATTCGCAACCGTCAGCCATGCGCGGATTGTTTTCGCGTCGCGGATTTCGGCGACGAGATCGCCGGGTTTGACGCACAGGTCGCTTTTGGGCAAGATGCGCGCCGAGATGTCGCCGCTCACCGACGGCGAGGTCACTCCAGCGCCCTCCAACGTCAAGTCGAAGAGATAATCGCCCGTCGTGTGAAAAGCGTCCCAGCGCAGCAGGACGGGACGAATCTCGCCCGCCGACAAAGGCTCCACGGACATTTCGGCGGCAAGTTCTTTTTTAGCGTCCGGCGTCCCCGCGAGCCGGCGGCGCCATAGGACCTTGACCGGCGCCGTCGAGGCTTTCCCGCGATTGACCAGCCGGCAATACATGAAAACGGTTTCGCCATCCACCAGTTCCGCTCCGCGTCCCGCCAGCCGGATGGCGCCTTGCAGGAATGAAATTCGCGGAGCATCCTGCGCCAGATTTTCGCGCACGCGCATCGGCGTCACGGGGATTACGGCCATGCCGCCGCCTTCCCATTTTTCCTTGGGATCCGCCGCATAAGCCGCGACGCAAAGCCGGCGCCCCATGAATCCGGGTGGAAGGTCCAAAGCTCCTTCAAATGCCCCCTGGGTCATGGTAGTTTCAGACTTGTTCAGCTCGCGCCCTTTTTCATCCGTCAGCATCAGCCAGACGCGGCCGGAGAGATGGCCGTCCTTGGCTTTGCCGCGAAGGTGAATTTCGGCGGGCTCGGGGGCCTCGATCGTCGCGGGCGATTCGATCTGAACCGTCAGATTGTCGGGAGGACGCGTAAACACCGTGGCCGGATCGCCCATGAGGTTGTAACTGTCGCCGAACGAATCGCGCTTGCCTTGCGTCAGGGTCAGCCGGGCTTTGGCCTCCATCGTCGCGAGCCCGAGCGTCGTCCGGGGACGGCGATAAAGCCCCTGAAAGACGCCGCATTGCAGCGTGTATTCATCGCCCCAGATCGCTCGCGAGGCTGCGAAGACGCCGATGGCGCCGCCGTTGCCTTTGCGCAGCATGAGTTCGGCGATGGAAGCCGTATAAGGCTTGGTCGGAAAATCGAAGTTCCCCGTATGGCAGGAAATCTGCGTGCAGAAAGGAAGCCGCAAGCCGTTTTCGAGCAAAGCCACGTCTTTGTGATAGAAAACTTTTTGCTTGCTCAAAAGGGTCACGCCGCCGTGTCCCGCATAGTGCATCACGAGGCATCCATCCGACAGCCTTCCCATCATCTCGCGGTTGCAGGGCGGGCTGACCTTGACGCCGGGGAGCCAATAGTGGTCCATGAACGGATACTCCATCACTTCCAGGCGCCGTGTGACGAGGGGCGGGGGCGAAGCGACCGCGCCCGGCGCGAACAAATATTCATAGCCCGAATCCAGCATCCACAGCGCGCGCTGCCGCCAGGGGCCGAAGTCCGCCGCCGTTTCATAGCGCACGATCTTGTTGGCCACGGCCTGCGCCTCGCCGGCTTCGCGCACGGTCAGGCGGCCCACGATCATGGCGGGAAGCATGCCCGATCCCGTGAAGCAGGCGAAGCCCGCGTCATTGGCCGGAATCCAATCATGCAGCGGCGGTTGTTCATAGAAGCTGGGAACCTGGCAGGCGGCAGAGCTGGTGTTGTCGTCTCCAAACCAGGTGCTGGCGTCTCCCACGAGCGTCAGGTACGTGGGCGCAGGCGGCGTCCAGCGCATGAAGGCGTCGGCGGCAAAGGCGCGAATGGCCGAGGGGCGAGGCAATCCCGCGCCATAGCACAGATATAAATCGCCGACATCGGCGATTTCCACGCGATAGCCCTGATCGCGCCGGCGCTGGATCAGGGGAAGAATGGGCTCATGGAATAGAGGAACGGTAACGACAAGAATATCCGCGCCGCGCGGGCGGACGTCCCAATCCGGACGGCGAACGCGCCGCATCGCCGCGGGCGCAATCTCCAGCGAGCGGTCTGCGGCGGCGATGCTTTCCGCCAGGGCCGCGCGCGAGGCCGGGGCGGAGGCGCCTGCAGCCGCGCCCGCGCCAACGGTCAGATAAACCCGCGAGCCGTTGAAATAAGGCGCGGCATCTTTGGGCGAGGGAAAGTAGATGAACGATTCCGTATCGAGCGGTCGCCGGGAAACATAATAGGCGAGTGCCGCTCCTTCATTCCAAAGGCATAGATCCCACGGAAACATGTCTCCGGTGGGCGCCAAATCCAAAAGCTTGAGCGCGTCAGAGACCTTCACGCGCACGATGCCTTTGGTCGGGGAGGTGTCAATTTCCACGGCATCGGGACACTCCGGCGGAAATGCCCATCGCCCTTTGGAAAGATCGGGATTCACGGCGCGCAAATCCGGGCGGCGATAGGCGGCGGGAACCGGGGTGTTGATGGCCAGGGCGTCTGTCATTCGGTCGAAGGAGAAATCGGGATTAAAAAGGACGGAGGATGTGGGGGAGGAAAGGGGAGTGGACGCAGTGGACAGGGCTGTGGACGTGGTGGACAGGGATGCGGATGGAGTGGTTGGGGCTGCTGGAATATCTGTTACCTGGAATTCGAACGCTTGGAATTGGGCGCTCGTGGAGGCCATCTGTTCGCATTGCGGAAGGATTTCGACGCGGACCATGGTCACATCGCGCAAGGGTTCCGGCGGATAAAGTTTGATGGAGTTTGCGTAGCCGAGCGTCAGACAGCGCAATCCGGCGCGTAAAGGAATCGCGACGCAGGCGTTATGGCGAAGAGCGGCCGAAAATGTCGTAGTTTCTTCGGCTGGAACAATCCGCAGGATGATGGCGTTGTTTCTCTGCGAAACGAATCGCCACTGAACCGGACCCGCCGCCGGCGATCGTTCCGGCGCCGTCAGCGTCGCCAAGACCGCGCCGGCAATCACTATCACGCGCGCCAGTCTTGAACTTTTCGGAAAGGCTTCAACCATCAAAAAATTTCTTGCTTCAAAGTATCGGCTCGCATTGCTGCCGGCGGGAAACATCTAATATAAAAGCGGATTTTTCGCGCCACAAAAAATGCAAAATGGCGTGAAAATATTACTCGGGCTATTCCAGGCTGATCTCGGAGGAATCGCCGACGTTCAGGCGCGAGTGATGGCCATTGACGCGGGCGTTATTGCTGATGATCGAGGAATCCAGCAGGATGTTGGCGACGACGGCGCCCTCGCTGATGATCGAATCGGAGACGATGGAATGATTGACTTCGGCGTCATCCGAAACCGACACATAAGGCCCGACGATGGAGCGGATGATCCGGGCGCGAGGCGAGATGGAGACGGGCGGCACAATGATGGAATCCGGAAATTGTTCGGATTGCGCGCCATGATGGACGCGATTGCGCGTCAGCAGGACGCGATTGGTTTCGAGCATCGTTTCGGGATTGCCGCAGTCAAACCATCCCTCGACGGGAAACGTCCCGATTTTTTCGCCGCGGCGCAGCATTTCCTGCAGGCTATCGGTCAGCTGGAATTCGCCGCGGGTCCGGCGGTCTTCGTGGATCATATCTTCAAGGCACTGAAAGAGCAGCGATGAACTGCGGATGACATAAATGCCGACGATGGCCAGATTCGACTTCGGTTTGTCGGGCTTTTCGACAAGAGCGGCGGCGAAGCCGTCCATGCCGAGCTCCACGACGCCGAACCGGCGGGCGTCTTCCACTGCCTTGACGCCGATCACGGTATGCCGCGACTGGAGCGCGCTGGCCAGATCCGCCTGGAAGATCGTGTCCCCGAGGATGATCAGCAGCGGCTCATCGCCTGGAAAATGCCCGCGCGTCAGCCAGATGGCATGACCCAGTCCGTTGGGCTCATCCTGCTCGACGAAGTGGGCTTGTATCATGGGATAGTTTTTCTGGATATAATTCTCCACCATCTTGCCCAGATATCCCACGATGAAGGTGATGTCAGTGACATTCAGGCTGAGCAGTTCGTCCACAATATGGCCCAAAATGGACTTGCCGGCCACGTGCAGCAGGACCTTGGGCGCGGTGTGCGTGTGTGGCCGCAAGCGCGTGCCCATGCCTGCGACGGGAATGATGGCTTTCATGAAGCGACCTCGGAGAAGATATGTTATGGATTATGAAGCCAATTGATAGATTACCGGCTTATAGCGGGGCGATGGGATCGGCTTGTTTTCCGCCAGTGCAGCCTCCAACCATGCCGATTTGGCGATCTCGACTTGCGCCAGCGCCTCAGCAGGAGTGGCGCCAAATGCGGAGCACGCATTGAGATCGGGGATATCGGCAATATATCCCTGATCTTCCATGCTAACGAATATTTTGATGTGATACTTTTTCTTCATTCGCCATATCCATATACTGCTTGAGACTTGAGAGTATATCGGGTTTTTCCAGGAAATCACCCAGATTTCTATCTAATTCATCCATGTTAAGGCATCGAATTGGTTCATCACCAAACAAATCAAGAGTAACAGGAAATCCATCAATCGGAATGTATGCCCTAAAGAACACTGTACGAAACTTTCGCCACGGAATTTCAATAACTATCTTCATCTCCCTTCCCATGTTTACCTCAAAGCTTGGTTCTATCCCAATAAAGCCATTACCTGAGGGGAAAATCTTGGCCTGAAGCCCTTCACAGAATGTCTGAAGTCTTGCTTTTACCTTATCGATGGGAAAGTCCTGCTTTAGATTGAGTCCCTGAATGCGCTCTAGTAACGATGTAGTCATGGTAATTTTGATATCACAGACCGTTACATCAAATCCGGTTATTATGGCAAATCCGGCTGAGCTATTAAGCCGCGACTTCCCTGTGCGCATGTCGTGCGGTTAGATCGCCAACTCCCATCAGCAAACCTTGGACTGAAATATCTTCATCCAAATCATCCCAATGCAATCCCGCGCCGCCGCCGCTTATAATGTATTTTTTCCTTTGTTTTGCAGTAGCATGCACCAAGCGAGGGAAATAAGCTAATGGAACTCCCAACTGTCTTCCATCGGCCAAGTCCACCCACATATTATCGGCGTCAAACGTAATCTTGCGCGCCAAAGGAGGAGCGCCAATTTTATGCCTCGATATTGAAGAAGTCATTCCAGTATTCCTGTATTAATCTTTTGTTTTCTTTAATCACATCCATCAAACGCCGGAGTTCTGAGGATGACATTTCGTAAGACTCTGCTATGGATATCTCCGGTTCTAACCAGAATTTAGCGGAACGTTCTCCATTTCGGACGTGAATGTGAATAGGCTCCAAAGGATTACCTTCATTGCAGTAAAAGAAGAACCGATAACCACGATTTCGAAACACAACCGGCATAAAGCTTCTTCCCGGCTATGAAAGCTAACCTGCAAAAAACTTATCTCACTTGATATCACAACTTGTGACATCAAGATCAAGTCCCATCCTCATGCCATCGTCTGCTCATACGCCCATACAACCCATTCGAGCGCGCATTCGAGGTCGCTGGACTCGACGGTCGGGCCGCACCAGAAGCGGAAGCCGGCGGGAGCATCGCGATAAGATGCGATGTCGCAGGCCGCGCCTTCTTTTTCAAGCAGCGAGCAGATGTCCTTGATCTTCGCCTTGCGATCGTCTTCGGAAAGCGCCATGAACTTGGCGTCCAAGACGCTGACGCAGACGGACGTGCACGAGCGGATCGCTTTTTCCTTCGCAAGGAAGCCGAAGCGCGGATTGGCGGCCACCCATTTCTCGACGATCGCGAGATTGCCCTCCGTGCGGGCGATCAGTTGGGGCCGTCCGCCGATTCCGCGCGCCCACGCCATGGCGTCCAGATAATCCTCGACGCACATCATCGAAGGCGTGTTGATCGTCTCGCCCTTGAAGATGCCTTCGTTGATCTTGCCTTTGGACTTCAGGCGGAAAATCTTGGGCATCGGCCAGGCAGGATCGTAGGTGTTAATGCGCTCGATGGCGTGCGGGCTCAGGATCAGGACGCCATGCGCCCCTTCGCCGCCGAGAACCTTTTGCCAGGAATACGTGAAGACGTCCACCTTGTCCCACGGAATCTCCATCGCGAACGCGGCGCTCGTGCCGTCGCAGATCGAGAGCCCCTGGCGATCGGCGGCGATCCAGTCGCCGTTGGGAACCTTGACGCCCGACGTGGTGCCGTTCCAGACGTAAACGACGTCGTTGGTCCAATCCACTTTTGACAGGTCTGGAACTTCCCCATAAGGCGCCTTCACGACGTTGGCCTTGATCTTCAGTTGTTTGACCACGTCCGTTGCCCAGCCTTCGCTGAAGCTTTCCCAGACCAGCACCGTCACCGGGCGCGGCCCGAGCAGCGACCAGAGCGCGCATTCCACGGCGCCGGTGTCCGAAGCCGGCATGATCCCGATGAGGAAATCTTTCGGGACCCCCAGCAGCTCCCGCGTTTCATCAATCGCGCGGGCCAGGCGCGCCTTGCCCAATTTGCCGCGATGCGAGCGCCCGAGCACGGCGTCTTTCAGGATGGAAGGGTTCCAGCCGGGGCGCTTCGGGCATGGCCCGGAGCTGAAAGAGGGAACCGCCGGTTTGCGAGAAGGTTTTGCTGCGGGCATGGCACTCTCCTTTACCTTGGGGAAAATATGATGAAAATTCCTCGTCTCTAACCCTGCAGATTAATCGGACGCTGCGCCTCGGCCCACAGATCGGGCTTATGCTCCGGTTTCGTGGAATCCGGCGAGGACGCCATCGAACTGCCCGAAGCGCTGATCATGTTCTTCAACCGGCTCTTGAGCGCGTCGCCGAATCCTTCGGCCGCGGGCGCCGCCGAAACCGCGGGAGAAGGCGCGGACTCGGCCGGCTCCACTTCCGCCAGCATGGGGCGCGAATCGCTCATCGCCGCTTTGAAGACGGGCGCCGCCGTGCGGGGGATCGAGCCGCCCAAAGCGTGAGGCGCAGCCTTCGCCGCCGCAGGCTGCGCGGGGCGCAGGCTTGCGGCGGGATTCGGCTGCGTGGGGCGCACCGGCTCTTCCTCCACTCGTTCTTCGTTGCCGAAACCGGTGGCGATCAGCGTCACATGGACTTCATCGCCGACGGTCTCGTCAATCACGGCGCCGAAGGTGACATTGGCGTCTTCGTCCACGGCTTCTTCGATCACGGTCATTGCCTCGTATGTTTCATAGAGCGTCAGGTCCGGTCCGCCCGTGATGCACACCAGGACGCCGTGCGCCCCGTCTATCGCCATCTTGTCCAGCAGCGGGCTGGAGCTGGCTTTCTTGATGGCTTCCGTGGCGCGATTTTCGCCCTTGGCGCGCGCCACGCCCAGCACGGCCGCGCCCTTCAGGCTCATGACGGTGCGGATATCGGAGAAGTCCACGTTGATCAAACCGGGGCGCGAGATCAGGCTGGCGATGCTGCGCACGCTCTGCGCCAGCACGTCGTTGATCACCGCGAACGCGTCCACCAGCGTGGTCTTACGGCCCACCATCTCGAGCAGGCGGTCGTTGGAGATGACGATCAGCGTATCCACGTATTCGCGCAGCCTGTCGAGACCGCCATCGGCTTTGCGCATCCGCTGGCGTCCCTCGAAGCGGAAGGGCTTGGTGACGATGGCGACGGTCAGGATGTTTTTCTCGCGCGCGATGCGGGCCACAACGGGCGCCGCGCCGGTGCCCGTGCCGCCGCCCATGCCCGCCGAGATGAAGAGCATGTCGGTGTTTTCGAGCGCGGCGGCGATCTTTTCGGCCGAGGCTTCGGCGCATTGGGCGCCGAGTTCCGGGTTGCCGCCGGCGCCCAGGCCGCGCGTCAATTCTTCGCCGATCTGGATGCGCGAGGCGCACTTGGAGCGCTCCAACACGCGCGCGTCCGTGTTGACGACGCAGAATTCCACGTTTTGAATGTCCGCGCACAGCATATAATCCACGGCGTTGGTCCCGCCGCCGCCGACGCCGATGACCTTGATGCGGGTATGGGGAGACTTCTCCGGTTCGATCTCGAATGCGCTCATGTTGGAGTCCTTTATCATAAATAGAGTCAGCTGTTTCATAGTCTTCGGCATAGAGAAACGCCTTCGGCGGGCCAAGTCAAGGGAATAAGTTGCCGAAAGAAACAGGCGGGCGCAATCCAGAATTCCAATGTCTTTCGCCACCACGGGGCCTTGTGCCGGTGGAGCGATGATTTTGCGCTAGCAGTGACCGCATTTTTCTCGCCGCCACCACTGGGCCTTGTGCCAGTGGGGCGATGATTGTCGGCCAAAATCGCGCGCTGCCAGCAAAATCATCGCTCCACCGGCAAAAGGCCCGGTGGTGGCGAAGGATGAAATGGGCATACGTTTCTAGCGCAGAATCATCGCTCCACCGGCACAAGGCCCGGTGGTGGCGTAAGGAGCGCTCTATCGCTCACCACCGCGCTTGCGGCGCAGCAGGCGCGCCGGGCTTGAAGGACTTGCGGAAGGCGCGCGAAGGCCTGGAGCGCGGCTTTCAGCATTTGCAACCGCCCGCGCGCTACGCCGCCCAGCAGGCGACGCATCAACCCCCAGGCGTGTTCGGCGATCAGCGCCGCGTCATCCAGGTTCGCCCAGTGAAACAGCATTTCATTGCGCAGTTGCAGCGCGCTGACGCCCTCGGCGCCGTAACGCTGTTCGAACGATGTTTTGCCCAGGTGAAACGCGACCGCTTCGGGGATGTACAGGCTGCGCCAGCCGTGTTTGGCCGCGCGATATGACAGGTCGTAGTCCTCCCAATAGCCGGGATGATACAGCGTGCTCATGCCACCGAGTTCGAGCGCCCGCTCGCGCCGGACGGCGCACGCGCCACCCTGAACGAACAGCGCGGAACACGCCGTCGGTGGATCGGACCATTCCCGCTCGATCCATCCGCGCCGCCACCGCCCGTTCATGCAAAGATGATTCGCCGCTCCCGTGGTCCATTGCAGGGTCTTGGCGCTTGCGGCAAACAGGTTGTCGCCCGCCGGCGCTTCAAAGGGCTTGAGAATCCGGCCGATAAAATCCGCGCGGATGACGATGTCGTTGTTCAGCAGAATCGCGATGTCGCCTTTCGCTTCCCGCAATCCGCGATTGACGGTCGCAGCATAACCGAGATTGGATGAGTTGCGCAGCAGTTGCGTTTGGGGGAAGCGCCGCTCGGTGATCTCGGGGGAAGAATCTTCGCTAGCATCGTCTATGACCAGAATCTCATAATCACCGCCGCTCGGGGCGCCGCCGCTTGAAGCGTTGTCGCTCGAAACGCTGCTGCTTGAAGCGCAGCCCATCGCGGAGGATTGCGCCGCCCGGACCGACGCTTCGACAGACGCCAACGCCCGCGCGACAAACGCGGCGCCGTTCCAGTTGGCGATGATGATGGAAGCTTTGATGGTTTGGGACATGGTGTTGCTTCAATTATTTTATCTGAAAGACGATGAGATAATGCAGCTCGCGGGAGCGCCAGCTCTTGGAGTAAGGTGGCTTGCCGCCTTCTTTTTGGCGATTCAATAGCCTTGGCGCAAAAAAGAAGGCGGCAAGCCACCTTACTCCAAGAGCTGGCGCTGCTCCAGGCAGCGTTAAAGAGAGCGCTCTGTTATATAAATCGCGGCCACTATTATAAACGCAGCGCGGAGCGTCAAGAGATGAAAGAGGAAAGGCAATGTTTGCGCGAATAATTTCAGGCGGTCAAACCGGCGTGGACCGGGCCGCGCTGGACGCAGCCCGCGCGCGCGGAATGGAATATGGCGGGTGGGTCCCCAAGGGGCGGCTGGCGGAAGATGGGCCTTTGCCCGCGATTTATCCCATGCAGGAAACGCCTTCCGCTGAATATGAGGAGCGCACGCGCCTCAATGTCCGCGATTCGGATGGCACATTGATTCTTGCGAAGGAACCCTTGTCGGGCGGGACGGCTTATACGGCTTATCTGGCGAATCGGACGGCCAAGCCTTGCCTGGTCGTTGATCCGCATTCGCCAGAGTCGCTGGCGGTCGCGCGCCGTTGGGTACGAAAAAATCGTATCCGCACGCTGAACGTCGCCGGTCCGCGCGCGAGCAATTGCCCGGGCATTTATGAAACAGCACGCGTTTTTATGTTGGAGCTATTAAAATGATACCGTCGCTATCCAAAGAGATTTGAAATTTGAGATTTGAAATATTTGCTTTCCGAGTGAGAGACAAATTCTCTCTTCAACAGATTAAGAAGCTAATGACAGAAACAATATACTTACTCCATGCGCCGAATAGATTATCGTTCTATTCAAGGACAACCGGCAATTCTCCTTTGATTCTTGCCGGAGGCTCTGGGTATGAATGTCCGCGAGGCGCAATCATCGGGAAGGACGACGGCTTTGAAAATTCTTTTTATCGGCGACATCATGGGCAATCCGGGACGCGCGGCAGTGCGCAAGTATCTGTCCGAGGGCCGCGCGGCGCAGTTCGATTTTATCATCGCCAACGGCGAAAACGTCGCCGGGGGAAAAGGCCTGACGCCCGATACGGCGCACGACCTCTTCAAAGCAGGCGTTCACGCGCTGACCGGCGGCAATCACACCTGGCGCCATCGTGAAATAGCCGGCATCCTGGACGATGAGCGCGTGCTGCGTCCGGCCAACTATCCGCCGTGCGCTCATCCGGCGGGACACGGCGGCAGCGTGATCCATTCGCCGGCGGGCTTCCCAGTCGGCGTCATCAGCCTGTTGGGCCGCACGTTCATGAATCACTACGAGGATCCGTTCGCGTGCGCCGAAAGCATGGTTGAGACAATGCGCCGCCAGACGCCGCTGGTGATTGTGGACTTTCACGCCGAGGCCACTTCGGAAAAACTCGTCATGCTCCACGTGCTGGATGGCAAGGTGACGGCGGTGATCGGAACACACACCCACGTGCAAACCGCCGATGAACACGTGACCGCGGCCGGGACCGCTTACATCACGGACGCCGGAATGACGGGGCCTTTCGATTCGATCATTGGCATCAAGACGGAGATCGCCGTGCGACAGCTGCGCGCGCTGCTGCCTGTTCATCATGAAGTCGCCACGGACGACGTCCATTTGTCCGGCGTGATCATCGAGGCCGATCCGTTGACGGGCCGCGCCATAACAATCCAGCGCGTCTTCGAACCGCCGTGGACTAACACGGACTAACACGGACTAACACGGAC
>JAPLSP010000429.1 GCA_026398575.1 Candidatus Sumerlaeota bacterium | reverse complement strand
TGAACGGAGCAATAAACATGCAATCTGATCGCGATGCAAAATGTAGATGGACTCGCCGCGAATTTGCCGCTTCGGCAGCGGCCAGCTTGGGCGTCATGACGCTGGGCGCAAACCTGTTCTCCCAGGAAAAAACGGACGGCGCCGCAGCCGCCGCTTCCCCGCGTCCCAATATCCTGTGGATCGTCAGCGAGGATAACAATCCCTTCCTTGGCTGCTACGGCTACAAGCTGGCGCGCACGCCCACGCTCGACCGCCTGGCGCAGGAAGGCGTTCTCTATGAGAACTGCTGCTCCCAGGCGCCCGTGTGCGCGCCCTCCCGCTTTACGCTGATCAGCGGGATGTACGCCACCAGCTGCGGACCGGCCAATCACATGCGCGCGCAGGGAAAGATTCCCAAGGACCTGCGCGGCTTCCCCGCTTATCTGCGCGCGGCCGGATACTATTGCACGAACAACGCCAAGACCGACTACAACTCGCCGATCAGCATTCCGGACGCCTGGGACGAATGCAGCAAGCAGGCGCACTTTCGCAACCGCCCGAAGGGAAAGCCCTTCTTCGCCGTCTTCAATCACGAAATCACGCACGAGAGTTCGCTCTTCCCCAAGAAAAATGCCCAGTATCAGCGGACTGCCCAATCCACCGATCCAGCCAAGATCACACTACCCGCATATCATCCCGACACGCCAGAATTCCGAACGGACTGGGCGCACTACTTCGATCAGATCGCGCGCCTTGATGAACAGGCGGCGAAGCTGCTCAAGGAATTGGAGGACGACGGCCTGACTCAGGATACGATTGTTTTTTATTACGGCGACAACGGCGGCGTCCTGCCGCGCAGCAAGCGCTTCCCTTATGACAGCGGTATTCACGTCCCGCTCATTATCCGCTTCCCGGAAAAATTCAAGAATCTCGCCCCCGCCGCGCCGGGTTCGCGCCTCAAGCCGCCCGTTTCATTCGTGGATTTCGCGCCGACGGTCCTCAGCCTTGCGGGTGTCCCCATCCCGAAATATATGCAGGGACACCCCTTCGCCGGACCGCAGAACGCCGGGCCGCAGGAGTTCGCATTCTCCTTCCGCAACCGCATGGACGAGCGCTACGACATGGTCCGCACCGTGCGCGGCGAACGCTATATCTACCTGCGCAACTACATGCCGCATCTGATCTACGGCCAACATGTGCAATTCATGTTCACCATGACCTCGATGAAGACGTGGTATCAGATGTATCGCGAAGGCAAATGCGTCGGGCCGCAAAAATTCTTCTGGGAGGAAAAACCGGAAGAAGAACTCTATGACCTGAAGACCGACCCTTATGAAGTCAAGAACCTCGCCACCAGCGCCAATCCCGAGCATCAGGAAATCTTGAAACGCATGAGAGCCGCCAACGAGCAGCACATCCTGTGGATTCGCGACAACGGCTTCATCCCCGAAGGCTCGCCGCTCGAAGGCTTCGACGCCTCGCGCGATACCAGCGCTTATCCTCTGGTGAAAATCCTGGAGGTGGCCAATACCGCGACCAAACGCGATCCGGCCAATCTGCCCAAACTCATCCAATGGCTGGGCGACGAAAACGAGTGCATCAGATACTGGGCCGCGCTGGGCTGCGTGATGCTGCGCGCGAAAGCCGCCGAAGCGGCGCCAACGCTGTTGAAACATTTGCAGGACGCGTCTGGCTCGGTCTCGGTGGCCGCGGCTGAAGCGCTCTGCCACATTGGCCAAACCGACAAAGGCCTCCCCGCGCTAACCGAGCTCCTGCTCAAAAACAAAAACCAGCGCGTCCGCCTGCAAGCCGCCAACGCGCTGCAAAACATCGGCGACAAAGCCAAGCCCGCCCTCCCCGCCATCGAACAAGCCCTTCAATCCGACACCGACGACTACGTCAAGCGCGCCGTCCGCTACACCGCCGCCTGCCTGAAAGGCGAAACGCCGAAGGATGAAGGATAACTGAAAGGGAGTTCCATATTTTTAAGCAAAGCTGATGCTAATGCGACAAGGGGGAGCGCCAGCTTTTGGAGTAAAGTGGCCTGCCGCTTTCTTTTTGGCGATTCAATAGCCCTGGCAGAAAAAGAAAGCGGCAAGCCATTTTACTCCAAAAGCTGGCGCATCAATTTAGCAGCATTACTTTTTCTCTAGCAGCGCAAGAATCTCTTTGCGATTTTCTCTGTGTCTTTGTGTCTCTGTGGTGACTTTGAAAATGGCCCCAATAGATAGAAAAAATTGTGAACAATCCATAATGAAAGGTCAACCCCATGTCAGAATTCAAGAACGTCACCGTCGTGAAAAAAGCCAACGTCTATTTCGCCGGCAAGGTGTGCAGCCGCACGGTCGTGTTTCCGGACGGTTCAAAAAAAACGCTCGGCATCATGCTCCCCGGCGATTACGAGTTCAATACCGGCGACAAGGAAATCATGGAAATCATGGCAGGCGAATTGGATGTCCTGCTGCCCAGATCGAAGGAATGGAAATCCGTGAAAAGCGGCGAGTCTTTCGAAGTCCCAGCCCAATCCAAATTCGGCCTGAAAATCAAAATCCTCACGGACTACTGCTGTTCGTTCGTTCATTGATACATTTTTGATCGAGCAGGCTGAGCTGCGCTGGATCCTTGCCAAGTGGGTGATTCTATTTACGCCTGTGTTTTGGCGTGTCTGCCTGAAGGTGATTTGACTCGCACTGTTCTCTGCGCTACTTTGATCAGCGAGCGTAGCGCTTCGTTAACTGCATCCTCGTTGGGGAACGCCTTAGCCACCTCCGGACTAAGCATGACCCAATTTGCTCCCGCTTGGTAGGCCTTAAGATATTTCCCACGAACTCCGCGGCCAAGGTCTTCACGCCGATATTCGGGGCGTAAATCATCTTTAATCACCTTCTTCATAAATACTCCTTTCATGCGGCGCCGTCGGACGCGCGCTGATTATTCTGGTTCGATTGGCGCGTTCGCAATGTGATACAAGCAGCAGCCGATTCACTCGCGAGTATCCAAAAGTGAGGCGCCTTTCTTCCTCAATGGAATGATCCGGGTCGGCAAAAGTAATCGCCAATGGGTCCCCAAAAACGCTCGTTGCTTCCTCGAACGAGACGCCATGCTTCCGCATATTGGCAGATGCTTTTCTAGGGTCCCATTCAAACTCCATATTTGCCTACTCCCTCGTAGCGTCCGCCGTGCAATTAGGAGGAATTTTATCCCCGCGCGCTGGGAGGGGTCAAGCACAGTTGAAGACTACCTTGTGGACTCTCCCTGATCTTTCATCTTCTTGTATGTGGCGTCGAGTGGTAGGCCGCTCCGCTCCGCCGGACGGCCCCGCGCGCCATTGC
>JAPLSP010000028.1 GCA_026398575.1 Candidatus Sumerlaeota bacterium | reverse complement strand
ATGTCCTGAAGAAGGGCGGCGCGCTGATTCCCAACTACGTCGGCATGGCGGTCGTTTATTTATTGCGGCGGCATTTTGCGCATTATGTGGACATCGGATTCACCGCGCTGATGGAAGACGAGCTCGACGAGATCGCTTCGGGAAAGCGGAACTGGCAGGATTTCCTGTCGCTGTTTTATCTCGGGTCCGGCGCCGAGGGAGAGCCGGGCCTGGCGCGCAGTATCGAAGCCGAATTGCCGAAGATCGAATTCCCCGCCATTCCCATCGGCGAAGACCCGGAAACCGGCCAGCCCATCACGGCGCGCATCGGGCGCAACTCGGCTTATGTTCAGCGCGGCGAAGGCGGCGAGGGCAACGTGGCCACCATTCCCTACAACGTCTTGATTGACGAGCTGACGCCGCAAAAAGCGCTGGAGATTATCAAACAGCGCGCGGAAGGCAATAAGCCATTGGGCATTGATCCCATGACGGGATTGAAGGTCTTTGCCTTGTTGGGTCCATACGGCCCTTATGTCCAGCTGGGCGAAAACGGCAACACCAACGGCAATGGCGATGAAGCGGAAACGCCCGAAGCAGCCAGCGAAGAGGAAGCGCCCGAAGCGCTGGGTGAAGAAGATTCCTCTGAATCCCCTAAGTCCCATAAATCCCCTAAGTCCCATACAAAAGCCTCATCCTCCAAATCCGCCTCAAAAAAAATCAAGGCGCCCAAGCCCAAACGCAACAGCGTGCCCCGTGGAGTGGCGCTCGAAAACGTGACGCTCGAATACGCCCTGCAGCTGTTGTCGCTGCCGCGTATCGTCGGCCACGATCCCGCGACCGGTAAACCGATCCGGGCAAACCTGGGAAGGTTCGGGCCTTACATCGAGCGCGACGGCGAATATCGCAGCCTGCCGACGGCCGATCATCTCTTCACGATCACGCTGGACGAGGCTGTGGCGCGGTTGGCCGAAGAAAAGCGCAGGAAGGGCAAGGAAGTCCTGAAGGAATTGGGCGCGCATCCCGAAAGCGGCCTGAATATCCAGGCGCTGGCCGGGCGCTACGGCCCTTATGTCTCCGACGGCAAAACGCACGCGACGCTGCCGCGCGACGTGACGCCCGAGTCCATGACGCTCGAACAGGCCCTGGCGCTTCTGTCGCAGTCCGCCGAAAAGAAAAAAACCGCCCCGCCCCGCGCCCGGCGTAAAAAATCTTAATAATTCATTAAAATAGCTACCTTGAAATTCTAACATTGGATGTTAGAATTTCAAGGTAGCTATTCTCTAATTAATGTGGAAAAATCGCAGAGAGTTTGCTTTCAATCAATGCGCCGGCTGGAATTGCATTGATACGTTTGTCCATGGGGTAGAATTGCTCGCCCGGATAAATGACCGACAGAGAATCCAGCTTTAGATCTTCCAATGCGATCCGCATCGAAGGCGTCAGACGCGGAGCATCCGCGCGCTTGCATTCGACGCCCAATCGTTTGCCGTTTTTGAAAATTAGTAAATCTAATTCCGCGCCGCTGTGCGTGGCCCAGAAATAGGCTTCATCGGGCGCCGCGGCCTTCAGTGTTTCCTCAATGACGTATCCTTCCCATGACGCGCCGCATTTGGGATGCGATAGCAGCTCTTTCATGGATCGGATGCCAAGCAGCTGGTGCAACAGTCCCGTGTCGCGGAAATAGATTTTGGGCGCTTTGACCTGTCGCTTATTTAAGTTCTCATGCCAAGGCTGCAATTGACGGATCATGAAGACGTCTGTGAGCAAGTCAAGATATCGCCGAACGGTCATTTCGCTGACGCCCAGCGAACGCGCTATTTCAGCTCCATTCCAGACCTGGCCATGATAGTGGGCGATCATCGTCCAGAAGCGAAGCAAAGCTATTGAAGGAATCTTGACGTCGAGCTGGGGCAGGTCGCGCTCAAGAAATGTTTGAACGAAGCTCTTGCGCCAAGCCAGACTGTCCGCTTCCGTTCGAGCCAGGAAAGCCAGCGGGAATGCGCCTCGCAGCCAGTGCCGGTCGTATGGCTTGGCGCCCACATCCGCCAAACTCAAACCACCCAGCTGCAGGATTTCGATCCGTCCGGCTAGTGACTCGGACGATTGCTGAAGAAGCCGCGGGTTAGCGCTGCCCAAAATAAGAAACCGCGCAGAAAGAGGCTTGCGGTCCGCAAGGACGCGAAGGATGGGGAATAAATCCGGCCGGCGCTGCGCCTCATCAATTACCACGAGCCCTTTCAGATCGCGCAACGCCGTCATTGGCTCATTCAACCGAGCTAGACTTGCAGGATCTTCGAGATCGAAATAATTCAGGGATTCGACTGCGACGAATTGCCGGGCAAGCGTAGTCTTTCCGCACTGCCTGGGGCCAATCAACACCGTCACGCGGTTGCGGGACAAAGCGCGGCGAATTTCAAGCATGGCTTTCAAACGCTTAATCATGAATAAAGCATATACCTCGAAATCCTATCATGGCAAGTGAGAATTTCAAGACGCCAATTTTTTTTGATTTGACATTTTGCAAGCGCACATGGAAAATAAGCAGCAAGTGTTTGCCAAAACAATTGAGGGCCACCCAAGCTCATGGAAACAGGAACAGGGCAAATTGGCGCTAAGCAAGCGCGCACGGGCAGCGCGTCGCCATGGACGCCGCGGCGGCTGTGGATGGCGCTGTTTTGCGCGGCGCTGCTGGCGCGGCTGTTGTATTGGGGCGAGGCGGTCAATGGGCCGTACTTCGGATATCTCTTCCTCGATTCGGCGGCGTGGTATCATCGCGCGGACGCGGCGGCGCAGGATATCATCGGGCGCGCGTCCGCGGACGCCGGTGGCGCAATCGCGCAAAGCGGCGCCTCGGACGCGGCGCATGAAGCCTACTTCCGTACGCCGCTGTATCATTATTTTCTGATCGCCCAATTCCTTGTTTTCGGCGCCAACACTCTCACGCCGGCGCTGCTTCAACACTTGCTTGGCGCGCTGGGCGTTGTGCTGATCGCGTTGACGGCGCGGCGAATTTATGGCGCGCGCGCGGGATGGATCGCCGGGATCATCGCCGCTTTCTATGCGCCGTTCATTTATTTCGAGGGCGAAATCCTCGACATCGGCATCCAGACGCTGCTCGTGCCGTTGCTGCTTTATGCGATGGCGCGCTATTGCGAACGCGGCGGATGGCGCGAGGCGCTCTTCGTGGGCGTGGCGTTCGGATTGCAGGCGATTTCTCGGCCCAATGCGCTGCTGTTTTTTCCGGTTTTTTGGGCGGGGGTTTGGGCGATGGCTGCAAGGACGGCAAGGACCACAAGGACAACAAGGACAACAAAGACCGGGGAAGGGGCAAAGAGCTCGCAGATTTTTAAAATTGCAGGAGAGGCCGTTATTTCAGGGCTTGTGGTTTGCGCGTTTGTGCTTCCGGTAACTGTGCGCAACTATGTTGTTGCGCGCGATTTTGTTTGGGTTGCGTGGTATGGGGGCGTGAATTTTTATATCGGAAACAATCCCAATTCCGATGGGATGACCGCACGCACGCCGGCGCGTTATCGCGAATTCGGCAGCAACGCCGACTCCGTCGAAATCTTCGCGCGGCGCGAAGCTGAGGCGCGGGCGGGGCGGACGCTGAAAGCTTCGGAGATTGACCGGTATTGGTTTGGCGAGGGGATGAAATTCATCCGCGAGCATCCGGGCGATTGGCTGAGGCTGGCGTGGAAGAAATGGATGGTCTTTTGGCTTCCAATTGAAATCCGCAATATCAAGGACCCTGAATTTGTTTTCCGGCAGTTTGTATGGCTGCGGGCGCTGTCGTGGATATTCTCCCTGCGCTGGCTGATGCCGCTGGCGATGATGGGGATTGGGATTTGGGTTTGGGGTGGACTGAGTGGACGAGGTGGACTAAGTGGACGAAGTGGACAGGACACAGCTGCCTCCACCCAGTCCACCCAGTCCACCCAGTCCACCAAGTCCACCCAGTCCACCTTGGCCTGGCTGGCGCCGTCCTTTGCTCTGGTCTATGGCCTATCGGTCATTCTGTTTTTTGTCAATGCGCGCTATCGCCTGCCGGCGATTCCGGCATTTGTGCTTTTGGGCGCGGCGGCGCTGGATCGTTTGTGGGGTTGGATGGAACAAAGGCGATGGCTTCAGGCGGGCGGGGCGTTGGCGGCGGCGCTGGCATTAAGCGTTCTGGTTAGTTTGAATTGGTACAACGTCCGCGCGACGCATACGCCGGCGGAGGATTACTGGACGTTGGGCAACGCGGCAAAATCGCGCCAGGAAATGCAGCGGGCAGTACAGTTCTACAACCAGGCCATTGCCCTCGCGCCCGATGATGCCGACGCCTATAATGGGATCGGTGAGGCGCTGATGGCGAAGAAAGAAACCATTGCTCAGGCCATTGCGCCGTTTGCGCGCGCCGCTGAAATTGCGGCGAATCATCCGCTTTATCAGGGAAGCCTGCCGCTCTATCTGAACAACCTGGGAGCGGCCAGAGAGCTGTCGGGCGATCTTGCCGGCGCGGAGGAAGCGTATCGCCAGGCGCTGGCGCAAGACCCCAAACATGTGATTGCGTGGACAAATCTGGGAGATGCTCTCCGCGCGCGCAGCCAGACGGCGCCTTCGCGCGAGGCCTATCAGCAGGCGCTTAGGTTGGCGCCGGCGCATGTATTGGCGCGCATTGGGTTGTTGCAGCTCGCGCTCAAATCAGGCGATCCGGCTGCCGCCGCCGAACAAGCCCGCTGGCTGCAAGCTAACAAGCCGCAGCTATGGAACCAGCAGCTGAAGAAGCATCCGGAATGGAAGACCTTGGACTAACACGGACTGACACGAACTAACACGGACTGGCACGGACCAACACAGACCAAAAGCCTTATGAAAGAGCCTTCAGATACTCGTCCAAAATGATCATTGCCGAAATGGAATCATCGAGGCGTTGGCGTTGGGATTTTTTCATGCCGGCGGCTTTCATGAATTCATTGGCGGCGAAGGTGCTCAGGCGTTCGTCATGCCAGACATAGGTCGCGCCGGGCCGCTCTTTGCGCAGGCGGCCAACGAAGCTGCGCGCCCACAGCGCCTGGGCGCCTTCGCTGCCGTCCATATTGAGCGGCAGTCCTGCGACGCAGACGCGGATTTCGTATGCGTCCATCAGGCGCGCGATGGCCTCGACGGCCTGCTGATCGTTGCGCCGTTCAATCACGGGAAGCGGGCGCGACCTTCCGCCGAGGGGATCGCTGACGGCCACGCCGATGCGGCGTTTGCCAAGGTCGAGCGCCAGATGACGGGGCAGAGATTTTGCGGCATCATCCATAATCACAACGCGGTCCGTGCCAGTCTGTGTTAGTCCGTGCCAGTCCGTGCCAGGCGGTGTCAGTCCGTTGAGCCGCTCAGATCTTCAAGCCAGGGGAATTGCAGTTCGCGGCTTTTGAGGCGGAAGTCCTGGATGTGCTTCTCAAAGAATCGTCCGACGCAGGCAAAAAACGCCGCATTGACATCCTGGCTGACCGCCGCCACGCCATGCGCGAGGATCGTGTCGCGCCGCTCATCGAGGGCGGCCAGCATTTCGGCGTCTTGATGGAACTCCCTGCCCAGATCATCTTCGAGCCTCAGCAGCAGTTCGTAGCATTTGCGCAATCCAAGGCGGATGCGCCCATCTTGCGGAGAACGCAGCGCCTCGAAATCCGGCCGGTATCGCGGCGGAATTTTGTGCGCGTTGACGTCGTCCGCGGCGATGCCCCAGCGCCCGAGCAGCCGCTCCTGCGCCAGCAATTCCAGGGCGCGATAGAGCCGGGCCATGGCGTCGGCGTAGGCGCCGGACTGCACGCGGCGCAGCGCGCTGTTGAAGAGCTCGACGCAAATCATCGGCGATGGACTGCCCGACGCCAGGATGCGCGCCAGTTCGCGAACCGCCAGCAAAGCGTTCTCCGGCAGCCGGAACCGCTCCAGTTCCTTGTGATCGAAGCAGACCGCCTCATACAGTTCGAGGAAGCGCGCGATCTGAAAGGCGTCCCATGCGCCATAGGCTTCCAGGAGATTTTCAAGGTCCTGGCTGACGTGGCGCTCCTCCTGCGTCAGGAAATCCGGATGGATGCTTGCCAGGATTTGGCGGGCGGACTGGAAACGCAGATTTATGCCGAGCAGGATCGCCTGCTGGATGTCGCGATTGGCGAAAACGGCCCGCGCCGAGGTGGAGATCAGACGTTGCTGCCGCGGAAGCTGCTGGGCGGCGACGCTGCTGCGAACGTAACGCAGCGGCCCGCAGGCGCTGAAAATGGCGGCCAGCGCGGCGGCCGCGCTCATGACCTTGGAGCCGCTGGCGAAGTTCACGGCGATATCCTCGCTGCGATAGCCTTCGTCCACGAGCCGTGCGATGACGTCCCGAATGCGATGAAAAATGCCGTCCAGGTCGTGGGCGCTTTCGAGCGGCAGATGCTCGGTCCGCACGCCGGTGGCCTGGATGCGGGCGGCGAGTTGCTCGGCGACGGGCAAACTTTGGCTCGTCGAAGCCAGCGCCACAAAAGCGGGATGATAGTCCTCGATGTCCATCATGAGCGCGTCTGCGATTCTTTTTTCGACGCGATCGGAGGCGAAGCCCACCGTTACAACCATCGCGCGTTTGCCGTTATTATCCTGCGCCATCTTATCATTCCTTGTGATTGGTGATTCGTGGATCGTGATTCGTGTTTGGTGATTCGTGTTTGGTGATCTGTGGATAATGGAAGATAAATTTTCAATCGTAAATCGTAGATCGTAAATCGTAAATCCAAACAATTCCCTGGCCCCGATTGCTCAACTCAACGTGCGAAGCATTCTGGCGGCATTCGCCGAGGAATTGCAAGAGCGCCTTGCGCAAAGCCGGATAGCGCGGATCGGTCATGAATGGGATATAAAAATCCTCCGGGCGTGGATCGGGCAGACGATAGATGAAGGCGGAGGGGCGTAACCCTTTTTCGTCGGGGTTCGGGGTTCGGGGTTCGGGGTTCGTGATTCGTGGTTCGTGATTCGTGGTTCGAGGCTCAGAGTTCAAGGCTTGGGGTTCGGATGTTGGAATGCTTGTTTCCTGCGAGGGCGCGAGGATTTTTTTCATATACCTGCCAAGATACATCTGCGTGAAGAGATGCAGGTCGTTATCGTTGATGAGGACGTGTGTGAATCCTTTGCGGCGGAGCGTGTCGCGGATTTCGGCGGGCGTGGCGGACGGCTCGCTTTCGAGCGCGTCAAGCAGCGCGCTGCGATCGAAGATAGTATTGCCCTCGCAGTCGCGGTCGAACAAGGCAAAGCGCGCCTCATAAACGAGCAGGAGTTTGGCGCCGCGCGGCAGATTCTCATTGGCCCAGAGCGCGGCGCGGGCGCCTTGCGGAGCGCCCTGCACGTGCTGAGCCTGCCAAATCCGCGAAGAAGCGGAGTCGGGCAGCGCGGTCCAGGGCTTCAGATATCCAAACCGGAACATGTCCATCTTGAATCCGGGATATGCCGTCAATGCCAGCGCGCCCCACAGCGCCAGGACGATCCATCGCCGCCGTTCGAGCGCCTCGCTTAAAACGGCGGCGGAAACCGGCGCGGCGGCCATCAACGCGGGCAGAATGAAACGGTCCGCGCTGCCGTGCGCCAGACACCACAAGGCATAAGCCGCCGCCGCGTAGAGCGCCAGCGCGCGCCGCCCGTCGCGCCGGTTCGAGAGGAAAACCAGCAGGCACGGCAGCAAAACCCAATATCCGGGCTGATGCACACGCTTTGCGAGCGACGACCAATAGTCGGCGCGCCAGAACTCCGTCTGCTGATGGCAGATCAGCCAGCGCTGGGTTTGCTCCGGCGCCCAAAAGGGATTATGATAAACGCCGCTCAAAGCGGGAAAAAACGGATTGCCTGTAGATAGCCATGCGCGCGCCGCCCAGGGCAGATAGATCGCGCCGAGAATGGCGGCAGCCAGCAGACCGAGCTTGAGAGCGCAAGGAATCCAGTTCTTTTTATCCGCGCCATTGAGGCGCAAAACCATCGCAGGAATCAGAATCAGAAAAGCAGGCAGAACGTAGAGCGTGGCGGCAGTCAGCTTCGCGCATACCGCCAATCCCAGGAAGACGAAGCAGAGGCATGCCTGTTTGTTTGTAGTTCCGCCTTTAGGCGGCGCTTGTAGTTCCATCTTTAGATGGCCGCTTGACTCATTACTTTCATCGCTGTTTTGTGTTGAGTTAGTTCCGCGCGGCCTGCTAAAGCGGGGACTACAAGCGCCGCCTAAAGGCGGAACTACAAACGGACTACAAGCGCCGCCTAAAGGTGGAACTACAAACGGAACTACAAACACCAGGATCGCCAGGCCCACCCAAAACATCACCGCCAAATCAATATAGGCGTTTCCTGCGACCATGAAGATGACCGGGTGCAGCGCCAGCAGAAGGAGAACAAGCAGGCGGATGATTGCGCCAACGCCAAGACGCCTCATGATCGCCCATGCCACAGCGAGCGCGCCCGCTCCGAACAGCCAGTGAAGAACGCCCGGAGCGTGTTGAGCCATTGCCGGCGCAATCCATCCCGTCGCGCTCATCGCCGCCATATAAAGCATCTCCGTCTCGCACGGCATATTCGCGTAGATGTTGCCGGGAAAAGCGCCGATCTTCCCCAGGCGCAGCCATCGCGCCGGTCCCGCGATGTGATATTCGAGGACGTCATAGTCCACCGGCGGAGCGAGCGAGGAGATTAGGATGATCGCTCCCGCCACGAGAAGGCAGATCGCAAGCGCAAAGCCGCTGGGAGAGCGGGCGTCCTCGCCCGCAAAGCCGATGGGAGCGCGGGCGTCCTCGCCCGCAAACGCGCTGGGAGCGCGGGCGTCCTCGCCCGCAAAGAGGCGTCGCTTAGATGGATCATCGTTGCGGACGAGGACGTCCGCGCTCCCAGGGCTGGCGCCTGCTTTTGCGGCATTATCCGTCGCGGAAATGCTGGCGCAATGGGGTCCGAATATTTTCGATTGCGTGTTTCGGAGCGCGGATCGAATTTGCGCAAGCGCCGGCGCGGCGACTTGGGGAATCGCCGTCAGCAGCGCGCCCGCGAGCAGGCATCCCGACGCGCGCGTCAGTCCCATGAGTCCCATCAGCAGCGCCAGATGCGCGAGGATTCCCAAGCCCAGTCCCAGCGAAAACAGGATGAATATTCCATTCGAAAGTGTCCGGCGGCGATCCAAGGCGCACAGCAACGCTCCGCCCGCGCCATAGCCAGACAGAAAAATTCCACAGGCTATCACGATAGGGATGAAGATGGTATCGGGCATAGCAATAGGATCATTGATCGGGATGAGGAAAGCCAACTGTCTTTGGCGAATGTAACGCTATGGCGGGAGGCGATTCAAAGAAAATGACGCTACGCGCTAATATTCACATATTACGATGACATAACTTCACCACAAATATTCATGCAAAAATACGTCACTGAATTCACGACTCAGAGCACTAAGCTTGCTGCGCAGATATGAGCTCAAGCGCCGCACTACGGCCGGCGAGGTAGCCGGTCGAAAAAGCCGCTTGCAGGTTATAGCCGCCAGTGTCGGCGTCCACGTCCAGCAGTTCGCCTGCAAAATACAGCCCCTTGACAAGGCGCGATTCCATCGTATTCGGATTCACCTCGCGCGTCGCCACGCCGCCGGCGGTGATGATCGCCTCACTCAAGGGGCGGTGTCCCGTGATTTCAAAACGCAGGTCTTTGAGCCAGAGTCGCAGGCGGCGCCGTTCTTCGGAAGTGATTTGGTGCCCCATTTTTTCCTGCGCGACGCCCGTTTCGGCGATGCAGGCTGGAATCACCTTGGCGGGCAGGAGGTCTTTGAGCAGATTCTGGAACGTGCGTTTGCCGTGCGCGTCGAGGTCGCGCCGCAGGCGGGCGTCGAGTTTTTCCTCGTCCAGCGCCGGCTTCAGGTCCACTGAAATCGCCGTCTTGCGCCCTGCGCGCAGCGCGTCCACCGCCTGGCCGCTCAGCGTCAGGATGATCGGCCCGGAAAGGCCGAAATGCGTGAACAGCATTTCGCCGAACTCCTCGGCCTGCTTTTTGCCGTCCACCAATAAGCGCGCGGTGACGTTGCGCAGGCTCACTCCCTGCATCCTTTGCGCGAGATCGCCGGCGGTTTCGAGCGGCGCCAAAGCCGGGCGGATGGGGATAAGGGCGTGTCCCGCCGCTTCGGCGATTGCGTAGCCGTCGCCGGTCGAGCCGGTAGCCGGGTATGACGCGCCGCCGGTGGCCAGGATCACGGCTTGCGCGGCGCGGCGGCGCCCATCGCACGTCTCAATGCCCTGGATGCGGCCATTTTCGATCATCAGCCGCCGCGCGGCGCAGCCGGTCTGTATCCGGGCGCCTTGTCCGCGCGCCCAGTCCACCATCGCGTCCACGACGTCCTGCGCTTCCTGGCTTTCGGGGAAGACGCGCCCGCCGCGTTCGACAATGGTTCTGATGCCGAGCGACTCGAAGAATGCGATCAAATCCGGCGCGAAGAAAGCGGAAAAGGCCGGGCGCAGGAAACGCCCGTTGTGGCCGAAATGCTCCAGAAAATCCGGCAGGGGCGCCAGGTTGGTCAGGTTGCAGCGCCCTTTGCCCGTGATGCGCAATTTGCGCGCGGGGCGTTCCATCTTTTCAAGGAGAAGAACCGAAGGCCCCAATCCCGCGGCGGCAGCCTGTCCGGCGGCCATTAAGCCAGCGGCGCCGGCGCCGGCGATGATTAAACTCGAAGAAGCGTTTTTTTTCTCTTGCACGGCGCTCATAGGAATCGTTAGACTTACCTTCGGAGTTTTTATGACTCCAATAATTATCAATTATTTATTACAAAGGGGTATGTATTATGATCGTAAAAGGTAAAAGGAACAAGAGCGGCTTCACCCTCATTGAGCTACTGATCGTCATCGCGATTATCGCCATCCTAGCGCTGATCGCCATCCCAAATTTCCTGGAAGCACAGACTCGTTCGAAAGTGTCCCGCTCGCAAGCCGATATGCGGAGCGTGGCTACGGCCATTGAAGCGTATTACCTGGATTATAATTCTTATACCTGGAGCGCGGACAACAGATACTATTTGACGGCTCTTCCCGCTACTGCGTCCACGGCTTCGAACAACTATTCCTGGTATGGCCGCCTGTCAACACCAGTGGCTTACATCACAACCATTCCGCGCGATCCTTTCAGCAAAAGCCTTCCCGTCCCTGGTTTGTCGGATAAAAGCTATTTCAATTTCTATTCCGGCAGCATGCTGGAAACAGAAACCAGCCCGCGCAGTGTTTGGACGCTGGTCGGAATGGGCCCGGATTTGCTGCCCAACATCTACATGCTTAAGGCTGTTGGCGCTGATCCCGCTTTTTTGGACATTACGAATCCGACACCGGGGGTACCTGGAAGCAATGTGACCAACCAGACCACCGATCTGCCGTATGATCCCACGAACGGCACCATCAGCGCGGGCGATGTCATGCGCACGATGGGCAACAAAATTGAAGGCTTCCTCCGCTATTAATTAGTCGTTGGAATATTGAAATCCGCTTCAGATCCAGGAACTAAAGCGCGTCATCTATCGCTTCCACATTCAAAGCCTGGCAGGCTTAACGGTCTGCCAGGCTTTTTTCTTTTGATCCTCCCAATTATATTAGAAAAAAGCGGTTGTTATTTGCCTATGGCTGGCCGCATAATTGCATAAGCAAGTTCAAGTCAATATAATTCATTGGAGGCGCAATTATGAAAAAATTCATTGGTCGCTGCACAAGAGGTTTTACCCTGATCGAGCTGCTCATCGTCATTGCCATTATCGCCATTCTGGCTTTGATCGCCATTCCCAACTTCCTGGAGGCGCAGACGCGCGCCAAAATTTCGCGCGCGCAATCGGACATGCGGACCGTATCCATCGGGACGGAAGCGTATTTTATTGATTATAACGCCTATATTTGGAGCGCGCACAATGTCACACATACGGGCACTGCCGCAGGAACCGCGGCGGACAGATTCGAGTGGTTCCACTGCATCACGACGCCGGTCGCATACCTGACCTCGATGCCCACCGATCCCTTTTCAGTGGATAATCTAGGCAAAGCGGGAAAGCAGTTCTATCTCTACTATGCAGCGAACGTTGACGGCCAGTATCTATGGAATACCGCGTCGCGCACATGCAATGCGCTGGTTTCGATCGGGCCGGACCGGCTCAATCAACTGAAAAACCTTCAACATTACGGAACGCAGGGCTTGTTTGGCGCGGACGACTACATCATGGATTTCACCTTGGGAGACCAGACAACCGATCTGCCTTACGATCCGACCAACGGAACCATCAGCTCCGGCGATATATTCCGCTTATCTCCCGGCTTTCCAGAGCATTATGGCTGGATGCACAACGAAGCCCCCAGTGTCTTGGGATTTGTCCGTTATAATTGATAAGAGGGCTTGGCGGGCAAGCGGCGGGACTCTGGTGACATAAGCTGCTTCGGCACGATTAGTCTTTTTACTTTTTTGATAGTTCGCGAGAAGGCGCCAGTGTTCTCGAGCGGCCACGGATGAAGGCATAAACAATAGCAGCCAAACCTCCAACGCCAATGAAAGAGCCAGTGATTTCGCGTCCCAAAGCGCCAACGATTGCTCCGGCGACAATACCAGCCAGTGCGATGGCAAATGCAAATATTTGCCCTCGTTTAGTTTCAAGAGCTTCAGTTTGAGAAGCCATGCGCTCGATCTCCCGGCGATGCGCGCCGTTGGCTTCAAATATTTTGAAAATGCGTTCAGCCGCACCCGGCAAAACGGAATCATATTGTTTCAACGTATCCGGATCGGGAATCGGACCAGAAGCAAGACGATGCGCAATGAGAATCGGATTGCTAGCGCGAGGGAGCGATTCTTCCTCCCCAGGCAGGGCAGGCGTTTGTGCTTCGGGTGTGAGGCTGTTGTCAGGATTCATTCGATGCGTGTTGCGATGATTCTTTGTTCCATTGATCTATGGATGAACGCAAATCATTCCATGTGGCCAGCCAATCCATCTGAAAAAGCTCTTCATCAGAAAAACGCAGAGAAGGCAAATCAATACGCTCTGAAAATGGAACGGGAAAAAGGCAAAGAATGGAGCCAGCGCCGCGTAAAAAATTCTGAAACGATTGAATCATGCGATTATTCTCACAAAGAAGATTGTTAGTAGGATAGGCATCGGAGAAATTGTGGTCAAGCGCTAAAGCGCAAGGTATTGGTAAGATTATCAGCCAATGAAGCGCACGAGGGCTATCCCAATACCCCCGCTCCGCGCAGGGCGCGCAGGACGGTGTCTTCAATGGAATCGGCGCTCGAGGCCGGCAGGAAGGTGATGCCGCGCTTGCGGCAGTAGTCGCTCAGGCCGGCGCAATAGCCCTCGACGCCGTGTCGATAGGCCTTGAGCAGGCGGTCGGTCACGGTGATCTCGACCGTCGCATCGTCTTCCGAATCCCGCAGCCTCAGATCGCCTGCGACGGGAGGATTGATCTCTTCGGGCGACAGGACCTGCGCGCAGCAGATTTCGAGTTTGCGCGCGGCCAGCGCCGACAGCGCATGTTCATAGCCGCCCTTGTCGAGGAAATCCGAGATCAGAATCAACATGCCCGGCCGCTGGTAGCGCAGGAGGAAGAGGCGCGCGGCGGTGTCGAGACTCGTCTGGCCTTCGGCCTGGAATTCCCCGATAAAGGCGAAGAACTTGCGGACTTGTCCCTTGCCTCGCGACGGCGGCAGCGTATGGCCCAATCCGCGCGCGAAGGCGCCGATGGCCACGCGGTCCAGGCCGATGAGCGAGACGTAGCCCAGGGCGGCGGCCAGGCGCTGCGCGAACAGCAGTTTGGAGGGATTGCCGAACGCCATCGAACCGCTGGTGTCCACGAGGATATAGACGAACAAATCCTCTTCCTCGACGAAGAGTTTGATGAAGAGTTTTTCGAGCCGCCCGTAGGTGTTCCAGTCAATGAATCGCGGATCGTCGCCGGGGACGTAGTTGCGGAAATCGGCGAACTCGACGCTTTGCCCCTTCCGCGGACTGCGCCGCTCGCCCTTCATCCGGCCGCGAAATATCTTGCGGCTGACCAGCTCCATTTTCTCCAGCCGGGCAAGCAGTTCCGGGCTGAGCAACGTCGATGTGAC
>JAPLSP010000376.1 GCA_026398575.1 Candidatus Sumerlaeota bacterium | reverse complement strand
TGAAGCGGACGCGCGGGAACAGGGCGTCCGCGAAATCATCATAAAACCCATCCTTGAAAGCGATCTGGCCGCGACGCTCCATCGCGTTCTGCACAGGGATGAACCGGGCCGCCCCGACGCCAATGACAGAAATAAAACCTTTGCGCAACGCGCAAATCCTATAGAAGAATTCGCCGTCAGTCCGTGTTAGTCCGTGTCAGTCCGTGCCAGTCCGTGCTAGTCCGTGCCAGTCCGTGCCAGTCCGTGTCCGTCCACGAAGTCCACGAAGAACCATGACACAAGTTCTCATCATAGACGATGAACCGGGCGCCATCAAGGTAGCGCAGCAGTACGTCACGGACGCCGGCTACGAAGTCCTGACGGCCGCATCCAGCGCGCAAGGGCTGGCGCTCTTTCATCAGCATCTGCCGCCGGTGGTGATCACGGATTTTAAGATGCCCGGCATGAACGGCCTGGACCTGCTGAAAAAAATCAAAGGCATCAAGCCCGACACCGTCGTGGTGGTCATCACCGCCTATGGCTCGGAGGAAGTGGCGGCCGAAGCCATTCGATGGGGCGCCAACGACTACCTGATCAAGCCCTTCAGCTTCGGCGATCTAAGCATGACGCTGTTTCGCTATCGCCATCGCATTCAGGAGAATCTGCTGGGCGCATTGGCGCCGCGCATTACAACCCGTGAAGTCCTGGATTTCAACCTGGCCACGCGCCTCGAGGACATCGAAGCCGCGACGCAGCTCATGAGCGAACGAATTCGGATTTTCGTGAACGATCCGGATGCGGCCATGAGTCTGCGCTTCGGCGTCGGCGAAATGCTGACCAATGCCCTGGAGCATGGAAACCTCGGCATCACGCACGAAGAAAAAAAGGCCGCGTTTGATGCGGATGCATGGGAGGAACTGCTGGCCGAACGCCTGGCCGATCCGGCGCGCTCCGCCCGGCGAATCCGCGCCCATTTCGAAATCGGGCCTCAAGGAATGATGTGCGCCATTGAAGACGAAGGCGCTGGCTTCGATTGGAAATCCCTGCCCCGATCTCTTAAAGCGGAAACGATGCATCTGGACATGGGCCATGGCATCCAGATGACCCGCCAACATTTCGACGATGTTTCCTACAGCGACGGCGGCCGCCGCGTGACGCTGAAAAAAGTGTTTTGAAAACTATTCGATATTTTTCAGTGATAGCCAAGCGGGCTGGCCGGACGACCTACAATCGCTACCGCCACCACTTATTTCATGGATCGGCGTCCTTTCACTTTCAGTTTTTGAGAGGGCAATGGTTCATCATTCCGCGCTTGCGCTGGACGCGGATAGTAATTGGAATGCTTGCACAGAGCGTCTATCATAGGCTTCATTCGACTTTGTTGGATCATAATCCGCGCCTGTTCAACCATTCCCTCTGGAAGAGTTGAATACATTCTCAACAGCGACATCCCATCACTTCTTCTTCCGAGCATCACCTGATCAACAGCAATTGATGGAAGCAGGTGATTTGGAATAATGTTCGCAGTAGCTTCTTTCTTCTCATCTGGCATAATGGCAACTCCTTACCTGCGGGGGAATCATGGAGACCAAATATCTTGCTGAGGGGAAAATGGAGGCTAGATCATAAGAAGGATATTTAGACGGCTGCGTTTTTGCCTCAATGGGGATCCTTCTTTCCGAGGTTTGATCAAAGAGCGGGTATCGCCCATCACCCTTGATCTTGAATAGTTCAACAGACTTGCGAAGGTATAAAACTTGGCCTGCAATAGAAGCCTGCAAAATAAAGCCACGCTTGATTCGGCGATTCTTGTGAAATGCCTGCCTTGTGATCCCAAGAATCGAGCATGCTTCCTGAGCCGATACAAACGCCGTAATAGGATTTCTTTTGATTCTTGCATCCAGCAGCCTCTCCAGGCAATCTGTAATCTTATCAGATTCCTCACAAGACAATAATGTATCGCCACATTGATCGCATCGGGATTGTGTAATATTGGGAACCGTCACAGGGCCAAGGATTGAGTCATTGATTACTATGCTTGCCGTTTCTGTAATAGAGTTCCCACCACATTCGTAACATTTCATAACTACACCTCTAGTTTCTTGGACATCCTTATTAATCACGCATTTCCCTTGACGTACCAGATCCTGAATTTCCCCCAATTTGTAAGTGCTTTGCGGTAAAGCGCGAGCTGGCTTATGTCGTTGTTTCTTACTCATAGTATGCCTCAAGGGTTGACGCTTGTCAACCCTATTAATTCTAGGACAAATGCCTTTTAATTGCTCCCCGGGCAGCGCCCAAATTGCAAGGTTCCATGCAGACAGTTTCAAATATCGGGGAATTCGAGGTCAAGGGCGAATTTAAGCGATCAGCGCAGCGCGGCGCCTTGGGCGTCCTGCTGCTACAACTGGCGCCTACTTCCGCTTCGCAGCCGCCCCGGTCCCGCGCTGGATCAGCGCGACAAGGTCGGCGGCGTCTATATGTCCGTCGCTGTTGACGTCGGCTGCCAGCAATTTTTCAGGACTCAGCGGCGCCTGGCCCGTCAAATAGCTGATCGTTTCCGCGATGGATACCGTGGCGGTTGTCGGGACGCCCCAGCCGCCCGTCAACTGCGCGCCCGCCTGACGCTCCATGCGCAGATAATATTGCCCATACCGCCCGCTCCAGCCGTGGACTTTCGATTCCGTTTCCACGTAGTAAATCGAGCGATAGCTGGTGGGCGTGAGGATAGCCGGGTCCACGTATTGATCGCCCTCCGCCTCGCGATAATAGATGAAATCTTTGAAGGCCAACCGGGCGAAGTCGCGGCTGGCCGCGTCCGCCCGGATGAAATACACATACGCGGCGGCGTTGCCGGTCATCACCAGGTAAGGCAGCTGATAGGGATTCTCTTCCGGCGGGCGCGTCGAGGGCGGCGTCACCGGGATGTATCCTTGAATCTGCAGCGGGCGATATTGTCCTGAGACGTTGGTGTCGCCGCCAATATGATGCGCGCGCAGGAAATCCGTGATCCGGTAGATCAGATCGCGAATCTGCGCTTCGCGCGGATCGCCCGTTCCCCGCAGCAGGCGGTCATGGGCTTTGATCAACGGTTCGAGGACATAACTCATCCACAGCGGAGCGACCTCCGCCCCATAGGTGGGCGCCGCAACATCCACGATCACATATCCATGCCCGCCATCGTTTTGTTCCAGGTTATAGATGCTCATCAGTGCCGCCAATACCGCTTCCTTATATGTGACAGGACCCGTGGTGATGCCGCCGGTGTCCATCGTGGCGAAAGGATATACCAGCCAGCCGGTCATGAACACTTCAGAGAGCCATCCCTGCATGCGGATTTCGCGCAGTTCATTATCCATGGGGTCCTGGCCTATATAGCCGCCGCGGCCCAGATACAGGTACTGCCGCGCGCCTTCGATCTCCTCCATGGCCGCGTCCTGGCAGCGCCGGTCGCCCGTCAGCAGCCAATGCAGCATATAGCCCTGGTTCCAGGTATGGCTGGGCCGTCCGGCGCCGAACTCATTGGCCGGACCGTTATGGTCGCCGGGAATGCTTCCGCCGGCGCCTTCCCAATTCTTCATGAAATTAAAATAGATGCCATCGCCCCAGGTATGATACACATCCAGATCGGGCTCATGGCGCGCGAAGATGGTCGCCGCGTCCTGATAGCGCGGCTCGCCCGTGCGCAGCCATTGAAGGTCCATGCTATAAATCCAGTCATAATGATTGCGCGACCAGCCCGATTCCCAGTGCAGATCGCCATAGTCTTTGTAGTTTCCCAGATAGGGCGCTATATGATCGAAAACGTTGTCGCCGGCCGAAAAATCCAGCAACTGCTCGTCCGCTTCCGGCGCCACCTTGCACATCTGAGTTTTTTCATAGCGCGCAAAGACGGCGTTGAGCGATGCGCTGGTACCAGCCATCGTGGGGATGATTTCGCCGAAGCCGCCGATGCGGTCCACGTCCGCCGGGTGCTGAAACAGAAGCGGCTCGGCATGGCGCGTATTCGCGGAGTTTGCAGGATCAACTTGGATCACGTTTTCGAGGGCTTGCAATCCATCGAGGGACAACTCAACCTCCCATGTTTTTTCAAGCCCGGCGCCAAAGACATTTTCCGTGGTCGGCGCCAAATCCACCGCGCCCAGACGGATGGTTGAGAAATTCTGATACGGCATCGGGTAGCCAAACGCGCTACCGCTCCAGTTGAACGGCTGATTGTTTCGCAAAGTGACAAACGCTTTCATTTGCGTCTGGCCTGCATAGAAATAGAGACGCGCACGATAGCGAATATAGGGAGCGGCGATGTCATGCGTTCCGCCCACGTCGCGCATTTCGCCTTCGCTGCGCAATACGATTTTCATCGGACCGCTTTCCTCGATCTGCCAGGGAAGAGCAGGGGAAGGGAAGGCGTCGGCTTCCGGCGCCGCAAAAGGAGTGGCGCGATAAGTGACGCCATTGGTCGTTACCTGAAACTCCCGTCCCAGAACTTGAAATTCATTTTTATTGTACGTCAACGCCTGAACGCCGGACTGAACGATGATTTGCGTGGGCGATTCAGTGACGGACAAACTGCTGCTCACGGAGGGAGGCGTTCCGGTGGAGAGAGTCAGATAGCGCGTGGCGCTCGAAGCGAGCGTCGCCTGGAAATCCAGGAGGACCCATTTGATGGAATGATCCGGCCACCAGGCAGTCGCAAGCATTTGAGTGGGAATCGCGGCGCCGCTATCTTCGGCAAGCGCCAGCGTCGTTGTGGTCAGCGTGGCGCCGAGTGGAAGCATGACGCCCGAGGTGATGGGCTTGGCGGTCCAGCCCGCGCCGCTTGCGTTCGTCAGACGAAACCGCAGCGGTGGATCGAGGGCGGCATGGAGGTGGGGCGATTGAGCAAGAAGAAGGAGCGAGAGCGGCAACCAGCAAGCGCGCTTCATCATAGGCGTCACCATCCATAGGAATATAAGGCGCGCTATTGCGTCAGGCGGCGCGTCAGCAATTCATAGAACCCCTTGAGGTCCTTCCACTCCGTCGCGCACTTGACTTTCTTGGCAGAGGGATCTATGACGGTCTTGCCATCATCGGTCACCCGGATTCCCAGCTCCTCCATCGTCAGCAGGTCATGGGAGAAAGCCAGATAAACCGCCACGGTATCGAAGAGAATCGAGCTGCCCTTCTGGAGGCGATTCGCGTCGCCTTTGAGCCAGACGCGATAATTCTCAATCATGGCCTGGATCAGCGGATCGGAGCATTGGCGGACTTTGTCATAAAGCGGGCCTTCCAGACGCACGACGCCGCAGGTATCGAGCGGCGTGATCGTCATATCCCACGGCGCGGTAAATGCGGCCTGACACGCCTTCGGATCCAGCTTCACATTGTATTCCGGCGTCACGCCGGGCTTGCCGTCATATTGCTTGTGGACGCTGCCGTGCATGCCGACGAACCGCGCCTTCTCCGCGATGCGCGGCTCGCGCTTCAGAGCCTCGCGGATATTGGGGACGGGGCCGATGCAGATCAGCGTCACGGTCTGCGTGCTCTTCATGATCGTGTCAATCAGCGCCTGAACGCCATCCTTGTGCACCTTGCCGCGATAGGCCGTCAGGTCATAATCCTTCACCCAATCCGCCTGACGCGAATCTCCCTGGCGAGTGGGCAGGCCGATCCCTACCGGAATATCCGACCGCTTGGCGGCTTCGAGCAATTTCGCCACGAGCTTGGCGCGATAGGTTGTGTCGCCTGTCTCCGTCACGACCAGTTTCAGGTCCAACTCCGGCGACTTCAACAGAAACGCCAACGCCCAGGTATCGTCAATATCCGAGCCGATGTCGGTATCGAGAATGACGGGAATGGGCGCTTGGGCGGCCGCGACGCCGCCGGGCAGCGCAACCGCCGCCAGCGCCGGAATCAGCAGCGATGAAAACAGGCGCGGAAAATCATGATAATGCATCGGACGAATACCTCCCTCAATTCACGGTGAAGAATGATTGCCACCCCAGCCAAAAACGCAATGCAGCATACCCGATGATATCACGCATACACTGCTCAGCAAGTTAGGCGCGATTCCGTCGGAATATCCAGCCTTTTTTGCAGATCAAGAGCAATATGGATTGACGGAGAAATCAAAGTGTGATTCACTTCAGCCGTTAAGCGCGGTCATCGGACCGGGTGCACCGGAGGCGCAGGGGGATGGCAGAAGATGAATTAGGAAGGCTGCCGCCAAAGTGGAAAGCGATGCATTCGCAGATTTTAATTGGCGCACAGCCTGGAACGCAGGGAATAAAAGCCCGTGGTGGCTTTGCATGATTTTTTTTAGTGTGACTCGATGAGTCACAAAGGAGGAGGAAGATGAGGAAGAGCAACGCCGCATGGTTGATTTCGTTGCTGGTCGCGGGAATGCTGATTGGCGCCGGATGCGCAAGCAAAACACAGACGCCTGCAGAACCAATGACAAAGATAACCACCGAGGTGAAACCCGCTGTCAAAACAGCTGAACCCGTAGCCGCCAAACCCGCGGAAGAGAAGATCGAGATCATCATTGACAACGTCAGCGCCTCGGGCTTCGCGACCACAGGCGAATGGACGAACGAAGGCGGACAAGACGGCGGCAACTATGGCGCCGATTCGATGTGGGCCTGGGCCAAGAAGCCCGACACGGAAGCCGCCACCGCTACTTGGACGCCCGATCTGCCCCAAGATGGCAAATATGAAGTCTCCATCTGGTACAGTCATGATCCCAAGCAGGATCACAACCAGAAGGCGCCGTTCGTCGTGAAGGCGGCGGACAAGGAATACAAGTTCGATGTCAACCTGCGTGAGAACAGCGGACAATGGAACAAACTCGGCGTCTTCAAGATGACCAAAGGAAATACGTGCTTTGTGAAAACAACCACGACCGAAGGCGGCAACGGCATCGCAGATGCCGTCAAGTTCCTATGCGTCGGCGCCAAGTAACGTTTGGAGTCCAACCTTCAGGTTGTGTTTGGAGTTCAACCTTTAGATTGCATTTCCGACTCAGCCGCGTTCCAGTCAGATATACAGCGATTTGCAGGCAGAATCATTGAGGGCAGAATCATAATGATTCTGCCCTCGATGATTCTGCCTGTATTTATGCGCGTTTGCTCGACAATTGAAGGCAACCCGCCTTTTTGATAATTTCACCTTACTGGTTACGGCTTTGCCGGGTTATAGTTCCCAATCCTGTAAATCCGCCCATCCCCGCGCATTCATCCACGTCCACTTATGCTTTCCGATCACTTGATAGTGGCAGGATTGGCGGAAGGCTCGAAAACCTTGACCGAGCCATCCTCGTCAAACGGTATCGGCGCAATGCACAACCGTCCCTGCGCCTTGCCGCCGGACTCGCCGCGATAAGACATCCATTCCTTCCCATCCGGGCCTTTGAAGACCGCAATATGACCGCCCAGAAACACCTGCGGCTGCTTCTTGTATGGACCCCAAATATTATCCGCCATCGCCGCGCCAACCCAATAGCCTGTCGCCAGATCAGGGACGTTGGCAGAAGCAGCGCCTCCGGCTGCGGAAGCCGCGGCGCCTCCAGCGGCAGCAGATGCGGTATCGGATGGTTGGCTCTTTTTCTTTTCGCGATAGGGCGCGGCGGTGAATA
>JAPLSP010000601.1 GCA_026398575.1 Candidatus Sumerlaeota bacterium | reverse complement strand
TAGCGCAAACTCATCGCTCCACCGGCACAAGGCCCGGTGGTGGCAGAGGGCATTGGAATTCTGGATTGTACCCCCAGGGCGGGAGGGCGCATTTCAGCCGAGCTACCTTGGCGTATTGGAAGAGGTCTGACAAAATAATGTGCGACAAAATAATAGGGCCAAACCATTCCCGACCGATTCAATGGCGACGTGTTTTCATTGTTTTGTCAGACATTATTTTGTCAGAACAGACGCCGCGTCCTGCCAGTAGCTTCCTTGGGATGCGCCCCAGCTCGGGAGGGCCGGGGGCAGAAGGTTCCGCATCCCGCCCTGCTTATGCGCGTTATGCATTTGCTTCATCCATTAAAATGCGCTATCATTTTTCTTTAGCGCGAGATGCGTGGAAATTTGGGCGGCGCGAGATATACCCCAACTGCGGGGCAGAATCAAAGCAAAGGAAAAATCTTATGAAAAGCAATTTCGTTCTTTATTCGGCGTTGGCCATCGGGCTGGCGCTGGCGTTGGCTGTCCACGCTTTTGCGGCAGCGGACGCAAAACTCCCCGACACTTCGCGGATGAATGTTCTCTTCATCATCACAGAGGACACCAACGCAGGCGTCTGGGGCTGCAATGGAAATCCGATCTGCAAGACGCCCAACATTGACCGCTTTGCCGCCGGCGCGGTCCTGTTCGAGTCCGCCTACGTGCAGGCCGTGTGCTGCAATCCCACCCGCACTTCATTCCTCACAGGTCTCCGCCCGCTCAGCACCGGCGTCTGGAGCAACGGCCAGGTGATGCAAGAACGCCTGCCGGCCGGCGCGCTCACGTTGCCGGAGTATCTGAAGAAAAAGGATTTCAGCACCGCGGTCATCGGCAAGTTTTTCCATCTGACGGAATACGCCGAAAAGCAACTGCTCGCTTTCGACCGCATCGAGATGTATCCCAAACCGCCAAACTGGAAAGGCCCCGGCCCGATCCTTGCGTTCACGCCCGTCAAGCGCCCGCAAAAAGACCCGGCGCCCGCGGACAGGAACAGCAAGGAATTCCGCTTATGGCGCACTCGGCAGTCGGACCGCTATGGAGATTCGGGAATCGCGCCCGAGGAGGAGGGCGATTATCGTATCGCGAAGACCGCTTGCGCGCTGTTGAAAGATTTCGCCCAGACGAAAAAACGGTTCTTTCTCTCGGTCCACCAAACGCGCCCGCATACGCCGCTGATCGCGCCGAAGAAATACATCGCGATGTACGATCCGGCGAAAATTCCCGATCCCCCGGCGCCGCCTTCGAGCCTGAAGGGATGCCCCTATCCCAAGCGCGTGACGGGCGGCAATCCGGACATCTTCACCAAGGAACAGCCAACGCCGCAGCAGGCCAAAGAGGCCATCGCGGCATACTACGCCTGCATGAGTTTCGTGGATGACAACATCGGCATGATCCTCGACGCCCTGGACAAGGAAGGGCTGGCCGGCAATACCATCGTCTTCATCCTCGGCGACCATGGCTTCCATCTCGGCGATCACGGCTTCTGGTCCAAGTATTCGATGTTGGAGGAAACACGCCGCGCGCCACTGGCCGTGCGCGTGCCAGGCGCGCCGGGCAATGGCAAGGTCTGCCGCGAATTCGTCGAGTTTGTGGACTTCGTGCCTACCGTGGGCGAGCTGGCTGGCCTTGACCTGCCCGCAAATCTCGAAGGAACCAGTTTCGCGCCGCTGCTGGCGAATCCCGATCAGCCGTGGAAGAAAGCAGTCTTCATGGTCGAGAGCCCGGACAACCAGGTTGTGCGGACGAAAAAATTCAGTTACATGGAGCTTAAGAACGGCCCGGTTCCAGTGGCGCTTTATGACTTGGAAAAAGACCCATGGGAAACGATCAACATGGCGGACGATCCTGCATACTCGAAAAACCGAAAGGAAATGGCCGAGTTGCTGAAGGCCGGATGGAAGGCCGCGCTTCCCGATCGCGCGGCGGCGAAACGCTAGCTGATGATATTTAAGAATCTTTAGATGAAATCGGAATTCCCGCTTCACCCACAATGGACATAATCTAAAATGAAAAATGAAAACCCATCCCGGTAACATCATTACGCAGCCCTGCATCA
>JAPLSP010000476.1 GCA_026398575.1 Candidatus Sumerlaeota bacterium | reverse complement strand
GATCCCGCGGGCGCGCTTCCCGAATTCCTGGCGCGACGGACGGAAATACCAAGCCCTGAAGTGGCGAAGCACTTATATGTCCTGAGCGACCATGAGGCGGTGTCGCATCTGTTCCGGGTCGCGGCGGGGTTGGATTCCATGATCCTGGGCGAGCCGCAGATTCTGGGCCAGGTCAAAGACTCCTGGCGCGCTGCGCGCGAGCGGGGCGCCACGGGGGCGACGCTGGACGCGCTGTTCGAGGCCGCTTTGCATGCCGCCCGGCGCGCGCGATCGGAAACCGGCATCGCGCGGGGCGCGGCTTCGATCTCCTATTCCGCCGTGGAACTGGCCCGGCTGATCTTTGGCGATCTGGCAGGGCGCGAAGTCCTCATCCTCGGCGCGGGAAAAATGAGCCGGCAAACCGTGGAGATTATCCGCGATCAGGGCGCGCGCGCGTGCTTCGTGGCCAACCGGTCTCGAGCGCGCGCCGAGGAATTGGCCGCCGAGTTCGGCGCCGAGGTTCATCCCTGGGAGCGCCTGGACGAGGCGCTGGGACGCGTGGACATCGTCATCTCTTCGACGGCGGCGCCGCATTATATCATCACCGCCGAGATGACGCGCGCCGCGATGCGGCGGCGGCACAGCCGTCCCCTGTTTATCGTGGACATCGCCGTGCCGCGCGACGTGGAGCCGGCAACCGGTTCGATCAGCAACGTCTTCCTCTTCAACATTGACGACCTCAAGAGTGTGACGGAAGAAGCCATTGCCCGGCGCGCCCAGGATGTTCCGGCCGCCGAGGAGATTCTGGAATCCGAAGCGCAGAAATATTATGCCCGCGCGCAAGCGAGCGAAGCGCGCGACGCAATCGTCCAACTGCGCGAATGGGTCGAGAGCCAGCGCGAGGCCGAATTCGACCGGCTGCGTAAAAAACTGCCGTCGCTGGCGCCCGAGCAGTTGAGCGAGATCGAACAGTTCAGCCAGCGGTTGACAAACAAGTTTCTGGACCGCCCCTCGCGCCGCGTGAAATCCGCCATTCATTCGCCTAAGCTTCATCCGCCCCAGCCAGCGGGCGGCGCGCCCGCGCCGGAAAGCCATGCTGGATGGATGGCGCGCTCCCTGCTGCACTTGTTCGGCTTGGATGAATTGGCGCCGGCTGCGTCGGACAGGCGCAATGCTCCCGCGGCCGGGCAGGTGAGATACCCCGACACCGCTTTGGAGGCCTTTCCGGCGGGCGCCGCCGCTGCGCGGGCGGTTCTGGACGAAATCGGTCGAAGGTTGTGCGACCTTCTGCAAACCCGCTTTCCGCTGGTTGCGCAGCCCTTCGCGGAAATTGCGCGCGAATTGGGCGTCAGCGAGGAAGAGACGTTGCGGCGGGTGGAAGCGATACAGGAGGCAGGAGTCATCCGTCAGATCAGCGCCATCTTCGATTCGCGCCGGTTGGGCTATCGCAGCACGCTGGCGGCCTTCTGCGTGCCGCCGGACAAGCTTGAAATCATCGCTGCGAGTGTGGCCGCGCATCCGGGCGTTTCGCATTCTTATCAGCGGAGTCATGCGTTCAATCTATGGTTCACGATCACGGTTCCTCCCGGCGCCGACCCGGAAGCCGAAAGCGCGCGTCTGGCCGAACGATCGCGCGTGGCGCAATGGGTGTCGCTGCCGGCGTTGCGCGTCTTCAAGATCGGAGTGCGCTTCGATATCCCCCCCCCCCCCCCCCCCCCCCCCCCCCCCCCCCCCGAGGATCAAGAGCTGGATTTCTGGAACTCGGAACTCGGAACTCGGAACTCGGAACTGAGAACTGGGAACCCGGAACCTCCGACGCAGGAGGAGATTGCGCTGATCCGCGCGCTGCAGCAGGACCTTCCGGTCAATGCCCGGCCTTTCCGGCTTCAAGCGGAACGGCTGAGTATGACGGAAGAGAGTCTGCTCGAAAAAGCCCGCGAGATGCAGGCGCGAGGATGGATCCGGCGTTTTGGGGCATCGCTGCGTCACCGCGTGGCCGGATTCCAGGCCAACGGAATGGCCTGCTGGGCCGTTGCCAGCGGCCGTCTCGATGAGATCGGCCCCCGGGTGGCGGCGTTTCCCGAAGTTTCGCATTGCTATGAGCGCCGCGCCGCGCCGCCGGTCTGGCCTTATAATCTGTTTGCCATGCTGCATGGCCGCCGGGATGCCGAAGTGGAATCGGCGGTAGGCCGGATTTGCGCGGCGGCGGATCTCGAACGCGGTGACGTTCTCTATAGCGTTCGCGAATTCAAGAAAGAACGGGTCATCTACTTTCCGGAATGAATGGATTCGAAATTGCTGTCATATAAATCCATCGCAAATTTCCATGCCAATAGGAGCAGCGCCAGCTTTTGGAGAAAGATGGCTTGCCGCCTTCTTTTTGGCGATTCAATGGCCCTGGCGCAAAAAAGAAGGCGGCAAGCCGCCTTACTCCAAAAGCTGGCGCTGTTCCTGAGCGCATTGCTTTTGGCTATCTCCGCCCTGACGCTTGCGATTTGGATGGGATGCGGTAAAAATGACGAAGCCAACCGCCTGGCCGAGCCTGCCGCGTTGATCAGCGAGGCCAGCGAGGGAACGGCGCAGGACCAGAATGCCTACATGGAACGGTTGCGCAAAAGCGAGCAGATCGAGATCGCAATCTATGATTCCACGAACGCCAGTGGCGCCAAAGAGCATCTGATTTTCACCCGTGAACAGCTGGAAAACTACCTGAAGGTCTGCACGTCGCCGGAGCTAGCGGGCAAGCCGATTGAGCGCCTGTATCATTATTCCTTCGCCCAATTCCGCAAGATCGTCGCCGAGGTCTTGTCGGATTCTCTCATGGCCGAAAAACTGCGGGCCGAGGGTATCCCCCCCGAGGTGGAAACGAAAATCCTCAGCGAGCGAGAACACGCGCTTGTAATGTCCCTGATCTGGATCAATCTCAAGGACACTCAGGGGCTGACGGAGGCCGAAGCCGCCGAGCGCAGGGCGCTGAATATGGGCGACTACGCCCAGCCGCTGTCGTGCGTCGTGACGCAATTGTTTTTCCGGACGCTCAAGGAATATGAAGCGCGCGAAGGCGATACGCTGGAATCCATCGCGCAAACGATCAGCGGCGACGCCGCGCAGGCTGCGCATATCCGCGACGCTGCGACGCTGCGAACGCTGTGGATTGCCCCTGCCGACCGCCCCTGGGTTCCTTTCAGGCCTCTGCAGCCGGGCCAGCGTCTGCTGGTTCCGATGCCCAAAGCCGAGCGGGAGGCTGTCCGCCTCAAGGCCGGGCAGGCGATGCAGCGCATTCAAGCAGGCGCCAGCATGGAATCCGTGGCCGCCGCGACAGGAACAAATCCGGAGGATCTTTTGCCCGTTGGGCCGCTTCCGGGCGGGCGCCGCCCGCTGGATCGCCGGATTTATGCGGCTTTGCGCGAACCGAGTTTTGCCGCGGGAACCACAACCGGCGTCATCGAAAGCGGCAACGGCTTCCATATTCTTCACATGGTCGCGCGGGAGAATCCGTCCGTCACTCCGCTGGAGATGGCGCGCCAGAAAATGCTCGATCGTCAACAGGTCCAAACGAGCTCGAAGGACCTGGATCGGATCATCAATGACCTGATGAAGGAAAATCTGAAATTTCATGAGGACGCCCTGATGGACGACAACGCCCCGACCTCGTCGGCGGTCTGTGAAGCGTATGGTCAGCCGTTTACCGTTGCGGATATCACGCGGTATCTCAAGGCGCCCAAATATATGCCGCGAAACGCCGAAAAGCGCAAAGACCTGATTCGTGACATCAATGTCATTCGGCGCGCCGTGGGACTGGGTGAGGCGCTTGCGCGCAAGCAGGACCAGACGCCTTCGTTTCTCCGGCGCATGGAAGCGATTGAAACGAATATGCTATCCAAGCTGTGGCTCCAGCGCCAGATCACGGCCCGCCCTCCGCAAACAGAGGAGCAGGTTCGGGATTTTTTCCAAAAAAATTCAAAAGACTTCGCCAGCCAGCCGGTTTATAGTATCCGGGAAATTGCTCTGAAAGCGGCGAATCGCTCGCCGGAGGCGGTGGCCAAGGTTGAAGCGCGTTTGAAGCAAATCAAGGCGTCCATCACCGACGTTGAGTCGTTCAAGGCGCAGGCCCGGCAAAACGACTACCGCGACGGCGTGCGATGGAATCAGGGCGATATCGGCGAGGTGGACGGCGCCTATCGGGGCGAGCAAGTTGAGGCGGCATTGGCCAAGGCGACGACCGGCACGCTGCTTGGGCCCTTTACCCTCACAAACGAAAGCGTGCTGATTTGGGTGGCGAGCGTCAATCCGCGGCGGATTCCAGCGTTTGAAGAAGTGAAAGAGCAGGTCATCCGGCGCTATCAGGAAAAGCGCGTCAAGGAAATCGAATCTGAAATCCGGGCCGAGCTCTTGAAAGCGGTTGATTTTAAGATGGCGGTGACGCGAAAGTAGGTTTCGTCCTCCAGCGCAAGCGCGTCAGGCAGGATCATACGGCAGACTCCCAGATTACCGGCAGGTGGCCAGCGATGAAAATAAAAGTTCTTTATTGGCTGCTGATGGCGGCGGTGTTCGGCGCCGTTGTCGCGGGGTGTTCGCGCGAAAAAGCAGTCGAGTCCGAGCCGGAGCCACCGGCGCCTCCTCCTCCTCCTCCCGAGGGCATGGTCGTTGGCGAAGTGACGCTCCAGGGTGAAATGGATCACAGCGTAACGCTTGTGTTTTTGGGGGGAACGAATTACAGCGCCTATACGGATAAGAATGGCTTTTTCAAAATCACCGGCATTGCGCCGGGGCAATATGACGTGATCGCGCAGCGCGAGGGGTACACGAAAAAGACTCTGGACGACATGCGCGTGGATGAAAATCATCCGGGAATTCAGAATTTCAGAATCATTCCGGTCACCCTGTCGCGGCGCAAAGTCGTCGCCGAAGTCATCGAGAAACAGCTGGGCGCACTCATGGGCGTGGCGCGATACGCGGATCGCGACGATCATTCCGGCATCTCCATCCATGTGATTAATTCGGTGGCCAGCGCCGTGACGGACGAGAGCGGGAACTTCGCGATTCAGAACGCCGAGCCTGGTCCTTATACCTTGAGAATTTCTGCGAAGGGATACGCGGCGCAAAACATCGCGGTGGACGTGCGGCAAGGGCCGCCGACGCAGGTTCGTTCCGCGGAGAAAGATCCCAACGTTGTTACGCTTCAGCCCCTTCCCGCCGGCGCCGAAGCGAAACGAACGGTCAAGGGCCGCGTCACGATGTTTGACGCCGCCGGAAATCCCGTCAAGAAATTCGACCAGGTTCTCGTGGCGCTGGAAGGAACCGGCTATATCGCCTTGCCGAACAGCGAGGGCGATTTCGTCATAGACAATGTCGCGCGGGGCGTTTACGTCGTCTCGGCGGTGGCGGCGGGCTATCAGGCCTCCGAGGAAAAAGTCGTCGCGGACCTGTCCGCCAATCTTGTGGCCGCGGTCCGGCTGCGGCTGCAAGAGGTGGCCGGCGCCAAGAGCAGCGAAGGCTCGGCGCGCGGACGCGTCAAGTGTAACGACGCGCAAAGCCCCGCCGGCGCTTCCGTTGGGCTGGCGGGAACGAACTACGTGGCCCTGGCCGACGCGCAAGGCAGCTTCGCGCTCAACGGCATTCCCGCCGGCGCCTATTCGCTGATCGCCAGTCTTCAAGGATATCAGAATGGCGAAGTGGCCGGCATCGTGATTGAGGCCGGCAAGGAAACCGACGTCGGAGTTGTCGAGCTGTCGCGAACGGTGATCCCGCCAACGGTGCTCAGCACTTCTCCCGCCGATGGCGAACGCAACATCACGGTCCGCAAGATCATTCCTGTTTCCGTTCGCTTCAGCGAAAAAATGCAGCCGCAGTCGGTCCTGAGCGCCTTGACGTTCTCGCCGCGAATCAATTATCGCGCCTATATCGGCAAGCAGCATCCGCAAAGCGATCTCGATCTGCTTTATATCGAACTCAATGGAACGGGCGAGGCCGCGATAAAATTCGACAGCAAATACAGCATCACGATCGGCGCCGGCGCCAGCGACCAGAACGGTGTGGCGATGGCCGAATCCTATACGTTTTCCTTCACCACCGGGAAAGCCGAATTGATTGGAACCTATCCAGAGAATGGCGGCATCAATTACGCGCGCACCCCAATCTCCGGTGGAGTCATCCTTTACTTCAATGCGCCGGTGCGCCATGACTCGCTCAACGCGCGTTCGATCCAGATATCGCCGAATCCCGGCGACTCCATTGACGTGATCTGCCGCGAGGATCCGGAAACCGGCTGGACAAACGCAGAAATTCACCGGCTCTGGACACCCGGAACACGCTATTCGGTTACGGTAAACAGCGGCGTCAAGCTGGCGGACGGTCGCGGCTCGATTTCCAATCTGCCGTACCGGTTTTCATTTTCAACAGCAAGCGGCCAAGACATTGGCCGGAGTCGTGACATTCAGAATGGCCGCATCAATCCGTTCAAGAAGCAGTATTAGTGGAAAGGATACGCGAAAGCATGGCGGAGGACAAGAAGATCGTAATGCCCAAGCTGACCGGAGCGCCCCAGGAAGGGCGCGTTCTCGAATGGTTCTGCGAAGAAGGGCAGACCGTGCGCGAGGGCGATGAGGTGCTTTGCGTGGCGACGGCAACCAATGATATCCGCGTGCCGGCGCCATGCGCCGGCGTTATCAAGGAAATTCTGGTGGATGAAGGCGATGAGGTGCGCACAGGCGACATCCTGGCGCTGCTGGAATAGACTCGGGGGGCGGGGTTCGGGACTCGGGATTCGTGATTGGTGGGCTTATTTTTAATAAGCGCCGTCCGCGTCGTCCACCCCGTCCACACTGTCCACAGTGTCCACCTCATCCTAAAAACTGCCAGCCAATCTCCAAAGAATGGAAATGCTTATGAACGTCCTGGTTGTGGGATCCGTGGCGCTTGACACGGTCGAAACGCCTTACGGCAAGCTGGATCGCGGCCTCGGAGGGGCTGCCACCTATGCTTCCGTCGCGGCGTCTCATTTTGCAAAGCCCGGCATCGTCGGAGTCGTCGGCAAGGACTTCGACCGCAAACACATTCGCCTGCTTCAGCGCCGGGGCATTGACCTTGAAGGCTTGCAGATTGATCCCAATGGCAAGACGTTTCACTGGTCCGGCTTTTACGACGGCGATCTTGGCAAGGCGCATACGCGCGCGACCGAGCTCAACGTCTTTGCCGATTTCAAGCCGGTAATCCCCGATTCCTATCGCAAGGCGCCGGTCGTTCTTCTCGGCAACATCGCGCCGTCGCTGCAACTCGAAGTCCTTGCGCAGGTTAAAAAACCGCGGCTGGTTCTGTGCGATACGATGAACTACTGGATTTCCTCGGCGCCGCGCGAACTCGAAAAAGTCTTTCGCAAAGTGACCGTCATCTGCATCAACGAAGACGAAGCGCGCCAGTTCTGCAACAAGCCCTCGCTTCCCGCCGCCGCCGCCGAGCTGCTCAAACTGGGGCCGGAGCGCGTGATCATCAAAAAAGGTTCGAGCGGCGTCCTCTTGTTCGGCAAGGATTCGTTTTTTGCGCTGCCCGCCATTCCGCTCAAGACCGTCCGGGATACGACGGGCGCGGGCGATTCGTTCGCGGGCGGATTCATCGGCTCACTGGCCGGCGCGCGCCGCCTGACGGAAGCCGAGTATCGCCGTGGCGTGGTTTGCGGGACGATCCTTGCTTCCTACTGCGTCGAGGATTTCAGCTGCCGCCGCACCGCCCGCGTGACGCCCGCCGATATCCGGAAGCGCGTGGCGTTGTTGCGTGAGATCACCCAAATTCCAAAGTTTTAACAGCAAGTCATGAATTGCAGGCTACAATCCAATAACCCCGAACCGAAAACTGCAAACTGAAAACCGCAAACTGAAAACTGCAAACTGAAAACCGCAAACTGAAAACCGAAAACCGAAAACCGCCAACTGAAAACCGAAAACCGAAAACCGAAAACCGTGAACCGTCTCGCCCCCGCTTCGCTCATCCTGATTGGCCTGCTGGCCTACGGTTGGTCTTTGCGCGGGAGCTATTGCTACGATGATATTCCAGCCGTGCGCGATTGCCGCGCCTTGGAGAGCGGCGCCGGGCTGAAGGATCTATTCTCTTCGCGCTATGCCCGCGCATTCGGCGAACTGACTTATCGCCCGGTCGTTACTGCCAGCTATTTCCTGGATTCGCTTGTCTTCGGCAAACGGCCATTCTTTTCGCGCGCGATCAATCTGGCGCTGCATCTTCTTGTGGGGCTGGCGCTTTGGAGTCTTTGGCGCATCCTGTTTCGTCGGCGGGATGTAGCGTTCCTCGCGGCGGCGATTTTCCTCTGCCATCCGATTGTATCCGAAGTTGTGCTCTGCCCCGGCTTTCGCGAGGATCTGCTGGCTCTGCTTTTTTGCCTCTGGTCGCTCCTGATTTTGACGCGTCATCTCTTGCGGCCTGTCTGGTGGAAGCCCTGGGCTGCCGCCGCCGTCTGGCTCCTGGCGCTGCTGGCCAAAGAGCCGGCGATCCTTGCGCCGCTATTGGCTCTGGTTGTTTTCTTTCGCTCGCCACTGATCCGCCGCAGGGCACGCCTCAGATGGATGCTGTCTGGATGGATAAAGAGGGCGGCGTTGCTTGCGATCCCATTCGGCGCCGCGCTGCTGCTGTATGTCGGACTCTATCGCCTGTTGAGCTATCCTTCAGCGGCGCGCCCATGGCCGGGCGGCGACGGACCCATCCTCGGCGTTCTCAATTTTTGCAGCGTCTTCCTGATCTATGCGCGGCTGTGGCTCGCGCCCGTTCATCTTTCCATCGGGCATTACTTCGAGCCTTCCGCCTCCTACGGCGATCTGCGGCTGTGGGCGGGCGCGCTCGCGCTGGCTGCGTTCGCCATTTTTTCCGTGTGGGCTTATGCGAAGCGCAAGCTATCCGGAGTGGGGGGGCTATGGGTGTGCGTGAGCCTGCTGCCCATCGCCCAAATCATGCCGACGCCCGAACTGATTGCCGAGCGCTATCTCTACATGGCGCACGCCGGCATGGCGTTGATGTTCGCGTCGCTCACGATCGCGCTGGGCAAACACGTTCTCAAAACTAAAACAGTCGCCATGGCTCTTTCCGCAGGCAGAACCCCGGGATACTTGGGCGGCATTTGCCTGGTTGCGCTCTTGATCGCTCTGACCATCAGTCGCGCGGGCGATTGGCGGGACGACGTGACGCTCAACATCCGCCGCTATGAGTTATGGGACAACGCGCAAGGCAAGGTGGCATTAGGTGCGCTTTATTTCGGCGCTGGCGATTGGATCAAGTCGCAAGAATATTACCTTGCGGCTGTGAAGTTTGATCCGAAGATGGCTGAGGCTTGGCGGGGATTGGCCGCGGCGTGCTTCAAGCGGAATCTGCAAAAAGATGCTTTGACGGCGGCAACGCGCGCCGTGGAATTGAATCCTAATGATGAAAAGAATCGGGCGATGCTTGAGCTCATTAATATTGGGAAGCCTTGACAACCTACCAGAGCTTGCGGTCATCCTCGCGTGACTCCTCAACCACACCGGCCAATTCACCTACGCTGCCGCCATCGCGAGGGCAGTTCGTGGGGGGGGTGGTCATTAGGACGATCTTGCCGTTCTCGCCGATGTTAAGAGATTTTTTTGCAGGCGCAACGCTTCCTGTCTTTCCAGCGCGGCTCTGCGTTCATTAGCCGCCTGAATTCGCTCAGGGGGCCAGTTCTTCTGTTCCCGCTTCACCATGGCATCGAGCTGCTCCTTCGTAACGTTGTACTTTGCCATGCAGCGATCCAAATAAATTACGCGTCTTGGGCTCATAGTTTGTCACTCCAAACGAGAGAAAGCATACCGAAATTTGAATATCTTTTCAAGCCCTAAAATTACCTCATGCGGCCATCGTTTGTTATACTCATTCCACGTAATTCTGCCCTCTTTATAGGCTTCGTACAGTTGCTTTTTTACACGGCTGTACTGGAGATCATAGGCTGTTTTCCACTTGCTTTCATCTGGCCATCCTTTTGCAGGTCTTATGATCTCGTGCCTTATCACTTCTCCAGCATAGTTTTTTCCTGTGGTTATCATGCGAGCCAGATTTGCTGCACTGGCTAATTTCAGATCGTCCAGAGAAAAACTATTCCCTGTTATGTGCGTATGAAAGAGAGTGATGTCTCCATCAAGAGCCATTTTCCTGATTGCTTTATCATAAAATGGAACACTGCTTTCGTCTCCTTCCCTATCGTGCATCATTGCCCTACCGTCGGCCCGAAGAACCCGTCCCCATTCATTCTTCCTTCCGACATATTCGCGCTCCGCGTTCTGAATGCCCTCGTCAACGCTTCTGTAATCAGGTAACGGCTCTGCTGTTTGGCTTTCTCTATCAACGGTGTCCGGCCAATCGTCGCTACCATGACCGGGCCTGCCAAGTCTGCGCCCATCCCTTTGAGTATTCTTAACGTCGGAAGCAGCCATAGTATCATCCGCCACCGGAAACAAAGCTTATCCCCTTAATGTTGCCGTGGGCGGGTGTTCGCAGTCAATGCCAATCGCCATCCTGGCAACTTCAACACCAGCGCCCGCGAACGGGCTATCAATCTGAGATCAACTTCCCGCTCATCGCGCCGGTCTCTTTACTCAAGCGCCCCTGGGCGAAGCGTATCCCCTTCGGCCAGCACCGGGCCGCAGCGGTCTGCGTTTCGGCGCGCGAGGCGCTACTCAAAATGCTAGATGGCTTGCTGCATGGCTAGCGATGGGTCGCGGTATTGGGCTAGTTTGTTGCGGATGGTGCGGACGCTGACGCCGAGGAGGTCGGCGGCCCGCGTGCGATTGCCGCCGACTTTTTCAAGCGTGTTGAGAATCAGCCGGCGTTCCATTTCCTCCAACGTGACAAAGGCGGGGCCGGAGGCTTCTTCCATGATCGCGGCTATAGTGGATTGCGAATTGCGGATTGCGGATTGCGGATTGCGGATTACGGATTGGTGAATGCCCATTGCGGATTGAGCATTGCCGATTGGGGATTGCGGATTGCCCATTGCGGATTGCGCGAGGCTGTTTTCTGTGTGCAGGTTCATTCGCGGATTTCGCGAATCGTTTGGATAGGCATTATCATGCGTGGGAATGCTGTTTCCTGAAAGACCTAAGCGGCTTGCCATGAATGAATGGGCGGCAAGCGCGGGATTGGCGACTTGCGCATTGCGCCAACCGCGCGAATCCTCATCATCCCATTCGCGCTCCTCATCCTTCTCCCGAAATTCATCTTCCTGTCCGCCGACCTCTAGTCTCTGACCCCTGACCCCTGACCCCTGCCCCCTGCCTTCCTGCCCCCACGTCCCCTGCCGTCCGTAGTCGGAGGCGACGATTTTTCTTTCGGTCGCCGGATTGAGGAATAGTTTGGCCGGGGCGATTTCTTCGTCTTTGCACAGCAGCACGGCGCGTTCGATAAAGTTTTCCATTTCGCGGACGTTGCCGGGCCAATATTGCGCCAGAAGGTACTCCATCATTTCGGCGCCGAGGCGTTTCATGGGGCGATGGTTGCGCTTGCAGTGTTTCTGAAGGAAATACTCGGCCAGCGGGATAACGTCGGCAGGCCGCTCGCGCAAGGGCGGGACTTTGACGTTGATGACGTTGAGGCGATAGTACAGGTCTTCGCGGAAGTCGCCCGAGCGCACGGCGGCTACGATGTTGCGGTTGGTGGTGGCCACGACGCGAATGTCAATGGCGATGGGCGCGCGCGCGCCGACCGGATCAATTTCGTGTTCCTGCAGGACGCGCAGGATTTTGGCCTGGAGCGAGGCGGGCATCTCGCTGATTTCGTCGAGCAGGATCGTGCCGCCGTTGGCCAGTTCGAACTTGCCTTTGCGCGACTGGATGGCGCCGGTGAACGAGCCTTTTTCGTGGCCGAAGAGCTCGCTCTCGAGCAGTCCTTCGGGCAGCGCAGCGCAGTTGACGGCCACGAAGGGCTTGTCGCGGCGCGGGCTTTTTCGATGCAGATAGCGGGCCAGGACTTCCTTTCCCGTGCCGCTTTCGCCTTCGATGAGCACGGTGGCATGGCTGTCGCTGATTTCATCGAGCAGCGAAATAATACCGGCCATCAAAGGATCGGCGAAGACCATCTTGCCTGCGCCATAAACGGGCCGCACGCGCCGCCGAAAACCATTGTCGCCTGAGGAACCGGCCGCTGATATCTCGCCGGATGCTTCCTCCAGCGTATCGTCATCATTATCACCATTGCCGGCGCCGTTAAGGCTGCAAGACGCCAAGGCTTTGGTGATGGCTTCGGTGATCGCGTCGCCGGTAAAAGGCTTGATGATATAATCGCGCGCCCCGAGGCGCATGGCTTCGACGGCGTCTTCGATCGTTCCAAATGCCGTCATGATAATGAAGGGCAGATTTGGATAGCGCGCTGAAGCGATCTTGAGCAATTCCGATCCGGTCATCTCTGGCATCCGCACATCGCTTAGCACGAGGCGCACGGCGGCGTCGCTTTCGAGAATCTCCAAGGCGCTTTTGCCCCCATCGGCCTCCAAAACTTCATAGCCTTTTCTCCGCAATACCTCACGGAGCGCCAATCTCATGGCGGGATCATCGTCAACAACCAGTAGCTTTTCCATAGTTTTCCCCGGATTTTTGGGAGTTGAAGATGAAAGAGCAAAGGATATGCCAGTTGAGGAGGCAGAATCATTGAGGGCAGAATCATAATGATTCTGCCCTCAATGATTCTGCCTGTGTTCCGACTGCTATCCACATCCAGATGAAGGGAGAAATTCAGAGTTTTGGGCTAAGCACGGGGAACACAGATAACGAATCTTGTTCCGGCTCCGAGTTGGCTTTCGACTTCGATGGTTCCTTGGTGGGCTTGGATGATGTTGTGGCAGATGGTCAAGCCGAGGCCGGTGCCGCGGCGTTTGGTGGTATAGAAGGGATCGAATATCTTGGCGAGGGCAGCCGGAGGGATTCCGGCGCCGTTGTCTTCGACGATGAATTCGACGCCATAAGGCAGCGCGTGCGTTTCCAACCGCAGGCGCCCGCCGGTGTCCATCGCCTGCGTGGCGTTGAGCAACAGATTGAGGAAAACCTGCTTGAGCAGTTCGACGTCGCCCAGGCAGCGCGCGCCGTCGGCGGCGTCTGTCCGCTCCAGGGAAATCTCTTTTTGTTCCATGTGATAGCGGGCGTAGGTGAGCACGTCATCGAGCAGGGCGGCCGGATCAACTGGCTCCAAGGCCGGATGCATCTGGCGCGCGAACATCAGGATGTTGTTGACGATGGTGTCAATGCTGCGCACGCCTTGCGAGATAAAATCCACAAGGCGCTGCTGTTCGGGGTCGTCCGGCATTTCCTGGCGCAACGCCGACGCAAACAGCTCGATGGACCCCAGTGGATTGCGGACTTCGTGGGCGACGTTCATGGCCATTTCGCCCATGGCCGTCAGGCGGTTGCGCAGAGTGGCCGCGCGTTCCAGGCGCCGCAGCTCCGTCACGTCGCGCATGATGACGAGGTGGCTGGCGGGTTGCGTGGGGAGATGGAGGGTGGGGCGGATCTGCAATTCCAGAATTCTCTCGTCGCCCGAACCATCGGCGGCAGCGACAACTTCCTCAATTGTTATGCTCTCGCCGACGGCGCTGCTGACATCCGCTTTCGCTGGGTCTGCGCCGCTCCCATCCTCGTCGCTGTCGTTGCTGTCCTTGTGGTCGTTGCGGTCGTTGGCGCCGCTGCCGCCGCTGCCGCCATTTGCCCCAAGCCGCTGCTCCTCCAGCGCCGGCAAAAAATCCTCCATGCGAGCGCCGATCAGTTGGGCCCGTTCGGCGCCAAGCATTTCTTCCGCCGCGCGATTGACGGTCAGGATGACGCCGTCGCTTGCGAGGGCGATCACGCCGTTGCTCAGGCTTTCGAGCAGCGATTCAAGGTAATGCTCGGAGGTTTCTCTTTCGGCCAGGCTCTCGCGCAACTCCTTGTTTTTTTCCTCCAATTCCAGGTTCAGTTCCTCGATACGCCGCTGCAGCGCTTCATATTGGCGCGTCATCGTCACGGAGGCCTGCTCGAAGGCCTGAAACGCCTCGGCCAGCTGGCTGGGAGTGGGCGCGGATAATGCCGGCGTCAACGCGGTTGCGCTCATGGAATCACTTCTTTTTTTCCTGCGGCTCCATTTTGCTTTGAAGGGCCATATCCGCCAGACTGGCTTTTGCCAATGTCTTATAGATCGGATCGTCCACGGGGCTTTCCAGAAGGCGCTGAAAGATTCCCTGCGCCTCATCGTAGTTTTGCCGCTGTTGCTGCATTTGCCCCAGGCGGAAAAGCGACATGGCCGTATCCGGCGCGGCGGGATAAAGATCGAGATATTTCGAATACATCACCACGCCGCTCTCGGTTTGCCGTTGGGTATAATAGAGGTCTGCGAGCGCCGCTATCATACGGCGGGCGATCTCGGACTGGCCCAGCGGCTTTCCGGCCACAGCGATTTGATGCAGGCCTTTTTGCAGGATGATCTCCGCATTGCCCCACTGCTGTTGATCCTCATACAGCTTTGCCAGCGATTCATAGACCGGCATCTTGTCTTCCTGGGCAATGTTGGGGGCATCGAGGACTTGTTCGAAGGCGTTGATGGCGCGCGAACGATCATTGGTTTCCAGATAGCAGTGGGCGCGGATGAAGGCGTCGGCCGCCATGTCGCCATCGGGAAACAGCCTTTGGCGATCGCGCAGCACTTGGATGGCTTCGGTCGTCTGTTTGCATTTTTGAAGGCTGTCGGCCAGATTCAGCAGGAGCAGGTCGGGCGGCGGCGTATCCTGCGTCGAGCCGTCCGGCGTCTTTTCGTCGCGCATCTGGCGCCAGATGTTGGCGGCTTCCGTACAATAACCGAGTTTCAACAAGGCGCTGGCGTGCCGGTTGCGCGTCGTGCGGTCGAGGGCCAAATCTTTGGCCAGGCAGGCATTGGCGCTGAAGAAGTGGACCACGTTCTTGTAGTCTTCTTTGAGATACGCTTGCTCGATAGCGTCCTGGAAATAAGACTCGATCAATTCCTTGAATTGCGAGGATAAGGGCGAATCGGGATAGCGCGACGAGACGATCATGAAAGATCGTACCGCTTCGTCCAATCTGCCTTTTTCCGCCAAGATGCGGCCCCACAGATAGCCGGCTGCGGCGCCGAGATCGGAGTTTGTCGCCTCACGAAAGATGCGGATGGCCGCGTCCAAAGGCATGTAATAGGATTGGCTTTGGCTCAGGATCGCGGGCTTTTCCAGTCGGCTTTGATTATAGCCGATCTGGGCCAGACTCAAACTCGCGGTCAGGCGAATGCGGCGGGGCAGCGATTTATTCTCTCCGCGCTCATACCAGGGAATGGCTTCCTTGATGCGGCCTTCCGTATAGAGGCATTCGGCCAACAGCAGGCAGGCTTCGCCTTCGTCAGGCGTTGGCGTTTTTGAAATGTTTGTTAAAGCCGAATGCAGCAACGGCATGGCGTCGGCGTAGGCGCCGCCAAACATGAACGACTTGGCTACCGTGCAAATCCTGCCGACGGCATTGGTCAGTGGCGACGTGGTCAGGTCCAGCATATTGCGGAAATGCTTGCTGGAAGCGGCGCGTCCAGCATCGCTGCCCTCGCTCCAAGCCATCTCGCCAAGCAGGTATTCCGAGTCGGCTTTGAGCGGCGAATTCGGGTACCGATTGCTCAGGACGATTAGCAGCTTGCGAGCTTCGGCCGGACGGTTCCATGCGATGACGGCCTGGGTTTGATAGATCATGAACAGGTCGTCGAAGGGCGTGTCCTTGGCGGCGCTCGTCGCGGCGAGATAAGCCGTTGCCTCCGCTTCCAGCCCCATGCGCCGGCAAACCTGCGCCATGCAATAGAAGGCGTAAGGCGCCAGGACGGAATCATCCGGCGCGGCGCGAATGAACAGATTGAAAGCATCCATTACCTCGGGCGGATCGCAATTGTCTTGCGCCATGTCGCGATAAAGGAATTCGGCTCGCAGGAAAAGCCACGCCGGCGTCTCCGGCGCTTCCGGAGCTTGCTGCAAACGGCTGTTCATCTCCTCATACGCCGCTTTCCAATCCTGTTTATGGATGGCTCTGGCGACTCGTCCGTAGGGCTTTGCCAATGCAGCCGGCATTGCTTCAATAAACTCTTCCAGCTCCTTTTCCCGCTCCAGAAGCGTGTGCGATTTGGATTTGTCTGGCGCCGGAGCTGCCAGGTTCGACAAGAGAGAGGCCAAGTCCTCCGTGTGGCGGCGAAGGGCAGGATCGGGAAAAGCCGGAGGAATATTCGTTTCCGCCGCGGCGCTTGTCGCCTCTGTTTCCAGAAACGCTTCCGGCGTGGGCGCCAAGTCCTTGGCCACTGAGCTGGGTTTTGGCGCCATCAAACTGGCCGGCGTAGGGAAATAATCTTCCATTGGTATCTGGAATTTTTCCACATCGGCGCCATAGGCCAGAAGGGGAAATGCGATGCAAAAAGCGCAGAATAAAACAGGGCTGGCCCATGCAAGGAAATCGGGCGTCTTATGCCGGATTAAAGTTTTATATGGCGAGGGCATAGCGATTGGTCGTCAGGCCTGAATTCTGCGAAGCGCTTTTAATGCTGTAAGAATGAACGCAACTGCCGTGCCTATGCAATGCAGAATTTTTTCCTGGTTTTTGGCGTCCACAAAGCTTAACGGCAGGATAAGATCCAAAGTTATGAGATGGGATTAAAAACACTGTTGATATGGGAGTTATGCTCCTTAATTCTATCAATACATTAATATCGTGGAACGAAGAATTTGTCAAAATGCGAAGGCCATACCGCGTTCTCCAAGGATCAAATCGCGACGGAACAAGGAATCCCATGTCAAATCTTTGGCGGAATCGGCGCCATGCGGGCAAGACAAACAAGCAGAAAAAGAAAGGCAGCAAGGGAAACAGCCAGATGGAAAGGGAACATGAAGCAGGCGTCCACCAGGCAGGCGATCACCCCTGCTCCCAACGCAGCCGCTAATCCTCGAATGGCGGCGCTGGAAGAAAGCCCCAGCCGCCAAGCCGCCGTCAGTCCGCACGAAACGATAAGCAGAAATGCGAATAAGCCTGGCGCCCCCTGTTCGGCAGCCAGATTCAGGTATTCATTGTGCGCATGTTCCGGCGTAACTCCATTCATCAGGATAACGGTGGATTCAAACCACGTCCCTGAAGGCGTGGCTTGGCGGCGGGCGACGTATTCCCAGAAATTCGCGGAATAACCTCCAATGCCAAGCCCGGTCAAAGGGAGCGCGCGGGCCATATCGCACGCGATCAACCATGAATAGAGACGCGAGCGGATTTCAGCGCTCGAACCAAGCCGTTCGCGCAAGTTCAGTCGCGGCGCCATGAAAGGATTATGGAGCGTCAAGAAGGCCAATCCCGCCAATAGCAGGACAAGAGCGAGGGCGCCTTTTACCAGATGGGGACGCTCGATCAGGCGCGCCCGAAGCAGCAGATATCCATAAATCACCAATCCCGTCAATACGGCCAGCCAGGCGCCGCGCGTGCCCGTGGATAGCAACGACAAGCCAAGTATGAAAATGGAAATGCCACGAAACCAACCGCGAATGGCGCCTGCAGTTTTGGCTTTGCTTTCGCGGATTGGTCGAGAGCGCGGAAGAGCCAGCGCGAGAAAGAAAATGGGAACGAGCGCCGAAGCGAGATGATTCGGATGGCCGAAGAGCGAAACGGCTTTCATCTTGCCCGTGGCGGCATCCGTCACGCCGAATCCGAAAGATTGAACAATCGCGATGAGTCCCAGCGCGACGCCCAATAAGACCCACAGCTGGCAATACCAATACAGATCGCTCATGCGGCGCAATGCGCAGATCAGGCTGAAGAAGAATATGATGGCCGCCACCGGCAAAAGAGCCTGAGAAAGCGCATAAGCGGGATCGGGCGAGATCAGCAAAATGGAAATGACGATCACTGCCGCCTGCAATCCAAAAGCAATGATCCACGGCGCGGACAGGCGGGCGCCTTTTTCTTTTTGGTCTGAACACCAGACCGCCGCCGCCAGCAACCCGCTGATGCCTGCGGCCAGAACAAACATTGCGTTCAATGTGTCCGAGGGCGTTTCCAGATGGGCGATGAGCGGCGTCTGGGTCAGGCCAAGGCGCAGAAGTAGCGCATTGAGATAAACATCGGCGTTGCGCAGCGGCGCCGCGACAATGGCCGCCCCCAGCGCCAGCTTCAATGCTCGTGAAAGGATGCGCCGCATGGCGACAAGTTGACCGCGCGCGGCGACGGCTTCAAGCGGAAAATGAACCAAGCGGCTTTTTGCTTGCGCGCGGAGGGGTCTGTCGTCTCTGATACTGGCGCCCTGCGCATGCCGCGCGAGGGCTCTGTCACAAAGTTTAGGAATCGGTATGCCCGAAATCCTGAGAACGAAGATTCGCCCGGCGACGATCAAAGACGCTGAAACCATCACGGATTTGTGGATGGACATGATGGACGAGCATCAGCGGTTCGAACCGCGCCTTCATCTTGCAAAGGAAGCGCGCGGCGGATACATGCAGTTCATTCAGTTCCATATCGCGAATGATGACGCCATCGTCCTCGTTGCCGAGTTGGATCAGGATTGGGATCAGGAGCGAAATTGCCCCTGCATGCGCGGGGCGGTGATCGGGTTTGCTCTGGCTTTCAAGGTTCAGAATTTAATGATGTTCGCGCCGTTATTTTATGGTTTTATATGCGACGTGGTGGTCCAGCCCGAATATCGCAGCCGGGGATGGGGCGAGGAAATGATCCGCCAGATCGAAGAAGGCTTTCGTGTCCGCGGCGTATCGCAAGTCCAACTGCATGTCTATCGCGCCAATGATCCGGCCCGGCGATTCTGGTTGCGCATGGGTTACGAACCCATGGTCGAGGGACTGGGTAAAGAGCTCATACCATGAATATTGGAAATTGGAAATTGGAAATTGGAAATTGGGCATTGCGCCTCGCTCCGCTCATGGCGTTGCTCGCCTTCGCGGGATGCGCAGGCCCGATCCATCCCTCCGGATTCCTGCCGGACTATTCCGAGCTCAAGCGCGTCAAGAAAATTGACTTTTATCTGACGATGGATAAAGAACTGCCGCAGATCACAACGCCGAGCGTCATTGCGATTCATCGCGCGCATTGGGGCGACCGCCATGCGGTTGACAATCCCCAGCTGGCGCAGGGGATGGAGGAGCAGCTGGAACAAGAAGCCTATTATGCCGTTCTGCTCTGCTATCCCTCACCCGTCATCATAACGCGCGACACCGATCTCGGTCCCTATCTGCGGCAGCGCGAGGGAGTTTACCGGCTCGATCTGGCCGTCACAGAGACGGACCCGGGCATCGGCTGGCTGCGGTACTTCATCGGCTACTACGCCGGATCGGTGACGATGCAGGCGGAATTCTGTCTGCGCGACGCCTCGACGAACCGCCTGATCGCATCCTACGCCACGCGCCGGCTTCATCCGGGCGAAGCCCAGTCGGGATTGAATCCGCTGGCCATGTCGGGCAGGCGCACACTGCAAAAACTGATTCCCGAAATCTCCCGCGACACCGCCGCCCTGACGTATCTCATCCTGGCGGGAGAAAAAGACCTGTACCAGCCGGAAAAGAGCACCCTGTTCGAACCCAGGCATCGGCCCCCAAAAGCGCAAACATCTCAAGAGGAAAGCCCTGCGCGACTGCGCCATTAAGGATACATAGTTGCGCTCGCCACTGAGGCGGGCGTTTGCCAAACAAAGAAACGGAGACAAAGGAATCATGTACGAAGACGTCACTAAGCAATTGCGCGCGCTCATGGAGCGCCTAGACCACGCCGAGGTGTATCTTTGAGTTGCCCCGGCATCGCGAAGAGGCCGCTCGCCTCGAGGAACTGACAGGCCGTGAAGGATTCTGGAACGATCAGAAAGGCGCGCAGACGCAGCTCAAGCAGCTCAAATTGCACCGCGTGGCATTCGAGCCATGGGACAAATTGCGCAAGGAGACCAAGGACGCGATCGAAATGGCCGAGCTCATGGCGGCCGAGAACGAGGAAGACGCCGCGTCGCTGAAGGAATTCGAACAGACGGCCGGCAAGGTCGCTGCGACCATTGACCACCTTGAATTCCAAAGCATGATGTCCGAACCCGTGGACATCAATAATTGCTACGTCCACATTCATCCCGGCGCGGGCGGCACCGAATCGTGCGACTGGGGGTCCATGCTCTATCGCATGTATCTGCGCTGGTGCGAACGCAGCGGCTACGAGGTCAGCGTCATTGACCAGACGCCCGGCGCCGAGGCGGGCATTGACGCTGTGACTTTCCAAGTCAAGGGCGACTACGCCTACGGCTATCTCAAAGCCGAAACCGGCGTGCATCGCCTCGTGCGTATTTCGCCGTTTGACTCCAATGCGCGCCGGCATACTTCGTTCTGTTCGGTGTTTGCCTCGCCCGAAGTGGACGACTCGATAGACATCGAAATCGTCGAGTCGGACCTGCGCATAGACCGCTTTCGCGCGGGCGGCGCCGGCGGGCAGCACGTCAACCGCACCGAGTCGGCCGTGCGGCTGACGCATATCCCGACCAACATTGTCGTGCAGTGCCAGAACGAGCGCTCGCAGCATCAGAACATGGAAGTGGCGATGAAAATCCTGAAAGGCCGGCTTTATCAGCGCGAACTCGAACGGCGCCAGGCCGAGGCCGCCGCAGCGGACGAACGCAAGGACATCGCCTGGGGATCGCAAATTCGCTCTTACGTGCTGCATCCCTATAACATGGTCAAGGATCACCGCACTGAAGAAGAAACGAGCAACACCCAGGCCGTTCTGGACGGCGATCTCGACCGTTTCATGGAGGCCTATTTGAAGTGGTCAGCTGGAAGCAGGCGCAAAGACATAAAAAAATAGGTATTTCGAGTTGCTGGTATGGTGACGCGGGTATGTACGCAAAGGGGAGACGTAGTGCGGATAGAAATGGCGCCAGCTTTTGGAGTGCGGTTGCTTGCTGCCGCTTTTGCT
>JAPLSP010000213.1 GCA_026398575.1 Candidatus Sumerlaeota bacterium | reverse complement strand
TAAATATTCAAAGCGACTCATTTCATGGCGAATGGAACTACATAATCTGCCCGAACCAACGCATAGAGTGAGATACTTATTTTAAGACGGGCTCTTAGCTTTGGCTTCGTGAACTCTGATTTTTCGCAATGGGCCAATTGCGCCGACGCTTCCTTCAGCAAGGGACTGATGCAGGACGGCAAACAGATTACCGGCGGTTTGGAGCATCTCATCCTCGAAGGCGCTGCGCTGAGTGACGCCCATTTCAACGATCATGCGATTGTGACGACCGCTGTCGCCGCCTTCCGTCCAAATGCCTACGGCCTATACGATATGCACGGCAACGCCGCCGAATGGACGCTCTCCACCTATGCGCCCTATCCCTATCACGACGATGATGGCCGCAATAATCCGGTCGCAGATGGCCGCAAAGCCGTTCGCGGCGGATCATTCTTCGATAACCCGCGCCGCTGCCGCAGTTCCTTCCGGCTCTCGTATCCAGCCTGGCAGCGCGTCTTCAACGTCGGCTTCCGCATCGTTTGCGAAGACAAATAGACTGTCCAATCGCCTTCGTATCCGAGCGCTTAGCTGGACGCCAAGTTTCATGAAATACTCAGCGTGACTATTAGGGCTGGCGTCGAATGGTAGGCCGTCCCGCTCCGCCGGGCGGCCTTGGCGCGCGTTGGCCGCCCGGCGGAGCGGGACGGCCTACCATTCGGCGCCAAAAAGGATAGAACGCGTCCTCTATCGCTTGGCGATTGAGCTTTTGCGCATCAAGCAAGGCTATACCATGAAGCGCACCCCAGCGATCACCCCGCGCGTTTAGCTCGTTGCTTTCGCCATCGTAATGGTTTATGCTAACGCAGATTTCAAACAGCAATACGGGAGGTTGACGGTTCATGATAATGATGCAATCTCCGGTCCGCAGGCGGCGAGAGTATTTGACGATGATCCTGATGCTCGCGCTGCTGATGACCGCTGCCATGGCCGGCCGGGCGCAGGTTTCAGATACAGCCAATGACTGGCCGCAATTCCGCGGGCCGAACCGCGACGGCAAGTCGGCCGAGCAGGGGCTTCTCACGCAATGGCCTGAAGGCGGACCCAAACTGCTTTGGAGCGTAAAGGGCGTGGGCAAAGGCTTTACCCATGTCTCCATCGCGCGCGGGTTGATCTATGTGACCGGGATGCCGAACAAGCAGGGAATCCTCCGCGCCTACACGCTCGACGGCAAGATGAAGTGGGAAGCCAATTACGGCGATGAGTGGTACGCGAGCCATCCCGGCGCGCGCAGCATTCCCACCGTTTTCGACGGCCTGGTTTATCTGGCCAGCGGAGTGGGAAATGTCGCGTGCTTCGACGCCGCCGACGGCAAGCCCGTCTGGTCGCTCAAGATGTTCGATCAATACGAAGCCCCTCAAGTCAAATGGGGATATGCCGAAAGCCCCTTGATTGATGGCGACAACGTCATCTTCACCCCCTGCGGCAAGAAGGCCACAATGGTGGCTCTCAACCGCAAAACCGGCAAACAAGTCTGGGCCAGTCCGGTTTTGGAGAAACAGCAATCCAGCTTTTGCTCCCCGTTGATGGTTCAACATAAAGGCAAACGCATGATCGTCACCATGACGGATTTCGGCGTGGTGGCTTTCGCGCCCGAAGACGGCAAACCGCTCTGGCAGCATGAATATAAAAACTTCCGTCAGAATCACTGCGTTACGCCGATCTACAGCGACGGGCTGCTCTACGTCACGAGCGGCTATGGCAAAGGCGCCATCGGCCTGACGCTCAGCGACGACGGCGCCAGCGTCAAGCAAATCTGGGAGCAGCCCCAGCAAGACCCCGTCCACGGTCATGCGGTCTTGGTGAATGGCTACGTATATGCCGCCAGCCACCAGAAGTCCAACGGCAAGTGGTCATGCGTAGAACTCAAGACGGGCAAGCTGGCATGGGAGGCGCCATGCGTTGGCAAGAGCGGCTCGGTCATCTACGCCGGCGGCATGCTCTATTGCTACTCCGAGGACGGCAATGTGGGATTGGTCAAGCCTTCGCCTGAAAAATGCCAGGTCGTGAGCAAATTCGCGATC
>JAPLSP010000619.1 GCA_026398575.1 Candidatus Sumerlaeota bacterium | reverse complement strand
ATGGAAAAAGTATCGGGCATATTCAGGGGTCAGGGGTCAGGGATCAGGGGTAATGGATTAGGATTTGAGATTTGAGATTTGAGATTTGAGATTTGAGATTTGAGATTTGAGATTTGAGATTTGAGATTTGAGATTTGAGATTTAAGATTTTCGGCGTTCGGTCGCAGGTTGTGCTCAAGTTTCCACGCCGAGGGCATCGAATCCGCGGCGGACGATTTTTCCGGAGGTGTCCACGAAAGCATGAACCGTCATCCCCTCAGCCAGCTTGCGAGTCCCGCTTTTTTTCGCCAACCGCTCCGCATTTCCCCCGTCCAGTTGTATCCCAGACGGTAGCGTTTGGCCTTCAGACTTTGGATGTTGGATATTGGATATTGGATGTTGGACATTGGATATTGAAGGTTGGATATTAGATATTGAAGGTTGGATATTGGATATTGAATCTGCCGCTTCTTCATCAAAGACTTCATACGCGAACTCGACGCGCACGGGCGTCAGCCGGGTCACGCGCGCATGGATGCAAGTCAGCCGGTCGTATCGCGCCGGTTCGAAATAATCTATCTGGCAGCGGCGCACCGGCAAAAAGACTCCTTCCGCTTCGAGCTGGGCATAGGTTTTGCCGCTCTGGCGGAGCCATTCGGTCCGGGCGCATTCGAACCAGACCAGATAATGGGCGTAATAGACCACTCCCATCTGATCGGATTCCGCATAGCGCGGGCGCAAACGATAATCCACCGTCCTCGTCAGGATGTCAGCGAGCCTCAATCGAGCAACCCTCCCATCTTCCGCCAGCAAAGCGGGAAAATAGGATATGGAAGACGGCTCGCAGCGGCAATGCTTTTTCCAGTGGGCGGCGCAATAACCTCAAAAAAAATTGCATGTGACGCGATTTTGTGCTGGCGCGTCGCAAGCCAACGCGGTAAGATTCGGCATGCTATAATGCGGATTATTGGGGAATGGAGGGTCTGAGCATCGTTCAGCAGTATTATTGCCGTTCCAGTTCCGGTTCCTATTGGCGCTACTGTTCCTGTTGATATGCCGGCGCATTGACGCCTTGTTGAGGCATGGCCGCCGGTAGATCCTGTTCCTGCAGAGGACGAGCTATGAAGACGCCCGTTGAGGAGAAGTTCTCGCAATCGTTCGACAGCCTTCCCACCTTATCCCCCATCGCGCTGCAGCTGCTGGAGGCGGCCATTAACTCCGATGCGGCGCGCATTGTCGGAATCATCGAAAAAGACCCGGCCATCGCCTCCAAGGTTCTCCAGGTGGCGAATTCGGCGCATTACAGTTTCCGGGGACAGGTGTCATCGCTCAACCGGGCTGTCGCGCTCCTGGGCAATGAGATGATCCGTGCGATCGCTCTGAGCGTTTCGTTTTTTCGCGCCTTCGAGAGCTGGTCCGAACAACAGGGGGATTTCGATCCGCGCGATTTTTGGAAGCATTCGCTGGCCGTGGCGCTGGCCGCGCAGGTCATCGGCGCGAAATCGGGATACGGCGATACGGGCGCGCTGTATGCCGGTGGATTGCTGCATGATATCGGACGCCTGGCGCTTTACGCCGCTCATCCCCAGGCCTATGCGGCCGTGGTGGCCGAATCTTTCAACCTGTCCAAACCTTTGATCGAGTGCGAACGCGCGGAATTCGGCGTGGACCATACCATCATCGGCCATAACCTGGCCCTGCGATGGCACTTGCCCGATCAGCTGGGTGAATGCATCCGTTATCACCACGTCTCATTCACCACCGGCGCCGGTTATCCGTCCTTCCATCAGATCATCGCTTTCGCCGACGCGCTGGCCCATCAGCAATGGATCGGCTCGCAGGGCTATCGGATTCCGGCGCCGCTGGGAGATGACGTCTGGAAGCGCTATGGGATGGACCGGCGCGCCGAGGTGGAGATTAAATCCGTTTTGCTCGATGGCCTGCGCAAATTGGCGCCGATTTTCAACTTCGATCTGGAGGCCGACGCGCTCTACCTCGACGCGGTGTTCCGCGCCAACCGGACGCTGTCGCAGATGGCGCAGGAATTGGAGCGCCGCGGACAGCGCCTGCAGCAGGATTTGATGCGCTCGCGCTTTGCCGAAGTCCTTTATGCGCGCTTTTCGCCCGGTCTGAGCATGGCTGAAACGCTCGAGTCTGCCGCACGCGTCATCAGTCTGACGTTGCCCGGCGTGCGCGCGGCCGGGATGATTTGGACTCCCGGCGCCGCCGAGGCCCAGGCGGCTGTTTGCAGCGGCGAAAGCGCCGCGTCTTGTTCGAGCCGCATAGCCTCAAGATGTTTTCATATCGCCAACGAAACGCCGCTGATGCGCTCCAAACAATTTCTCCTCGCTTTGGAAAAGGATTTGGATGAGGCCTCGCTCGCGCAGAAGATGACCGAAGGGCGCATCCTGATCATTCCATTCGTCTGGCTTCAGGTGCTCGAGGGATGCCTGGTCGTGGATACGCGCGGCGCCGAAAAACCGCTCGAAAAATGGATGGCCAAGCCCCTTGGCGAATTCGCCGAACGCGCCGCCACTTCTCTGGAACGCTCCTGGCTGCACGAGGACTTGCAGCGCCGCAACGAGGAGCTGAAACAAGCCAACCAGATGGCCGAGAGCTTCCGCGCCCAGATGCGCAACGCCGAACGGCTGGCTGCCGCCGGCAGCATGGCCGCCGGCGTGGCCCATGAGATCAACAATCCGCTTTCGATCATCCGCGGACAGGCCCAGCTGCTCCTGATGCGCGAAGCGAATTCGGACCGCCAGAACCGCCTGCGCATCATTGACGAGCAATCGCATCGCATCTCAAAAACCCTGACCGATCTGATGGGCATCGCCCGGCCCAGCCGCGGCGTCATCGCCGACGTCAACGTGGCAGAGCTGTTGTCGCGCACGCTGGCGATGTTCAAGCATCGCTTTCTTCACCGCCATATCCAGCTGGCCGAGAACTATGATGAGACGCTGCCGATGATAAAAGTCGATCCCGATCTGCTCCAGCAGCTGTTCCTCAACCTCATCATCAACGCC
>JAPLSP010000043.1 GCA_026398575.1 Candidatus Sumerlaeota bacterium | reverse complement strand
ATCTATGGTGATCCAGCGTGGGACCTGACTGCGGAATCGAAGGCCCGGCTAGGCTATGTGCCGCAGGACATTCGACTTTATCCCTGGATGCAGGTGAGACAGGTGATTGCCTACACTGCCGCGTTTTATCCCAGTTGGGATTTTGCGCTGACAGATCGCTTGCTGCAAGAATGGCAACTGCCGCCGACCGACCGCGTGGCCCCATTGTCACCGGGCCAACTGCAAAAGCTGGCGCTCATTCTTGCCGCATTACATTTTTATTTTCCGCGCGAATAACTTAACTGAGCTATATTAATCCTTTATCTCTTTAAGCCACATATTGCGATACTGAACGGGGTTGCCGTGGTCTTGCAGGAGGAGCGCGGCGGGTTCTTTGAGCTCGCCTTTGGATTTGGCGGCGCCGGTCGCGCTGTCTATTTCCACGTTGTCCTGGACCTTGACGCCGTTGAGGACGATGGTGAAACGGGCCTTATGCGTTTTTTTGCCGGCGACATCGAACTTGGGCGCGTGGAAGGTGATGTCGTAGGTCTGCCACGTGAGCGGCGGATAGCACATGTTGATGGACGGCGTCACGATCTTATAAAGCGCGCCGCAATCCTGATCCTTCGGCACGAGACCGTAGCTGTCGAGGACCTGCACTTCGTAGCGATTCATGATATAGAAGCCGCTGTTGCCGCGCCCCTGGCCGGTCTTGTCGGGCTGGAACGGCAGGCGGAATTCGGCGTGGAGTTGAAAATCGGAGAGCTTCTTTTTGGTGACGATGCTTCCCTTGCCGGGAGCGACTTCCATGACGCCGTCCGCGAGCTTCCAGGGGCAGGGCTGGCCCTTCTCGGTTTCCCACTGATCCATGTTCGTGCCGACGACCATGTTCGAGGCGTCGAAGAGAATGAGCGCGCCGGCGGGTGGCTTCTGGCCCATCGTGGGCGATTGGCGGATGAGGTGTTTCATCTCGAATGTGACCGCCTTGCCGTTCGCGTCCTTTCCGCTCGCTTTGAAGTCGCCGGCGGCGATTTCGCCCGACCATCCCGACGCGGCGTCCGCGGCGAATGTGAGCTTGCCGTCTTTCTCCTGGCCGTTCAGTACCGCCAGCGGCGCGTCGTTTGTGTCGAATTTCTTGAGCAGATTGGCTTTGTATTTTCCGCTCCCCAACGCGATCACTTGAGCGACCATTCCGGCGCTACCCCCGGCGGGCTTTTCCTCCCAGTCGCCGAAATAGACATCTGCATCAGGCGAAGGCGTACCGATGGGCGCCTTTTTCTCCCCGGTCGTCGCGGACTTATCCGCGCCCAGGTCTTGGATGCGGATATTGCGGAAGCGCACTTGCAGCGGCTTTTCGGATTTTGACGCATGGACCTGGAGGGCGATAAAGCCCGACGTCGTGTTGAATTCCTTGTAAGTATTCTTGGGGTCCTTCTTTTCCAGCCATGCGCGATATTCCGCGACGGTCGAGGTTTCCCTGTAATCCGTCGCCGGCACGCCGTTGACCCAGGTTTTGATCGTGTCGCCGATGGCCTCGATGCGGTACTTGTTCCAATCCGTCTGCTTGTAGGCTTTGCCGGCGGCTTTGTTTTGTGTCAGATTGTAGAGCCATAAGCGCCGGCCTTCCTCGTAAAGCCCGCCGCTCCACGCGCGCGAGGAGGGGTCTATCTCGATCTGATAACCGTGGACCTGGCCGTTGTGATATTCGGGGATGCTTTGGCTGCGAATCTGTATGCCGGAGTTCATTCCGCCAGTCACCTTGAATTCCAGTTCGAGAATGAAGTTTGCGTAGTTTTTATTCGTGCAGAGGAATGAGTTGGGCGTTCCGGGAACGGTCTCGCCGACGATGACGCCGTCCTCGACGGAATACTTGGCCTTGCCGCCGCGCTGGGTCCAGCCGTCGAGCGTCTTGCCGTCGAAGAGCGGCTGCCAGTTTTCTTTTTCAGCGGCGCCAGCGAGGCTTGCGAGAGCCGCAAAGACGCACAGGATGCGGGTGATGGAGACTTGAACAGGCTTGAACATGGATTTTCCCTTTATTGAGATGATTGGAGGGAGATAGCTTTTAATCTTTGCAATGCATTTTATGCATGGCAATGCGCAGCGCGCATAGCTCCCTTCGTTTATTATCCGGTCAAGCGGCTTTCATAGGTCAAGGGATAAATGGGTGTGGACTGGCACGGACGGGCACAGACTGACAAGATGATGGGGCATACTCATTGCGTATGCGGCCGGCGATGTCTGCGCTCCTGGCCATTCATATCTTGCCCGGCTTATTTTCATTTTCCGATCTGCATGATCGCCCATGCGGCCAGAACGAGCAACCCCACACTGCCCCAGGCGAGGAAAAAGCCGATCAGGTCTTCGCGATAGCGCTTGAAGAAGCCGCGCCAGCGCTCTGCGCGCAGCCAGCCGCCCAGGTCCAACAGGATCAGGTCCTGGCCCAGATCGGTCGCCAGCGGCTTGGTGGAACCATCCGGCAAACCTTCGCTATCCGTCGAGCGGCGCATGTTATCGAAGAAGCGCTCGACTTGTTCGCGGCTCTCCGCGCGGGTGAGCAGACTGACAACGACGAGAAACAGGAATCCGATTAGCGTCGCCAGGCCATAAGCCCCCGGCATCCACCGGTAAACGATTTTCACATCGCCGGAAGACAGGAACTCCCATCCATGCCCATTCTGGAATGCCGCCGCCAGATCGCGGAAGGCAGGCAACAGCGCATCATATAACTTCTTTTCGCCAAGTGTGGCGTGACACGTCATCAGATAGTTGAAGGCATAATAGGTTATCAGGGACGAAAATAGAGCGGCCAGGGCGCCGTGACGGTTGGCCCGCTTCCAAAGGATGCCGCCCAGGAACATGATCCCCATCATCGCCGAGAGCGTTTCCGTGAAAAGGAAGGCGTCCAGCACCTGCTCGACCATCAAGGCGAACAAGATGCCGAAGACCGTCAAGCCGAGGCCGGAGAGTTTTCCCGTCCATAAAATCTGTTTATCGGTCGCCTCTGGATTGTAATACCGGAGGAAGACATTTTTCGTAAAGAGCGCGCCGGTGTTGACCATGAAATTCGAGCAGGTGGACATATTGGCCGCCAGCACGCATGCCACCATCAAGCCCGTCAATCCGGGAAACAGCAGCTCGCGGCAGGCGAATCCAAAAGCCGCTTCTTTGTCTGGCCCAATATCAATGCTGCGCTGTATGACATAAGCGGCGACAATCAG
>JAPLSP010000202.1 GCA_026398575.1 Candidatus Sumerlaeota bacterium | reverse complement strand
CGCCTCAACATTGCCATGCGCCCTCGCAGCTTCCTGCGGCTTTTCCGCTTCCGCAAGCATCTTGTGGAGAATCGGCAGGACGAACGCGGCCGTCTTGCCCGTGCCGGTTTGCGCCGTGCCGACCACGTCATGTCCGGCCATGAGCACAGGGATCGCCTCCGCCTGCACCGGCGTCGGCACGGAATATCCCGCGCGCTCGATATTCGCCATCAGCCGCGCGTCCAATTGAAACTTTTTAAAGCCCATTTCTCATCCTGATTTTTCAAAATTGTCTTTCCAAAAACCGCCCTCGAAAACAACAAATCTTATGCGCCAGACAGCGCAGAGGTCAACATAATTAGACCGCTGCCTGCCTGCCCAAGCGCCTGCACTGGGAGCGCCTGCACTGGGAGCGCCTGCATCTTGCTGGCGAGTCCCCAAGCCCTTTCGCGCGCATAAGCGAAGGCGCACGGCGTCTGACGCAAGAATGATGCACAGCATGCTGTGGCTAATCGCGAAAGGCGGTCCGCTCCTGGTTCTGGACACGCAAACCCGACGCCGGCAAAAGCGCCGCTGGGGGGATGAGGCATTAGGCCGGCAAAAGGAAGAACAGGCAGAATGATTGAGGGCAGAATCATAATGATTCTGCCCTCAATCATTCTGCTTGTTCAATAGTCGCATGGCCAATTTCGCATGATAAATTCCGGCTTGATCGTCAGGGGGCGCTCGACCATATTTTTGGCATGTCTCATCCGCCTTGCAATGAGCGCGCCGATGCTTTTCATTTGCTGAATCGCCGGCGTTTTATTGCCGCCGCTTCGGCTGCTTCCGCCGCCGCTGCCGGTCTATGCCTGGCACCCAGCACAATGTCGCAAGAGCCGGGTCCGGCGCCGCCCCGCGGGAAACTCGATTTTTCGGGAATCGGCGTGGGACAGAAATTTTCTTTCGCGATTTGCGCCGATCCGCAGGTCGCGCATCGCGACAACAACGATCACGTCCCACGGATGGCGCAGCGGACGCAGACCCAGGCTTGCCTGGAGATCAACGCGCTCAATCCCGCCCCGGCCTTCGCCGTTTTCCTGGGAGACCTTGCCAACGTGTTCGACGGCCCTTCCGTGACGAATTTCAAACGTTGCATCAGCGGGCTGCGATGTCCGGCGGTCCTCGTGCATGGCAACCATGACACTCACCCGCCGTATGCAAAGTTCAGGCAATTGATGCGGGAGGCGTGCGGGTTCGAGGACGTATGGTATTCGTTCAACGCCGGAGACTGGCATTTCATCGCGCTGCCGTGCAATCTCGACGGCGTCGCCCCGGCGGAGGTGGAGGCCGAGCGTGCCATGCTTCAATGGCTGGAAGGCGATCTGGAGGCCAACCGCCGCCGGCCAACCATGGTCTTCGAGCATCTGCACGCGTTGCCGATTGGCTTGTCGCAGTTGGAGTGGTACGCCTTCCCGCTGGAATTGCGCCGCAAACTCATGTCCCTGCTCACCCGGCATGGGAACGTCCGCTACTACTTCAACGGGCACGTGCATAACGGGATTCAGGCGTCGGTCAAAACGGCTTGGGAATATCACGGGATAAGTTTCATCACCGCGCCAACCATCATCCTGCCGCGTCCATTCGGCGAGGAATATCCCGCATTCGCGCGAGGCCAGGGAGAAGGCGGCTATTACCTGGCGGTCGAGGTGGAGGGACTGAATGTCCAGATCAAAGGCAGGCTGGTGGGTGTGAAAGAGGAATTCCCCTTCCCCAAGCGTTTTCGGGCGTTCACGGAAGAGATCGAACCGCGATGGTTTCAACGGGTTCCCGAACTGCCCGTGAGCGCCGAGCTGATCAACGGCGATTTTCGCGAGGAGCTCAAAGGCTGGCGCCAGGACTACCGCTACATGGCGGACAACGATCCCGCTTTTCTTTATCAGATCAGCGGCAAGGCGCCCCACCCCGGCGCGCGTTCAGCCTATATCTTCACGCAATCCAAGTTCCCCATTCATTGGGCTAATGACGAGCACAGTGAAATCTACCAGATCGTAGCGGCGCCATCGTCGGGACGGCCTTTCTTCAGGGTGTCTTATTATCTGGATCAGGCTTGCGTCAACGGGGGAGGCTACTTCCGGATCATGGCGATGCGCGGGAACGCATACAGCTTCCTGATGCTGTTCAAATGGGGACAAAATGAGCACAAAGCCGACTTCCTGCCGCGATGCATCGGATACGAGATTTACGGCCAGCAGCAGAGCTGGACTTTCCTGAGCGACGAAGGCAAACAAAAACGGGGATTGTATTTTGACGTGGCCTGCGAGCCGGGGAAGTGGCATGAGCTCGCCCTGGACATCGAATCGCTTTACGACCAGGCCGTGGGAACTCCCAACGCATTCCGGCGGCTGGAGATTTCCAAATTCTATATCGGCGCCGCCACATGGGTGAACAAGGAACTCGGCGCCCGCAGCGGCCTCTACGTTGCGGACTTTAGCGTGAAAGGAATCGCCAAACCAGCCGACTCGACCGTGGATGGCGCCCTGATCCCGATAGGATCAGAAGTATTCGAGACTTCGTTTGGAATGCAGGTTGCCAACAAGAAACACCGCGCAGGCAAGCGATAGACGCAAAATTGTTTACTTTGAAATCTGAACTATCCCCCGCGCCTTGGCAATGGCGCCCAAAGCCTGAACGACAAGAGACAAATCGCCTTCTTCAAGAGCCGCCTCAAGATATGCGACCATGTCTTCCTCGGAATCCAAATATTCCGCGGCATCATAGTTGCGAACTCTGGTTTTGGCCATTTAATCCTCTTTATTTGAATCATCCCTGCGTTATTAATGTAGCAAATCCATCCACCCCCTGCAAGGAAACAAACTGAAAATCAGGCAGAATGATTCAGGGCAGAATCATAATGATTCTGCCCTGAATCATTCTGCCTGAAAACACACTCTTGGCTTTCCTGTTATCGCCTTGGTGAAACTCTTGGTCTGGATGTTCTTCGCACTTTGCATGGATCTTTCCGGATATGGCTTCAGCGACTTTGCGATCTGTGGTGATCCGCAACATCCGTCGCATCCGTATTCTATTCATATTGCCGGCTATCCAATCGCCACGCCGCCGGTTTCGCCGGTGCGGATGCGGATGCACTGTTCCAAATCCAGGATGAAGATTTTACCGTCGCCCACGCTGCCGGTCCGGGCGCCTTTGGTGATCGCTTCAATCGTCGGCTGGACGAAGGCGTCGTTGACGGCGATTTCGAGTTTGACTTTTTTCAGCAGATTGCCCGCTTCGATATGGCTGCGGTAAACTTCCGGCACGCCCTTTTGCCGCCCGCGTCCCATCACGTTGCACACCGTGACAAGGTGAACCTCCTTTTCCTCCAGAAGGTCCAAGGTTTCCTGCAACATGAAGCATTGCATGAGGATGGACAGGATATTTTTGCGCCGCACGAGACCGCCATAAAAGAAGGCCAGCGCAGGAGTCATCAGAAGAACAAGCGCCGCGCTCGCCAACACCCAGGCGGTATCGCCCGTATCTATCTTGGCGGCGTCCGATGCAGAAGCCGAGGAAGGCGCCGCGGCGGCGGACGCGCTGGCTGCGGGGGAAGAAAGGGTGGGCGCCGCAGGAACCATCGCGGCGCCCGAATTTTTATCCGCGCTCTTGGCCGGAGACGGAATATCCTGAGCGGCCACCACCGAGGCGGCCGCCAGGCACAACAAAAAAGCTACCAGGAACCAGAAAGGATACTTCCGCAGAATACCTTTCATTGAGAATCCCCCATTTTCTGAAATTATACCATTCGCGCTCAAGGCATAGGTTAACCTTGCGTAAGCGCTTTGAGCAATTTGCAGGCCATAATTTCGTCGCTCATTTCCGTGCCAAATTTAGGCCCTTATCATCCTGCGAACGACAACATGTTGTCGTTCATGGTAATCCGTTTAATCCTTTAATCCGTGGTGGTGCTTTTTACCACGGATTAAAGGATTAAACGGATTTTGCGCCGC
>JAPLSP010000385.1 GCA_026398575.1 Candidatus Sumerlaeota bacterium | reverse complement strand
ACAGAAAACTGAGTTGAGATAGAACACGGATGGTGCGGATCGGGCGGATTAACACGGATTCTTTTCGCGGCTTGCGCGAACGACAACAGGTTGTCGTTTAATTTTTTGATAAAGATTCAAAACCCCAGCGCGCGGCCGGTTTGATAGACAATGACGGCGAAGACAAAGGCAATGCCCGTGGAGTAGAGCAGCGAGAATGCGGACCATTTCCATGAGCCGCTTTCGCGGCGGATGACCGAGAGCGTCACGACGCACGGCGCATAGAGCATCACAAACAGCATCAGCGTCAGCGCTTTGAGCCGGCTCCATTGCGGATCGCCCGCTAGTTTTTGCGACAGCGATTGGCTGTTTTCGGATTTAACTTCCCCCATTGCATAAGCCGTCGCCATCGTGCTGAGGACGAGTTCCTTGGCGGCCAGTCCCCCCATCAGCGCAATATTGGTGCGCCAATCGAAACCGGCAGCCTTGGTCACGGGCTCTAGGAACCGCCCTACCCGTCCGGCGAAACTGTATTCCAATCGCGCCGCCGCTGTACGGCTGAGTTCCGAGTTCCGAGTTCCGAGTTCCGAGTTCCGAGTTCCGAGTGGCGGATTGGGGAATGTCATGAATGCCCAAACTACTATATTAATGGCCAGGATGATCGTGCCTGCTTTTTTGACGTAGAGCCACGTTCGTTCCCAGGCATGACGCCATAATCCGCGCAACGTGGGTAGATGGTAAGGAGGCAGTTCCATAACGAAAGGCGTCTGTTCGCCGCGGATGACGAATTTGCGCAGGCCCAGCGCCGCGATCAGCGTCATGAACCATGAGACCACCCACAACATCAGCATGACCTCGGTCCGCCGTCCGCTGAAAAACGCTGCGATCAACATGGCGTAAACCGGTATTTTGGCCCCGCAATTCAGGAACGGCGCCACCAGCATGGTCACCAGCCGGTCTTTTTCTTCGCGCAACGTTCGCGTGGCCATGATACCGGCCGCCGCGCAGCCGCCCGCGCCAAACCCGCCGGAAACGAACAGCGCAAGGATGGATTTGCCTTGAAGTCCGAAGATGCGCAATGCGCGGTCCATAATGAACGCCACGCGGGCGATATAGCCGCTGTCTTCGAGCGCGGCAATGAAAAGAAACATGCAAAAAATCAGCGGCACAAATCCCAGCACTCCGCCCACGCCGGCGATGACCGCGTCTTTGAACAGCGAATGCGCAAGCGGCGAGAGCGGTTTGAGCCACGCGATGCTCTGCGCCAGCCAGTCGAATCCCCATTCCACCAGCCCCGTCGGACTCTGCGCCCCACCCCGCCATGGAATCCATTTCCACTCGTCCGACACCTTGAAGACGCAGAAAAACATCGCCGCCACCACACCGACCAGGATCGCCGGTCCCAGCACGCGATGGCAGACGATCATGTCAATGTGGTCCGTGGCGTCCTGCCGCGCCTCGCCGGTCAGCGTCACGCATTCCTTGACCGCTCCCGCGGCGTAGCCATAGCGCCGCTCGGCGATGATCGTGGCCGCCGTGTCGTCGAAATGTTTTTCAATCGCCTGGACGGACCGGCGCACGGCGGCGTCAATCGCGCCGAATGCCTCGCCCGCCAGCGTCCGGACGCGCGCCTGAATTTGCTCATCGCCCTCGGCCAGCTTGGCGGCGATCCAGCGCGGGGGATATTGCTCCGCGATCGCCGCAATGCCGGCAATCGGTTCCGCCAGGCTGTCCATCGCCTCGTCCACTTCGTGGCCGTAGGTGATTTCCGCCGCGTGCGAAGGCAGCCGCGACTCGGCCACCGCGGCGCACGCCTCCAGGAGCTCCTTCATCCCTTCGCCTTTGCTGGCGACGCACGGGACGACGGGAACGCCCATCAATCGCGACAGTTTCTTTACGTTGATTTGATAGCCGCGCTTGCGCGCCGCGTCCATCATATTCAGCGCGATAACCAGCGGCGCGCGCATCTCCATGAGTTGGACGGCGAGGTAAAGATTGCGTTCGAGATTCGAGGCGTCCACGACGTCCACAACCACGTCGGGCTTTTCGTCCACAACGAAATCGCGCGCGACGATTTCATCCTGGGAAAACGCCGTTAGCGAGTAGGTCCCCGGCAGGTCCACGAACGAGAACACCCGCCCCTCGAAGCGCGCCTCGCCCTCCATGCGCTCGACGGTGACGCCCGGATAATTGCCGACGTGCTGGGAGGCGCCCGTCAGGTTGTTGAATATCGAACTTTTGCCGGCGTTGGGATTGCCGGCGATGGCAACACGTATCATAGGCGCTCAACTTCGATCTTCCGCGCTTCGCTCATGCGCAGCGCCAGATGATAGCCTTTGATTTCAATCTCGACCGGATCGCCCAGCGGCGCGTGGCGCACGACGAGCGCTTCGGTTCCTTTCATGATTCCCATATCGAGCAGGCGGCGCGCAATCGCCGCGTCGCGTCCGCCATGAACCTTGACGATCCGCGCCCGGTCCCCTGTCACCAGATCGAACAGCGTCATAGGCGATTTACCACTCACGCTATTGCCTTTTTTTTTCATTCCCTGGTTAGCCCCCATCTGTCTCGCAAGGATTGCAGACGATGAAATACCGTATGGTCAAGGCCGAAATCGTGGCATGAAAAATGCCATGAGTTACTGGGGAATTGAAAAGGGGGGGGACTTGCATGTCGCACGGGGCAAATGTCCGCGAATTCCCGGTTGCAGCGCCGAGTTTTCAAGGTTCAGGAAAGCCGGCATAATTTCTTAGTGCTCTCAATCACAAATTCAGTAACGTTTTTTTGCCTAAGGGACGAAAGCAATGCGCTCAGAAGCGGCGCCAGCTTTTGGAGTAAGGTGGCTTGCCGCCTTCTTTTTTGCGCCAAGGCCATTGAATCGCCACAAAGAAGGCGGC
>JAPLSP010000042.1 GCA_026398575.1 Candidatus Sumerlaeota bacterium | reverse complement strand
CAATATCGTCAAATGCCGCGACGAAAACGGCGCCTTTCAATCGCGCGAATATCTGCGCAAGGTTCCCCGCCTGGGGCCGAAGGCCTTCGAGCAATGCGCCGGCTTTTTGCGCATCCGCGATGGCGCCAATCCGCTCGACTCGAGCGCCGTGCATCCCGAGAGCTACGGCGTGGTCGAGCGCATGGCTGCCGACGCGGGATGCGCCGTGCGCGACCTGATGAGCGACGCCGGACTGCGCTCGAAAATCAAACTCGAATCCTACATCACGGAGACCATTGGCCTGCCGACGCTGACGGATATCCTGCAGGAACTCGCCAAGCCGGGACGCGATCCGCGCAAGGAATTCGAGGCCTTCCGTTTCGCCGACGGGATCGAGAAGATGGAGGACCTGCAACCCGGCATGAAGCTGCCGGGTATTGTCACGAACGTGACGGCGTTTGGCGCCTTCGTGGACATCGGCGTTCATCAGGACGGCCTGGTTCATATCAGCCAACTGTCGAACCGCTACGTCAAAGATCCCGCCGAAGTCGTCAAGCCCGGCCAACGCGTGCAGGTGACGGTGGTCGAGGTGGATATGAAGCGCAAGCGAATCGCGTTGACGATGAAGAGCGAAGGAGACGCCGCCCAGGGCGGCAAGCGCGGCGAGGCGGGCACGGGCGGTCCGCGCGGCCCGAAGAAGCCGCAGCCCTCCAAGCCCAACTGGTTCCAGGACGCCTTGAGCGCCTATAAAGCCGACAAAGACGCGAAAGAGTCCAGACGCTGAACCGGAAGAGCAATGCCACAAACAAGCGCGGGCCGTCGGACCAGTCAGACAAGCCGGACGCGTCTGACGGCCATGGAGCAAACGCATTATTGCCTTGCCTCCGGCGCGCAAAAGGAAACAAACTTGCGCAGTGGTTTTTGTAAGGAGCAGAGGCGATGAAAAAAAAGCGTTTCAATACTACCGGCCCGTGTTTCGCGAACGAGCACTACATGCTTCCGGCGCAGGCGCGTTGCGCGGACTTGTTGCCGCTCATCGAGCAGCAGTCCTATTTCTGCATCCACGCGCCGCGCCAGTCCGGCAAGACGACGCTCATTAAAGATTTTGCGCGCACTTTGAATCAAGCGGGTCAATATCACGGTTTGTTCTGTGACCTGCAAGTTGCGGAACCCTATGAAGAAGAAGCGCGAGCCATGCAGGCGGTGATGAACGCGCTGTCGCATGCCGTTCGCTATCATCCGGCGCTGAAGCCTTTTGAGTTTGATGTTTCAGTCACGGATCAAAACTGCTCATCAATTCTCGGCGCCAAACTCACGGATATATGCGCGCGCCTGGACAAGCCTCTCGTCGTCATGTTCGACGAAGCCGACTGTCTTTGCGGACCGGCTCTCTTGTCATTCTTGAGGCAATTGCGCAGCGGCTATATCGGGCGCGACACGGCGCCATTCGTTCATTCGCTGGCGCTTGTTGGGATGCGCAACCTGCGCGACTATAAACTCAAAATCCGGGATGAGAGCGAAACGCTGGGACGGTCCAGTCCATTCAACATCGTCACGGAAGCGCTGACGCTGCGCCGATTCACGCGCGACGAGATCGCCCAGCTTTATGCGCAGCATACCGAAGCCACCGGACAAGCTTTTCCGGCGGACGTCATGGACGAAGTTTTTCGCTCCACCAATGGCCAGCCCTGGCTTGTCAATGCCATCGCGCGCGAAGTCGTGGAAAAACTTCTAAGCAATGATACGTCGCAAGCTATAAAGCTCGAACATGTGGAGCAGGCGATCCAGAACATTATCCTGCGCCGCGAAACGCATATCCAGAGTCTGCTCCAACGCCTATCGGAACCGCGCGTCCGCAGAATCATCGAACCGGTGATTACCGGCGAGAACGATCGCTTCAGCCTCCTGGATGACGATTATCAGTACGTCTCGGACATGGGACTGGTGATCACCGAAGGCGGCGTCACGCGTCCGGCCAATCCCATCTATGCGGAAGTCATCCTGCGGATGCTGAACTTCGACTTGCAGCACCGGCTGGATTCGGAAGACTACTCCATTCCGCCGCTTCGCTACATTGAGAATGGCCGGTTGAACATGCGCAAGCTGCTGGGCGAGTTTCAGGGGTTTTGGCGTCAACACAGCGAGATCTGGCGCGAAATGCCGCTTTATAAGGAAGCCGCGCCGCACTTGATCGTGACGGCGTTTCTCCAGCGCATCATCAACGCGAAGGGCCGGCTGGATCGCGAATACGCGGCGGGATTGGGCCGCATGGACTTGTGCGTTCACTTTGGCGGCGAGCGCTTTCCCATCGAGATCAAGGTTCCGCGCACGGAGTCCGATATTGCGCGCGGCCTCGATCAATTGAAAGGCTATATGGACCGCCTGGGTGTGCGCGAGGGATGGCTGATGATTTTCGATTCGCGTCCCGGGATTCCCTGGGACCAGAAGATTTATTGGCGCGACGTCGAGCGCGCTAGCAGCGTTCTCCATTGCGTAGGATGCTGAAAGAAACGATTCCGCCGAATGTGTCAATCTTTCATGCGGACGCTTGCCAGCCCGGAAAACTCTCCTCTTTGTCCTGCGGCGTCAACTGCGCAAATGAAATAATAATAAGTTTGGCCCGGCTTCACGTTGCGGTCCTGCCACATCTGATGATCGTAGCGGCCATCTTCCTTGTCTTCCGCAACGCCGATCCTGCTGGATTCATCCGGTGAGAAGCGCAGCTCTGTTGAGCGGTGAATCTCATAGCGGCGCACATCCGATTCGCAATTCGTACGCCACAGGAGATTGACATAATTGCTGTCGCTGAGAGGGCTGATGAGAATGGCGCGCAAATCCTCGACGGGCAAAGGCCGCATGTTCTTCTCGTAGGATGTAAACCTGGCTGCGCCCTTGGAAATAGCGGCGTCGGCTCGACTTTTTCGATGACGAGCTTCCCTGACTCCGCTGCGCAGACGAGCGCCACGGGAAACGCTGGCAGAAAGATCAAGATCGAAAATATTCGCAGGAAATTTAAAGTTTTGGCGAATATCACATCAATCTTCCGATCAGTAATCGCTTGGAAAAATTGTTTTGCCATCGAACGCGCCGTGATTCGTCCGGATGACGTCGCCGGTGGAGATGGTTCCGTTGGTGGGATCGTAGGGTACCTGGTTTGGGCTATCTTTGTCCCCGTGCAGGATGCGCGCGACATTGGAGACGTTCTGATCCGGCCCTGCCGAAGCCAGCGACCAAAGATAACCGCCTCGCTTGTAGATCTCCTCAAAGTGGGCGTGCACTGGAGTGCCAACATTCCAGAAGTCGTCAACGTTGCCACAGTAAAAGATTTGATATTTAGTATGCCTTTAGCCGCCTGAAGTAGGTGATGAAAATAATTTTCATAAACCCGAAAATTTAACTATTGTGACGTGAGGC
>JAPLSP010000292.1 GCA_026398575.1 Candidatus Sumerlaeota bacterium | reverse complement strand
GAGATGGCCATGAGGCGGCCGAAGTAGTTGCCGTATTGGCCGAGGAACATCTGCACGCCCAGCGACAAGGTGTAACGCTGCTCGTCGAAGAGATAAATCAGCGGCATTAGGAATTCATTCCACGTCGCCATGAACGTGAACAATCCCACCGTGGCCAGCGCGGGGCGGGCCAGCGGCAGGACGATTCGCCAATAAATCTGCAACTCGCTGCACCCGTCAATTTTTGCCGCCTCGATCAGCGCGTCGGGAATCGTCATGAAGAACTGCCGCAACAGGAAGATATAAAACGCGTTGCCGAAAAACGCCGGAACGACAAGCGGCAGATAGGTATCCACCCAGCCGAGTTTCGTGAACAGCGCGAACAGTGGCACCATGACGACGTGATACGGCAGCATCATCGTCGAGAGGATAACCCAGAACACCATCGTGCGCCCGCGCCATCGGATTTTTGCAAGGCCGTAAGCGGTCAGCGAGCACGACAGCAACGTCCCGAAGACGCACCCCACGCAGACCACGACCGTGTTGAGCACATATAAGCCAAAAGGAATCGTCTTCATTCCCTGTTCGTAGTGCTCGAGTGTCACGGGGTTGGGGATGATTTGTGGCGGCCATTTGCTGATGTTGGCGTCGGTCTTAAAGGAGGTCGTCAGCAGCCAGAAAAACGGCAGCGAGAAAATCGTCCCAAGAACGATGAGCGCGATATAGGCAAACAAGCGCCGCGCGGCGGGCGTTTTCTGGCTCATGGGCGTTCTCCGAAATTCGCGTCCGATTCTATTCTTCTAATCATTTGTAGTCTCCGTGATAATAAACGTATCGCGCCGACGTGGTGAAGATGGCGATCGTGGCAGCCAGCGTAATGAGGAACAGCGCCCACGCCAGCGCGCAGGCGTAGCCCATCTTGAAGAAGTGGAAGGCGTTCTGGAAAAGATACATCGCATAGAAGAGCGTCGAGTTGGCCGGTCCGCCCATGCCGCCGGTCATGACGTAGGCCTGCGTGAAATATTGCGACGCGCCGATGAAGCCCATGACCAGCGCGAAGAAAAGGTAAGGGCTCATGAAGGGAAGCGTGATATGCCACGTCTTGCGCCACGTCGTCGCGCCGTCAATCTCCGCCGATTCATACATCTCCTGTGGCACGTCCTGCAATCCCGCCAGAAAGATGATCGCCGAATTGCCCACGCCCCAGACGCTCATCAGGATCAACGCCGGCTTGGACCACGCCGGATCGGCCATCCAGCCCGGTCCGGCCAACCCGATCAACCGCAGCAGAGCATTGAGCAGGCCATATTGCGGATTGAGCACCCAAAGCCACAGCACCGAACCCGCCACCGCCGGCACGATGCTCGGCAGATAAAACAGCGTGCGGAAGACGGCCAGCCCGCGTACCTTCTGGTTGAGCAGCAGCGCCAGCGCGAAGGCGACAACAATTCCAATCGGAACCGAAGCGGCGGCATAGACCGCTGTGTTCGCCAGCGACGTGAGCACGAGCGGATCGTGCGCCATCTTGACGTAGTTGCCCAGGCCGATCCAGTGAGGCGGCTTCAAGCCCGAGAAGTTGCAGAAGCTATAGTAGAGCGATGCGATAACTGGATAAGCGATGAAGAGGACAAGGCCGAAGATCGCCGGCGCCGCAAACAGCAGCCCGTTGCGCATATCGGAGCGGCTTTTCAGTTTTCGAACCGCAGTTGCGCTCATGGCTTATCTCCTGCCAGAATAAAATCCAATTCCTCCTGCGTCACGCGCGTCGCGTCGTCGAGCGCCTGCTTTGGCGTTTTTTGCCCATAAAGCGCAAAGCCCACCGCCTGGTCCAGCGCGCCCATGTAATAGGCCTGCGCTGGCATGACCGGGCGCTGCGTGTGCGAGTTCTTCAGGATATCGAAAAAGATTTTATAGCGCGGATGATTCTTGACCGACTCGAAATACGGCGACTTCAGATAGGCCGGAAAACTCTGGATGTTTTTCGCCACCGTCAGCGTTCCTTGAGGAGTGGCGCCCAGCCAGCGGATCAGCTCCCATCCCAGCTTCGGATTGCGGCAGCCGCGCGGCAGCGCCACGCACCAGCCGCCGATCCACGAAAACTTCGGCTGCCCGCCGTCCTTGGGGTAGGGGATATAGCTGAGGCCGTAATCCAATTTGGGCGCATAGCGCGCGGCGTCCTCGACCTGGCTCATCAGGAAACACGTCATCGCCATCTCGCCCGTATAAAGCGGGAAACGGTCCATCGTCCCGAAGCCCTGCTGCAGGCTCGATACTTTCGTCACGTCGTATTTTTCCCCATAGCTGCACATCCATTCGAGCGCCTTGACGATCTTGGGATCATTCGCGGTGACGCGGTTGTTCGCCTCGTCGTAAAAACTCCCGCCGAAAACCCAGCCCCACGTGAACATCGAGTTGGCGTTGCCGAATTGCGCCCAGGGAATCAGGCCGATGGTCGCCAGCCGCCCGTTCGCGTCGCGCCGCGTGGTCTTGTCCACCATCGCGTCCATCTCTTCGATCGTCTCGGGCGCATGCTCCGGATCGAGGCCGCTCGCGCGAAACACTTCCTTGTTCCAAGCGAAGGCGAAATTCGGATCCACGTGATGCGTCATCGCCCAGACGTGCCCCTTATAGACGTTCTGCTTCCAGCAAGGCGGAAAGAAGTCCGCCGGATTGATGCCTGATTCCTTGATATAATCATCCAGCGGTTCGAGCGCGCCCTGCTCGGCCCATTCCGCCACCTGCGGCCCATCCACGAACGCCACTGTCGGCGTTTTCCCAGCCGCCACCGCCGTAAAAAATTTTTGATTGTTGGCAAGATTGTTCGAGGTGAAAACCAGTCGCACCTTGAGGCCCGGATGCTCCTGCTCGAAGGCGCGCGCAATCTTCTCGATGCCTTCCTTCGTCGTGCCGCCGAAAGGATGCCACCAGACAATTTCATTCCCCGCTTCCTGCGAGAGGTTCAAAAAGCGGCTCCCCAAATACTCGCGCGCCGGCCTGATCGCCACCATCGCGCCCGCCGCCGCGATCAATATCAGAACCGCAAAAACCGAAAACCGCCTGTCCGCCCATTCTCCCGCCATGCTCCGCGCCTCACTTCGCCATGGGATTGCGCGTTCTCATACTGAGGAAACCTCCCCCAGAGCAAGCAAAATTCCATTGCGCTCGGGTACAATCCAGAATTCCGGTCGTATTTCCTACCGAAAGCCAGCATGCCATCACCGGGCCTTGTGCCGGTGGAGCGATGATTCTGCGCTAGAAAGATATGCCTATTTCATCCTCCGCCACCACCGAGCCTTGTGCCGGTGGAGCGATGATTTTGCGCTAGAAAAGTATGCTCATTTCATCCTCCGCCACCACCGGGCCTTGTGCCGGTGGAGCGATGATTCTGAGCTAGAAAGATATGCCCATTTCGTCCTCCGCCACCGCCGGGCCTTGTGCCGGTGGTGCGTTGATTTTTTTTGCAGCACCCGATTTTGGCCGACAATCATCGCTCCACTGGCACAAGGCCCAGTGGTGGCGGCGAGAAAAAAGCGATCACTGCTGGAGCAAAATCATCGCTCCACCGGCACAAGGCCCGGTGTGGCGGAAGTCATCGGAATTCTGGATCGCACCCTTTGCGCTTTGCTCCAATATTTATGCGTTGACATTAACGGCATAAACCGTTTGAATCAGGCCTTAAAAATATGGCGTCTCCCAACCTCACTCCATGATTGAATCTCACACTGAATGCTAACTGCCGATACCAAACGCCGAATTGACTCCTGCCGCGATGTACTCGTTGGCAAACTCCCGCTCCCGACGGACCAAGTCGAACTGATCACGCTGACGCTGATCTATAAATTCATGGACGATCTCGACGAGGGATCGGTCGCGCTGGGAGGGCGGCGCTCATTCTTTGTCAATGGCCTGGCGCGCTATCGCTGGCGCGCGCTCATGCCGCAGACCGTCTCGGCCGACGAGCGCATGAATCTCTTCGCCGCCGGTTTGGAGGCGCTGGGAGGCAGCCGCAAAGACGCCGCCAAGGACCCCGCCGCCCACCTGCCCGGCCTCTTCCGCGACGTCTTCCGCAATTCCTTTCTCAAGTTCCGCGACGGCCGCATCCTGACGCTCTTTCTGAACGAGATCAATGGATTTGAATATTCTCACAGCGAGGAACTGGGCAACGCCTTCGAGTATCTCCTGCAGTGCATGGGCACGCAGGGCGAAAACGGGCAGTTCCGCACGCCGCGCCATATCATTGATTTCATGGTCGCCTGCCTCGACCCCAAGCCCACCGACCGCATCCTCGACCCCGCCTGCGGCACCGGCGGATTCCTCGTCTCGTCTTTCAAACACATCCTCGCAGCGCATACCTCGAAAGGCGCCTCATCGCCTGGCGACAAACTCAGCCACGACCAGCGGCAGCGGGTATATAAGAACCTCACCGGCTACGACATCACCGACCTCATGGTCAAACTCAGCAAGGTCAATTTATTTCTGCACGGCTTCCCCGACCCAGCGATCCATATCTACGACACTCTGAGCAACGACGCGCGCTGGAACGAAAAGGCAGACCTGATCCTCGCCAATCCGCCCTTCATGACCCCAAAAGGCGGCGTCACGCCTCATGCGAAGTTCCGAGTCGCCGCGAAAAAGGCTGAAGTGCTCTTCACCGACTACATCGCCGAACACCTGACCTCCGAGGGGCGCGGCGGCGTGATCGTCCCCAACGGCATCGTCGCCACCACGCAGAACGCCTACGTGCAACTGCGCAAGTTCCTCGTCGAGGATTCGCTTGTCGCCGTGGTGTCGCTCCCCGCCGGCGTCTTCAAGCCCTACTCCGGCGTCAAGACCAGCATTCTTTTTCTCGACAAGGCCCTTGCACGGAAGACAGACAAGATTCTCTTCCTCAAAGTCACCGCCGACGGCTTTGATCTCGGCGACCAACGCCGCCAGATAGAGGCGAACGATCTACCCGAGGCGCAGCGAGTAGTGAAGGCGTGGCTAAGCAGTTCCCTTGGCAAATTTGCCTCAACGATCTCGTTCCGCCTTGCAGAAAAAGCCGACCTACTCATGGCGAAGGGCGTTTCATTGAACGCAGAACGCTACGCTGATGGGACATCTGCAATAGCCGATGTGGTAACAGTTCGTCTTGGGGATGTTTGCGAGAAATGCCTACAAGTAAGCCCCAAAGCTCTGGGGCGGAGCGTTATCCGCTATATTGATATTGACTCCATTGATAACGATGCGCTTCGCATCAGGGAGCCAAAGATACTTGATGTTAATGATGCGCCAAGCCGCGCTCGCAAGCTGGTCAAAACAGGTGATGTACTTTTCAGCACAGTTCGCCCCTACCTAAGAAATATTGCGGTCGTTTCCGCCAATCTCGAAGGTGAGATTGCTTCAACGGGCTTCGGCGTTATCCGTGCAGACCAATCGCATTCGCTTCCAGAATATCTTTTTGCCGTGGTCTCGGATCAACGATTTGTGGATAAAGCCAACACACAGACAAATGGCGCATCCTATCCGGCTATCACAGAAAGCCAGCTTTTCGATATTGAAATTCCCCTGCCGCCTCTGGAGGAACAGCGGCGGATCGTGGAGGAGATCGAGGGCTACCAAAAGATAATCGACGGCGCCCGCCAAATCCTCGCCGCCTACCGCCCCCGCCTCGACATCAATCCCGATTGGCCAACAAAACCACTCGACGAGATTTGCCAATTCATAGACTATCGCGGCAAGACGCCCGAAAAATCAGCCAGCGGCATTCCTCTTATCACAGCGAAGAACGTACGGTTTGGTTTCATCTCTACTGAACCAGCCGAGTTTGTGCGCGAAAAGACCTATGATGCTTGGATGACAAGAGGCTTCCCGAAGAAGGGAGACGTGGTTATCACAACGGAAGCCCCACTTGGCATGGCCGCACTGATTAATCATAG
>JAPLSP010000435.1 GCA_026398575.1 Candidatus Sumerlaeota bacterium | reverse complement strand
TCTATCTCACCTCGAAGCCGCGTTGGCAAAAGTTTTCCACTCCCGCGGAAGCCGCCGCCACCGGACACGAACAGCATTCGCAGCGCGCCGATCCGCAATTCCGCAACGCGCCGTTGTTTCAGACGCCGATTCGCTGGGACGACGCCAATACCAGGAATTTCCTGAAACTGCGCGTCAATGCCACCTCGCCCGGTGTTTTTGAGACCGGCGATCACATCGAGATCAATGGCGATGGCGTCCTGCGCATTGTGACGGCTGCGACGGCCGACTCGGTTCAATTCGATCCGCCGCTTCCTGCACTGCCGTTTCGCGACGCTTTGATCTGGAACTGGAAGAAGGCCGCTTCGACGGTTTTGGATCTTCGCGCCAAGGAGAATTCTCCTGCGCTCACAGCCGGGCAGGACAAGAAGGCCGCTGGGGCCAATCTCGATGTTCCCGCATTCCAGCGCGGTGATTTCAACGGAAGCGGCAAGCGCGATATCCCGGATTTGCCGGAAGACCTGAAGGCCGCGCTGCCGGACCCCAACGCCATCGTCATCCCGGTCCATGGCGAATGATGGTTTTGGATTCTTGAAGCGGGATTGAGATTCCGGGCATCCGGAACGTCAGACGCGTCGGACCGGTCGGACCAGTCGGACCCGTCGGATGCTTAGATCGGTCAGACCCGTCGGACGCGTCCGATGTCGGAGAAGAGTCTCGAGAGGAAGATACTGCAATGAAATTGTCATCTCTCATCGGCCATGCCGCTGAAGTATTGGGATTGATCCGGACCGACACACGGCCCGCCGACGTACTCATCAATTCATTTTTCCGCCAGCGAAAATACCTGGGGAGCAAGGATCGCGCCTATATCGCAGAGACGGTGTATCATGTCTTGCGGCACTATCGCCGGTTGGAGTGGTTGCGCGAACGTTTTCTGGAATCCTGCGAACGCGACGCATTGCCGCCTCCTTTTGCCGGAGACGCCGCGCTCCAGCCGCACATCGAGATTATTCTCTTCAGCCTTCTGGAGGGCGCCGACCGCCAGCAGACGGAGGCGGTCGTGACGGCTGCCTCCGAGCGCACGGAATTTGGCCGGGCGGCGCAGTTCATGCAGGCAGCCCGATATTTTCTTGGCCGCCAGGGGTTGTTGCCCTGGCCCAAGAATGAAACGGCGCGATTGGGGATCGAGTATTCGCTCCCCGACTGGATCATGGCGCGCTTCATCGCCATGCTGGGCGCCGAGGAAGCGGAACAGCTGGCCGGCGCCATGAATCAGCCGGCGCCCATCACGCTGCGCGTCAACCCGATGAAAGCGCCGCGCGACGCGGTCCAGACGGCGTTGGCGGGCGAAGGCTTCCCTTCGGATTTGACCGCGTATTCGCCGCTGGGATTGACGCTGCGCGAACGCGCCAACGTCCTCACAACCGAGACGTTCAAGCGCGGATGGTTCGAGATACAGGACGAAGCCAGCCAGATCGTCGCCTATTGTCTGGACCCGCGTCCCGGAACGCGCGTGCTGGACGCGTGCGCCGGCGGCGGGGGAAAGGCGCTGCACTGCTCGGCGCTCATGAAAGGGCGCGGCGAAATCATCGCGCTGGATATCGTCAAGCGCCGGCTGGATTCGCTGCGCGATCGCGCGCGGCGCTGCGACTGCCAGAACATCCGCATCCGTCTCATCAAGCCCGAAGGCCCTGCGCCCGAAGATCTGATTGGCCGCATGCAATCCGTTTTGATAGACGCGCCCTGCACGGGGTTGGGAGTCCTGCGCCGCAATCCGGATGCGCGATGGAAGGTGACGCCCGAATCCGTCGCCGAGTTGGCGGTCAAACAGCGCGCGATTCTGGAGCGATTCGCGCCGTGCGTGGGTCAAGGTGGGCGGCTTGTTTATGCTACCTGTTCCGTGATGCGCGAGGAAAATGAGGACATCATCGCGGCGTTCCTCGTGGCGCATCCCGAATTCCAACCGGGCGATCTGCGAGAAATTCTGGCTCACAATGGCTTGGAGCGGCTCATCACCCCGACAGGAGATTCCACCGGCAATGCCAGAGCTTGCCTGTGCCTCTGGCCACATCGCCACGGCGCGGATGGCTTCTTCATCGCCGCGTTGGAAAGATCCCTCGCGAATGCTCATGCAGGAAGAATAGATTCATGCGGATAGGAGCGGCGCCAGCTTTTGGAGTA
>JAPLSP010000470.1 GCA_026398575.1 Candidatus Sumerlaeota bacterium | reverse complement strand
AAATTGTGCTCTATCATAAGCTTGGCAAACTACCGGAACCGAAATTGACCCACAGATTCTTTTAAGGAACCATTAAAGGAATGCTATTCGCTGGATGTCAGTTGCTGTATGCTTTGCAGGAATAGTTATGATAATTTAGAGGTTATAGAATGGTCCGGTAATCTTTCTTTAGCTTTTCAAAAACATGATTATAATAATGTCGGGAAATATGTCAATGGTCAACGAATTACCGGCTATTTCCCCGCTGGAACAATATTAGCTATCTGTGGCTTTGAGAAAATTGACTCGTTTGGGATTGGAGAGCGGTTAGTATGTTTTGTGTTTAGTAGGGACTCGGAGAACAAAGAAAGGAAATGTCGTACAACACAACTAATTGACAGTTTTTGGCCTCCAAATGATTATAGTAATCTCATTAATCCCAAAGCGGCCAAGCTTCTAGATTAAAAGACTTCAGGGCGGCGCCCCTTCTTCGTCAGATGACGGGCGAAGGGGACTTGTGCATGACAGCGATAGTAATACTATAATGTTATTCCATGTTCCTTGTATTTGCCGATAGCGATAGGTTATGATTCGTTGCGAGTTAGCTTGCCTGTCTCTGTAATCATGGGCATCACATCTCTGAAGGAGTTGGGCCAATGACGCAAGCCCCTATTCTGAGCATTGAGGTTCAACCCGGGGTTGGCGATGTAAAGATGATGCTACCAACCGGTTGCCACCGAGGGCTATTCAAATTTAAACCTCTCTGGGGCTGGTTTCTTTCATAGGGGTAACTGCCAAATTGAACCTGAAAGATCACTAGCGCAATGGCTAAGGAGACTACACCATGAAAAACCTCTTCATCGCAGTTCTGCTACTCGCCGGCGTTGCGAGCGCTCAGGAAGGCAAAACCACAATCAGCGCCGGCGGTTCAAAGGCCAATGCGGCGGAGGATGGGTTTGTTTCCATCTTCAACGGCAAAGACCTGACCGGGTGGGAAGGCGCGCCGGGGTGGTGGAAGGTGGAGGATGGCGCGCTGACCGTCGAAAGCACGGCGGACAAGCCGTGCAAGAAATGCAATTACCTTTTTTGGCGCGGCGGTCAGCCAGGGGACTTTGAGATTGTGGCTGATTTCAAACTCAGTCGAGGCGCAAACTCCGGCATCCAGATTCGCTCCGAGACGCGGCCGGATTGGGACACGTACGGCTATCAGGCGGACATGACCGGCAATGGCTCTCTGATCGGTTTTATCTATCACCACAAATACGCCCTGGTCGCCGGACGCGGGGAAAAGGTTGTGTTCGCCGCCGATGGCAAGAAGACCACCGACACGATCGCGGCTGCGGCGGAGTTATTGAAGAACTTCAAGCAGGATGACTGGAACACCTATCGCGTCGTCTGCCATGGCCCGGAGATTGCGCTTTATTTGAACGGCGTCCTGATGTGCCAGACTACCGATCATCGTGTCGCGCCGGCCGCGGCGCGCGGCATCATCGCGCTTCAAATGCATCCCGGCCCGCCGATGAAAATCCAGTTCAAGAACATCCGCATCAAAGTGATGAAATAGCGATAATCTTCAGCGATGCAGGTAGGCCGCTCGCTCCGTCGGGCGGCCTCGCGCGCTTACTTGCAAGCCGGGTGGCATTGGGGCGCCGGGCCGCCCGACGGAGCGAGCGGCCTACTATGCGTCGCTAAAGAGTTACAGGTAACGAAAGGGCTATGATTATGGGCCATTCCAATAATCCAAGCGCATATTCCCGAAATGGCAGCAGAGCGACGATCTCCCGATCTGCGCGGTGGCGCCGTTGCCGGGTGGTTGGTTTGCTGGCGGGGATTTTGCTTGGGATGGGGGCGTTTACGTCCCGATCAGACGCGGCGCCGTCGGGCGCGCGGCCTGGCGCATCCACAACCAACGCGACGGCGCGCGAAAGTCAGGCCCAAGGCCAGGTCCAGCGGCAGTACGATTCCTTTGACTATGAAGAAACCGCCGAGAATATGCTCAAGCAGGTTCGCGTGTGGATTCCGCGCGGCCTCAAGACGGTGCGGGGAATTCTTGTGGTGACCAATCCCGCCGGGGGCGATACGCGCGATTGGCACAAACAGGCCTGCTATGGCGAGTTCCTGCATCTGCACGATTTCGCGTTTCTGGGCGCCAAGGGATTCACTTCGCATATCGAGAGTTTTCAGGCGATGCAGCACGCCCTGCAGCGCATCGCGAAAGACGCGGGACGCCCCGAACTGCTCAACGCGCCATACGTCACGACGGGGTTCTCCGCCGGCGGCGGATTCGCCAGCCGTCTGGTGGTCGAGGCGCCCGAACGCGTGATCGCCGCCGCTATCGTCTGCTCGCGCCTGAACCTGCCCGACACCCCCAGCCCGGCCACGTTGCGCACGCCGGCCTGCATCATCTCAGGCGAACTGGAGGACAAACTCCCGCCCGTTATCGAACCCGTCCTGCAAGCGTACCGTCCGCAGGGCGCGCTTTATGGCTGGATGACGGTGCAAGGCGCCGCGCATGCGATGGTGGGTCAGGAAGTCCTGGCGATGCCGCTGCTTGACGCCGCCGTGCGCCTGCGCTATCCAGAGGGCGCCGACCCGCGCACAGGGCCGGTCGCGCTCAAACCGCTTGCGCCGCAGGACGGCTGGCTGGCCGACAACGCATCGTGGAAGAGCGGCCTTGTGCGCATCGCCCCGGCGCGGCAGTTCCAGGGCGCCATCGCAACATCGAGCTGGCTGCCCGGCGAAGACATCGCCTTCATCTACCGCGCCTACGCCACATACAACCGCCCGCTGACCATCACGTCGCCCGATTTCAATTCCGGCAGATCGCGCGTCTGGAATCCAGGCTCGGACGTCCCGATCATCGTGGACGACGCCAAGTTCCGTCCATGGAAGAAACTCGAGTTCTACGACGGCGCCCGCAAGCTCGGGGAGATCACCGAGGGCGCCCCGCGTCTCACGGCGAAGAACCTGACCGCTGGATACCATGTCTTCTCCGTGCTCGGCACGGACGCGCAAGGAAACATCCGGACATCAAATCCCGTTCTCGTGATCGTTGGGAAATTACCGGATAAGTGAAGCTAAGTTACCTCGCATCATCTTCCCGCCTGACCATGACCGCTTGACATGCCGTCCTTCGTCAGATCATGATGGCGCTGGGCGCGCGTTATGATTTGCCTTTGGAATCAGCGCCGCGAAAAAATTCCGCTCCGCAACACCCATTCTCGAAAACCCCATCATCATATATTCCGGATATTGTGACGCACTATGGCCCTTTCCCTGACGGATTCGTTTCTCACTCGCGATGAACAAGCGATCATTCTTCCGCCGGAAGAAGACCAGGCGCTGCATTTGATGACGCTGGGACAGCGCATTCTTTGGGCTGTGATTCTGCTGGGAATCCTCTGCTGTTTCATCTGGTCCTGGCGTTCGGCGTTTTTGTGGTTCAACTTCACCGTCATGATCTTCTACGTCGTCATGACGGTTTATAAAATGGCGATCATCTCGGCCTCGGTCCGCAGCGGCAGCCAGATCACGATCAGCCCCGAGGAAATCGCCGCCCTCGATGAAGCGACGCTTCCGCGATACACGATCCTGGTCCCGCTTTTCCACGAGAGCGAGATGTTCGAATACGTGATCCAGCGCCTGAGCCGCATTGACTATCCCAAGGACAAACTGCAAATCCTGCTCCTGTTGGAGGAGAAGGACAAGGAGACGATCGAAGCCTGCCAGCGCATCAATCCGGGGGCGCCGTTCGAGACCTTGATCGTGCGCGATTCCTATCCGCGCACCAAGCCCAAGGCCTGCGACGTCGGGTTGGCGCGCGCCACGGGCGACTTTCTCGTTATCTACGACGCCGAAGACCGTCCCGAACCCGATCAGCTGAAAAAAGCGGTCATCGCATTCCAAAAGAGCGCCCCCGAAGTGGCGTGCATCCAGGCGAAACTCAACTACTATAATCGCGACCACAACCTGCTGACCCGCTGGTTCACGACCGAATATTCCACGTGGTTCGACCTCTATCTGCCCGGGCTGGGCCGCTACGACGCGCCCATTCCGCTCGGCGGAACCTCGAATCATTTCCGCACGGCCACGCTGGTGGAACTCGGCGGATGGGACGCCTATAACGTGGCCGAGGACTGCGATCTCGGGATCCGGCTTTATAAAAAAGGCCACCGGACGAAGATGCTGGATTCGACGACGTGGGAGGAGGCGTGTTCGGATTTGGGCTATTGGATCCGCCAGCGTTCGCGCTGGATCAAGGGATATATGCAGACCTTTTTCGTTCATACGCGCTCGCCCTTCAAGGTCATCCGGCGCCTGGGATTCAAGCGGTTCCTCCATTTTCTAGTGCTGACCGGCGGCATGTTCTTCACGTATCTGATCAACCCTTTCTATTGGCTTCTGACGCTGATCTGGGTGATTTTCCGCACGGAAAAAATCGGCGCCTTCTTCCCCGCGCCGGTGTTCATCATGGGCTTCATCTGCCTGTTCATCGGCAATTTCGCCTTCATCTATGGCTCGATGCTCGGATGCTGCAAGCGCGGCTATTACAGCCTGGTCAAGTACGCCCTGATCGTCCCGCCGTATTGGGCTTTGATGAGCATCGCGGCCTGGAAGGCGTTTATACAGCTCATCTATAAGCCGCACTACTGGGAAAAAACGAAACATGGGTTGACGAAGGCGGAGTAGCGGAAGGCCATTGCCACCGTCATTGTATCATTCAAATCAAAGGATGAGTCTGCTTGGTTGTCCGATATTCAAACACGGATTTGAGCTTACCTGTTCCGCTGGCGCATATAGAATATCGCTCAGTCCTACATGGGAGCTGTATGATGAGGCATCTTGAATCATTACTGAAGCAGATACGCCAGTTGAAGGCGCGCTTGATTAAGCTATTCCAGCGGCATCCGAAGACGATAACTGAAGATGAATTCCTCGACAAAATGGCTGCCAGGGGTTTTCTCACTCTCCCACGAGACCGCCGGAAAGACAAAGATCGCTATGCGAATCGCACTTTGGTACCCTATATAGGACGTAAGCCCTCCGAGATTCTGGTCGAGGAACGACGCTAGCATGGATGCCTATTTCCTCTGACACCGCGCTCAACAATGCGGCCCTAGCCGAGGGACTTCCGATTATCAATCCTGAAATCCCTACTGTCACCGATTAATAAAGGAAGTAAGATGACACTAGAATCCGCCCTCCGTGAAAAACTCCGCAGCCAACCGCTTCTCGTGATGACGCACATTATCTGCGGTTATCCGAGTTTGGAGGATAATTGGCGGATGCTGCGGATCATGAACGAGGCGGGCGTCGCGCTGGTCGAGTTTCAGTTCCCGTTCAGCGAACCGAGCGCCGACGGGCCGATTTTCTGCAAGGCCAACCAGCGCTCGCTCGAGAACGGAACGCATGTCGCCGACTGCTTTGCCTTGATGCGCCGCGCCGCGGACGAGCTTTCGTTTATGCCGCTCATGATGGGCTATTGTAATACCGCCTTCAAGATGGGCTATGAGGTTTTTTGCCGGCGACTGGCCGAAGCGGGCGGACGCGGATTCATCCTGCCCGATCTGCCGCCGGAGGAAAGTCTCGACTTGGAGCGGCAGGCGCAAATCCATGACCTCGCCCCCATTCACCTCATGACGCCCACCACCCGCGATGACCGCCTGCGCCTGATCGCGGCGCATGGCGCCGGGTTCCATTACTGCGTCGCGCGCCGTGGCGTGACGGGCGCGCATACGGACTTCGGCGCCGACCTCGACGCCTTCCTCGCGCGCTGCCGCAAAGTCACTTCGCTGCCGCTGGCCGTGGGCTTCGGCCTCTCCACCCCCGAGGACGTAGCGCTCCTCAAGGGCAAAGCCGAAATCGCCATCATTGGCACGGCGGTGCTAAAGACTTGGGAATCGCAGGGCGAGGCCGCGACAGAAAAACTAATCCATTCATTGGCGGAAGCCGCAGGATAGAACAGGTTCGCCGGTGAAAGAAGTCTTTGAATAGTTTGGGCGCTGCCGGCTTCTTCAGCGCCGGGGCATCCATTGAATCCAGCGTGTCCCTGTGGTCCCTTGCGTCCCTTAGGTCCCTGGTGGATTCTCTTGCGTAAAGGCTACTTGGCCGCCAGACGTGGGCGCAGGTAGTTGACGCAGCTGGTAAGCGTGGCCAGCTGCATATAGTCGGCTTCGGGGACTTCCACTTTGTAGCGTTTGCGCAGCTCCATGACGATATCCAAGAAATCCATCGAATCCAGATCTATCTGATCGCGCAGCCGGACGTCCGGATCAACCCGGCTCAGGTCCTCATCCGGCGCGATGTCGGATATGATTTTCAACACCATGGCTTTGATATCGCTGTCGGTCATGCCTCGCTACTCCTCGGAAAATATAGGACCTATAGGGCTTATGGGACATATAGTGCAAAGACAAATGTCATGCTTCATAGCGCTTGACGATCAGGGCCGAATTGATGCCCAGCATCCCGAACGAATTGTTAAGGATATAGTCAACGCGCGGGGCCTTTATAACCGCTCCGATGACCAGGTTGTCAATCGCGCATTTTGGGTCCAGGTTGTCCACGTTGATCGTCGGATGAACCAGCCGGTCTTCGAAAGCCGGCAAATTGCCCGTCAACTCCAGCGCGCCGGCCGCGCCCATGCAGTGCCCGATCATGCTCTTGGCGTTGTTGATATAGGTGTCGGGGCAGTTTGCGAATACCTGGCGGATCGCTCCGATTTCCTGTTCGTCGCCGCTCGGAGTGGCTGTCGCATGGGTGGATATGATGTTGATGTCCGAGGGACTTAGCCCCGTCTTCTTCAACGCCAGTCTCATGCATTCGGCCTGCCGTCCGGCGTTCGGCAAAACGAAATCCGACGCGTCCGAGTTGATTGCGCCGCCGGCGATTTCAGCGTATATTTTAGCGCCCCGTTTGCGCGCGTCCGGCAGGCGCTCCAAAACATAAACGCCTCCGCCTTCCGAAACCACAATGCCATTGCGCGCCAGATCGAAGGGACGGCTGGCCTTGGTGGGGTCGGGGTGATCGGCCAGAGCGTCCTGGCTTTTGAAACTGGCAAAGATGCCGAACGTGCCGGTCGCTTCCGAAACGCCTCCCGCCAGAGACAGGTCCACTTCGCCCAAGATCAGCTGCTGGCAGCCCTGGAGAATTCCGATATTGCCCGCCGCGCACGCCGCCCCCAGGCAAAAGTGCGGACCGGTGATCCCCATGTTGAGCGTCACTTCGCCGGCGGGGTTGTTCGCCACGGTGCGTGGATTATGGTGATGCGTCCAGTACTTGACGTCGTTGTTGTATTGAGCGAGGGCAAAAACTTCGTTCTCGGTCTCGACGTTACCGTGTTCGGTGATACCCAGGAAAACGCCGACGCGCGATTTGTCCACGGCGGCAAAATCCAGTCTGGAATCCTTGACGGCCTCGTTGGCGCAATAAATCGAAATCGAGCCGGCGCGCGTGCCACGGCGGCGCGAACGGCGGTCCTGATATCGCATCTCATCGAAATTGCATATCCCCGCGCATACCTCGCCCATATAGCGCATGGGGATGCGCGTGACGCCCGAGCGCCCGGCCAGCAGCGCGGCGCGGAATTCCGCCAAGCTGTTTCCATTCGGCGCCGTCAAGCCGATGCCGGTTATGACAATGCGATTAGAATCATTCATGAGCGCAAGACCTCGCATAAATTGCGCCATTCCGGCAATAGATTTAGAACACTGTCAGGATATTCTCTCATCCAGTTTGGTATTTCCTGAGTAAATGTATTAGGAAAATTCATGCGCTTGGATTCCAGCCAAGGCTTGAGCGCTATCATTAGATCCTTCCCTGAAAACCAAACTAATATCTCATCAACAGAGGCAGTAACACGGTTGCAAAAATCGGTGGTGAGTCCTTTGAAACTAGCTTCAATTGCATCCGCAGACAGCGCCGGGAATACTTTGCCCGCAAATTCTTCCGCTTGGCTTTTCGCCCATTGAATCGCCCAAGTTCCTGAGAGATCCGCTGGCAGGAAGAAAGCCTTATCCTCCGCCTCCGAGGGCTGGGTGCGCATTTGATTCAACGCGGGTCTGATTGGGCGGCGAACGATGCCGATACTCCATCGGGCAGCTTCGTAATTTGCAATCATTCCTGCCGCCTTCTTTAGCGCGAC
>JAPLSP010000462.1 GCA_026398575.1 Candidatus Sumerlaeota bacterium | reverse complement strand
TTGGCAGATATCATTTTGTCAGAATGCCCGCCGCGTCCTGCCGGTACTGGTTCAGAGAGACGATGATCTGCACATCATGGCTTTGTTAAGAAATCCTAATGCGTGTGCTACGGTCAGGAAAGCAAAACTCCGATCTTATGCGGATCAGTCTAATTGCTGTTTTGTCTGGAGAAAATCATGACAACAAACCGCGTCGTAATATGTCTATTGGCCTTTCTCATTGTATCCACATACGCGCTCACCGGTGATTCCGAGCGCGTTCCTGTGTTCACAACCGAGAAACAGATTCTTGCTGTGAGCCGAGAGGACCAAAGCAATGCAATCAAGATCAAGATGATTAAACGTGAGGTTCTCCTAACGGAGGTCATCAGTGTGCTCACTACTTACAGCAAAGTCACGAGACATCAATACATGATTTACGACCACCAAATTGGCGTCTCAGGAACTGTGTCACTTACGGACGGAAAGAGTTGCAAGTGGATGATCGAGCCCGGATACGCGGCAACTGTGAAATCTGCGGATGGTGTAGAAGTTTACCTTCTCCGCCCAGATCTAAGGATCGAACTATCCTCAGCAAACGACGCTGTAACCAGCGCGCCAAAGAAGTAGCGTTCGCCTTGTATCAAAATCAAAGAAAGCCGAACCAGAGCATCGTCCGTGACATAACTGTTATGGAAATCTAGGAGGCCTTATGTGGCCCAAGTAAGGTATTTGAAGGCTATCCCGATGATGAATTTGATCGAAACTGAAGTGACATACACGCTGGAACATGACGGCAGATTCTTCCTTATCGAGCACGTTCCGGCCCGAGTCTGCCGCGAGACGGGCGAGCAATACTTCTCGCCGGAGACGGTGGAACATCTGCAGGCTATCATCAAGAGCAGAAAGAAACCAGATAAAGTGCTGGAGACTCCCGTCTACGAGTACGCATGAAAGAACCCTGCCGAGATTGAGGGGCATCATCGTTATGGGGAAAGGTTCCCGCCCCGCCGTCCGGCCATCAATCTGAATCACGGCCAGTTTGCAGGCTGCATAGTTTATCTTTGGGGACAAACATGCTGCGGGCACAAAAAAGTCACCATAACACGATTTCGCAGCAGTGCTTTATGGCAATGTGCCCAGTCTGAATCTACTGCGTTCAATACCATAGGCTTGTTGGCGCTGGCTAACGCCACGGCAACAAACTTTCTGTCGGAACGATCGAACCTTGCAAGCCCGGCATCATCAGGAAATTCGACAAAGTTGTGCGGATCGTCTTGACGTGGCGTGATACGGACTTGCTCGCACAAACTGCTGACCGCCTGAATGCTCCATACCCATTTCATGAACATGTCACCCGGTCCCGGCTCGCCGGACATGCTCAGTTTATTCATATACTCTCTGAGGATCAACATGCCGTCGTCCAACACGATGGTTCCGCTCTTGCGAACCTTGGCCAGGGCACAGATGCACGCGATCACGCAATCCGGATCCGCATGGCTGCTCTTGCCATTCGCCACAACAGGCACGTTGGTATCCACCACATACGCGCTCATGCCTGTTTCTCCTTCCTGCGCTCCATTGCAGCCATCGTTATAGCAGCCATCTCCTCGAACTCGTCACCAAAGAAGTCTTTAGGCCAATTCTCAATTGCCCCGAAAAGATTCAAATCCAGGCTTGTCAACCGAGAGCCCGTATCGGTTGCCTCACAGAAGTACAGAGCGGTCTCTTCCGGCGTAATTGTCTTGTCCGCCACACGACGCTGCAAACGACGCAGCAGATGCTCACTGTGACTCTCAACTACGATTTGTATATTCCGATTTTTCATTGCATCTACAAATACATCCGCCAAGCCAGACTGCACAGATGGATGGAGATGAATTTCTGGCTGTTCCAGAAGAACGATTGATCCTTCTGGCACATAGTAGCAGAGCACCAACACGGGCAAAATCTGAGATACCCCGAAGCCCACATCAGTGATTAGAACCTTAGCGGAGGAGGGTGTCTTCTTCACCCATACCTGATAAATGTTGTTTCCCTCCGCAATCGCTTCGACCTTGAAATCGTGAATCAGTGCCAGTTCTTTAAGCCAAAAAGCAATCCGCGCTTCGAGTGTCTGCCGTTTGCGATTGCGGCCAGGCGAGATGTAAGCGCCACGTTGCTGCGAGGCAAGCATCGCGTCCACCACCCGCTCACCCCGGCGACCCATATCCGCCGGTTCAGATCCCTTCCATGCATAATGCCGCTGAGGGAACTCGCGAAGCGGCCCGAGATAATAGAGCTTGCTAAAGAGGTCCTCGAACGCCAACTGCAAATCTGAGAGAAATCCCGCGTTTTGATAGTACGCATACGCCTGATCCGGGAAGCCATAAAACTTCACCGGCGCAGGCAGATCATAAGGATGCCCCCGGCCGCGTTTGAAGAAGATGTTCTTCTTTTCATCCGTAAGTTCATACTTCGCCCCGGTGTGTCCTTTTCGCTTAAGGTGAAAATCAGAATCGCCAATGCTATATGCCATATCTGATACCGCCAGCCGATCCGAATCGTTTTCACCAACAGCGCAACGGAATGAGAGCTGGGTCGCCGCAAACAGTATCTTTTTTTTGCTCTCGGGGTCTTTTGCCACGAGCTGTTTGGGAAGATTCCAGTGGAGAGAGAAGTCCATCGCTCCCGGTTTTTCATGCCCGTACACCGTATCGCGAAAGCTTCCCAAATTTGTCAGGCTCTTCTCGTCTCCAAACTCCAGCACTAGCGCCCGATCCGATGATTCTCTGGTTTGCTTCAACATCAGTAGCAGTTGCATGATACTTGTCTTGCCCGAACTGTTCGTTCCGAACAGCCCCGTTATGGGCGCTAAACGCATCTTGTTAATTCGCTTCCACGATTTGAAGTTACCTACACTCAGTTGTGTCAGCATCGGAATAGCTCCTTTTCCAGCCATTACGCGAACATTCATTTATGGTCAGCGTTGAAACGCTTTCATAGCCTTCAAGCCCATGAACTTTAGCATACGCGCCTGCCAATCCTCGCAGCCGAACGCCTAAGACTGTCGCACACTTCCTTGTGGGCGTCCAGTTTTGTTTGCGACCGCAAGCGATTTGAATTTGCATGGAAAATCCTTGCCAGTTCATTGCCACGCAAGGCGCCATGACAATGATCATCTGGCCGTTCATGCTGCTCAAATAATCGCACCTTCTCCCGTATTCATCCGAATTCGGGGATATTTGTCCGCTTGGCTGTCCAGTGGCCATCGCTAAAAACCAGACGGAATATCGCGATTGCATGGGCGGCGATCAGGCCTAATGAAAGACGCTGGCCGCCGATGCGGAGCGAAGCGCGGAGCGAGTGGCCGGTGCGCTCATGCAAGCGCAGGATAAATCCATGTCCGTCTTCGGCGGGCTTGAACGCCAGCATTTGCAGACCGTCGCCGGACAGTTCCATCAGCGATCCGCTGCTCGGCAGCTTCCCCAAATGTGGCGCGACCGGAAGCACGACGAGCGGCTGCTCCAGGCGCGCCGCCAGCTCGGGCCAGTCCAGAGCAGCGCCGCCCATCAGCATGCGCCACTTCAACTCGCCGCAATCGGCCGCCGCCTGCCAGGGGCGCTCGTCGGGCGCGGTCTTGACGTCGTTGGCATAGCGGCTGGCACGGCAGACGGTGACGCGCAAGACTCCGTCTTTGCAATCGAAGCCGGAGAGCGCGTCGCTCGCGAATCCGAATCCACCGCTGGGGTTTCCGCTGTGGTTTCCGCGCGGGTATTCAATGCGGAGCCATCTGCCGCCGGGGACCTCGCCCGCCGGCCCGCGCCGGACGCTAGCGCCGGGGACATCGAACTCGGCCTGATCGCCCACCGGCATTACGAGTTTCAGCCGGGCCGAGCGCTCGTTCCAGAGGAGCCGCGCTCGAACTTCGATGACGGGCTGCCCGGCGCACAGGAAGAAGCTCAGTTGCAGCCAGGAACGCTCGCCGGCCAGCTCGACCCAGAGTTGCGCGCGATGCGGGCCGCGCTCCAGCACGCGGACTTTGCGAACCGCCCATGTCTCGCGCGCCTGAACCAAGTGGAGCGATTCCGGCTCGTCCGTCATCCCGCCCCACGAGCCCCAGGGATCGTCATAAACCACGGCGGAGAGCAGCCCATCCTTTCCCAAGCCATCTTTCCCCAGGCCATCCTTCGCCAGGCCATCCTCCCCCAGGCCATCGCCGCTCATCATGTTGCGGCCATCCTTGATGATGCGGATACCGGCGTCGCCCGGACGCGCGCTCACCTGATACATTCCATTCTCGATCGTTTCGGCATTGGGACTTGCGGCGGGCGCCTCCGACGGCGCCGCGGGCGCCGGGGCATCCTCATGCCAGCCCAAACGCGCGAGATGCCAGCCCATCGCGGGAATGCTCATCGGCGCCACCACACGCTTGCGCCAGGCAAGGTTCGTCATCGCGCCGTGCTCGGTATCTATCACCTGAAACGGCAGCGGAGCGCCGTCAGCGCCCAACAGTCGCAGCGGCAGCGCAGCGGATTTTTCCGGGCTGCCCGAGTATTGCCAGATGGGCCGGTAGTCCAGCGAGGCTTCGATCTCGACGTATCCATTGAACGGACGCGGATGCGGATTCCAAACAAGCGCCGCCACGTCGCTGGGATGATCCGGCGGCGGCGCATCCACGCTCGTATCTATGCGGGCGGCCAGCGCGTTGAGCGCTTCGAATTCCGCTTCCTGGCATTGATGGACGGCGCCTCCGAGCCAGGCGATCTGATCGTCGCAGGCGCGCTCGATGCTGGAGCCGGGCAGGATGTCGTGGAAGCTGTTGAAAAGAATGGCGTCCCACGCCGCCTCGATCTTCGCGGGCTTGAGCGAAGGAATCGCCGTCGAAATGGCCGCGCTCGCGCTCTGGCTGCGGACGGCGGCCGCCTCGGCGCGGCGGAACAGATACTTGATCTTTGCCATCGAGGAATAGCACCCACGCAGCGTGAAGTTCAGTTCGCCGCAAAAAACAGGCAGCGCCTTTTTGCCGCCGGACTTCACCTCCGATTTCAGCGCGTCGAAGAACGCATGGAGCGTCGAGAAGCGGACCTCGATTTCGGGATGCGCCTCAGCCCAGCGGCGGACGTCTTCGATCTGCCGGCGCGAAGGCCCGCCGCCGTGATTGCCCAGACCGATGAAGGCAGGGGTATGACGCAGGGGACAGTTCGCGAGTGAAGCGATGATCGCATCGAACCGAGCGGCGATTTCATTGCGTTCCGTGCCATACCATCCGGTCAACGGACGATAGCTCAGAACGCGCGAGCCTGCCGGACCCTCCCACCAAAACGCTGGACTCGCGACGCCGTCCAAGGCCTTGCCGCAGCGCGTGAACGCGAAGTATTCAATGCCCGCTTGGGCTAGAATCTCCGGCAGTCCGGCAGAGTGTCCGAAGCTGTCGGGGGACCAGGCGGCGCGTACGGCCTTCCCGAACGTCTGCTTGAAGTATCGCTGCCCGCGCAAAAATTGGCGCGACAAAGTTTCGGTAGAGGGGATGTTGTTATCGGCCTGGACAAACGTCCCGCCCGCGACGTCCCAACGCCTGGCCTCCACCTGCCGGACGATGCGCCGGAACATGGCGGGATCGGCGCGCTGGATGTGCTCATAAATCGCGCACTCCCCGCGCATGAATGTGAGTTCCGGAAATTCATCCATCAAATCCAAAACCGTGCGGCAGGTGATGACGCCTTCATTCAACCCCTCGCGCCAGTCCCACAGCCAGACAGGATCGAGGTGGGCATTCGGGATGAGATGGAATATTCGCTGGGGTTGTGCCATTGAAGTCTCCTTAGACTGGGAGCGCCACTGGGAGCGCTACTGGGAGCGCCGGCATCCCTGCCGGCGTGTCCACGTGTGATCATTGCCTCATACACCGCGACACGCCGGCAAAGATGCCGGCGCTCCCAGTTGTTCGAATTCTGCCATCTCAATTGGTCGCCGCTCAAGGGCGCTTTGATAGAGCGCCAACACGACCGCCGCCGCCCCCGCGAAGCTGATCCGGATGCCATGTTTTTTGGTTCCTTAAAAGAATCTGTGGGTAAATTTTGGCTCCGGTAGTTTGCCAAGCTTATGATAGAGCACAATTTCCAAGCATTTGAAGGTCGAAAATCCATAGCTATTTCTCATCGCGACTTTCGCCTTGTTGTTCAGCCC
>JAPLSP010000568.1 GCA_026398575.1 Candidatus Sumerlaeota bacterium | reverse complement strand
TACTCCAAAAGCTGGCGCTGATCCTTGCTGCAATAGTTCCTTTCCTTGCGCTGATAGATGCAGTGTGGCTGAATTTTTTCCTGCGGCTGAGCGGGCGAATGCTACTTCGGGCGCTCGGCGGGATTCGAGGTAATAAACAGGCGGTCCAACTTGGCGCCATCTTCTCGCGGCAGAATTTGCAGATTCACTTCGCCTTGCGGAAGGTCGAGCGTCGTCGGCGTCTTCTCGGGCTTGGCGCCCAGCGCCATCGGAATCCATTCCCATTTGGCATGGACTCCCGTCAGCCAATCAGTGATAGGGACAAGGATTTTTCCATTCAAGGAAACGCTCGCGCGAAAGGAGTCATCGTCGGGCGTTGGCGTCAGCACGCGTCCCCAGACATAATATTTTCCTGGTTTGGCGATATTCAGCCGCCAAAGAATATGGCCGCTGCCATTGCCTCCCTGGCCTGGTTCGCCGGGAACCCACACAAAAGCGCCTTCCGAAGCTGCCGGGTCTTTTCCGATTTCCATCGTTGGCAGAATCTCGCCAGCCTCGGCCTCCCAATAGATGCCTTTGCCATCCGGGATGGCGATGGGCTTTATCGTGGCTTGTCGCGCTGCAAGAGACTTGGCCGGTTCGTCGGCGCCCAGGATGCGCTTGCCGATGTCGTCGCCATCCAATTCCAGCACGACTTTTTCAGGCGCCGGATTCATGCGCGTCGGAGATTCGTAAGGCGCTTGCGTTTCGACTTCCAGCGGGCCTTCGGCGCCTTCCGCGCGGAACTGGATACCGTTGGCTGTGGGTGAGATGGAAAACTTCGCGCTGGCGAAGGTCTTGCGCCATTGCTCGAATGCGGCGTCATTCGCCAGGCCGCTTCCCACCCGAACCCAGAATGCCGCCGCGGGATTGACCGTCCATTTCTCCGCCGTAGCGGCGCTGACATTGGCGCGATGGTCAATCGTCAGCCGCACTGCGCCATATTTATTGCCGTCCCATGCGAATGACGCGACGGCAGCGCCGTCACCGATTCCGCGCGTCCACGGCGCCCGCACGCCCACTGCCGCCGTTCCTTTGCGAGCGACAATCAAGGCGTCCTGCGAGAGAGGAATGGTGGTCGGCTTTTTTTCGTTGAGTTCCAACCGCTGATCATTGATCCAGAAAGCATCCACCTTGAATGGCATGACGAAATGCGACAAGAGTTGGGCGCTTTCTTTCGGCACGTCTTTTTCGCGATAGACAACGAGCGCGGCGGCGTCGGTCTTGCGCTGCACGCCGCAGAAGAAGTGCGGCAGGTGGAGCGCCTTTTGATGCGGACCGGCGGCGATCTTGACTTTTCCATAAGGATCGAAGCGGTCATCGGGAAGGAAAAAGCAGCGGACCGATTCGCGATCGCCCGCGAAGTCCGCCACGAGCGGAATATCCGTCCGGTCCGCGTAGCGCGATCCGGCGACGCTCAGCGTCACGTCTTTCATGAGGTAGTGCGTTTTGAAGTTCTCCGGTGCGATTCCCCAGGACTGCCGCACGAGGCGCGGGAATTTGGACGCGCTCATTTCGCGCAGGCTTTGCGGTGGCGCCCATCGTCCCAGGGCGGCGAAAAGGCTGCCCCGGGCTTTCCCTGCCGGCCAGCCGTAGGACACCATCATTGTATCCAGCATCCCCAGTCCGCGCAGGTAGTCGTAGTCGCGGCTGCGCGCGCCGGCCAGTTTTTCGGCGGGCGGAAACCAATTGGCGGCGATGTCGGTCCAGAACAGCTCCAGCAGCGCGCGGGCCTGCGAGCGGCCGCTTTCGCGCTGGCAGTAGGCTTCGATGATCACCAGGTCTTCGATGTCCACGCCATAATACGTTGGGCTGTCATACTCATGCGTTCCATAGTAGTAGGTGAAAAGGAATGCGCGCTGCAGACGGGCATAGCCTTCGTTGGCCGCCTTGGGATTGCCCATGCTCTCGCCGAGGAGGATCAGGTTGCCCGCGTTCATGTAGGCGATGTTGCTGTAGCTTTCCGAAACGCGATGGCGCAGACAACCCTCGACCGCCAGATCGAGAATTGGGCGCAGTTTCATCCGCGCGGCTTCGGGCAGCGCGTCGCGATGACGCAGCCAGATCAGCGCGCCGCCCTGCATGCAAAAATCCACGGCGTTGTAGTCCTGCACGGATGGATGCGTCCAGTTCCAGCGGAAGTTGCCGTAGCCTTTGCTCTTCGGATCGCGATCCTGCATCTGCGCCGCGACGTCGAAGAGCCGCTCCAGGCGGTCCATCTTTGCCTTCGCTTCGCACAGCGCCAGCGCATACGTGAACAACTCGCGCGACGACACATTGCGCTTCTCGGGATTCTGCGCCGCGGTCCACGTCCGCTCGCCGCTCTCGACCGCCAAGCGGATGACCTCGGCGCGATCTGCGGTTTGCGACGCGGCCGGAAAGACGCCAAACAAAATAATCAGGCTTGCGGCGCCGATGCTGACTGTCAAACGAGAACTCATGAGTTTTTCCTTTTTCGTGACAACGAACAGTCGCGCTCAAATCGCGCGCGTCGCCATTATAGGAATGAAGCCGCCTCCATTTCCGCTAAATTATTCGGCAGTTTGTGGAATCAGGCGCGCCTCTCGATGAGGCTGCTCTCTAACTCCAATATCTCATTGGCCAAGAAATAAAGGACGCGGTCCACCTGGATTGGCGCCGCGTGGTAGGCCGTCCCGCTCCGTCGGGCGGCCATCGCGCGCC
>JAPLSP010000003.1 GCA_026398575.1 Candidatus Sumerlaeota bacterium | reverse complement strand
AAGGCGGCAAGCCACCTTACTCCAAAAGCTGGCGCCGCTCTTATCCGCATGAATTTTCAGTTCCTGCATGAGTATTTGAAATGAGCTTATGTCATGGTATTTGCGAATATTGGCGCGTAGCCTTTGGCGAAACCGGCATTTTTTGCCCGATCGGAACTTGATTTTATGAATAAAAAACTTGCCATCATCGCGCTGATCTCGCTGGCGCTGTTTGGAACGGCGTGCGGTTACGTCGTCCGCACGGACCCGCAGGCGCCGGGCTATTTCCCGATGTCGAACGGAACAACGTGGACCTATCGGGGAAGCGCGCGGTGGCAGCGGGAAGGCGGGGCGATCACGAGCGAACCGGTGACGATGACTTTCAAAGTCATGGAATATCACAAGGCTCGAAACGGCAGCGTCGCCATCCTGACCGGACTGCCGATGACGGTCTCGCCCTTCGAGCCTTTGGCCGCGCCGCATCTTCATATTCTGGTCAAGACGGACGCGGCCAGGTTTTTCCTGGATCCGGAACCTCAAACCGAAGTGGACCCTGAACAAGCGCTGAACAGCATTCTCCAAAAGACCCAGGATACGACGGCGGATCAGGAAACTTTCAAAATGCTGAACAAGTGGAAGCAAGGCAATGTAAGGTCCATTCGCGAGCCCAGAGCGGACACGCTGATCCTGTCGCCTCCGTTGGGACCAGGAAAGAAATTCGGCGGCGAAGCCGGGCGCGAAGACAACCTGTACAGCTGGATTGTCGAATCGGAGGACATCCGCAGTTTTACGAATATCAAAGGCATTTGGAAGAAGCTCCAGTTTCCGACCTATACGCTGGTTTATCGAACCGTTCCGGATCACCAGATCATGGATTTCACTCCCGGCATCGGCATCACGCACTATCACTATAGCCATCATGGAACCGTGGCCGAGCTCGATCTTGAGTTGGTAGAGTTCCAGGACGGCGGCAGCGGCTGGGGGCCGTTTTGATGAAGCCCCATCGCAGGCAGGCTTTCATTTTGCATTCCTCATTAAGGAACAGCTTATGCCCTTCATTGCCAATACCCCCGAACAACAACGCGAAATGCTTGGGGCCATCGGCGTCAAAAGCATCGAAGACCTTTTCGCCGCTATTCCGCCCGAGCTGCGCAGCAAGGAACTCAATATTCCGGGCGGCCTGACCGAGCAGGAGGTTCGCGCCCGTGTGGCCACGCTGGCCGATCACAACAGCACGAATCTGATCAGTTTCCTGGGCGGCGGATTCTACGATCACTTCATCCCCGCCGCGCTCGAAGCCTTGGTCTCTCGCAGCGAGTTCTATACCGCCTACACACCCTATCAGCCGGAGGTTTCGCAGGGCACGCTGCAGGCGATCTATGAATATCAGTCGGCCATCTGCCGGTTGACGGATATGGAGGCGGCGAACGCTTCGCTCTACGACGGCGGCACGGCCGTCTATGAGGCGATCATGATGGCGCTGCGCGTCACCGAGCGGAGGCGCATCATTGTGGATGATTCGGTCAGCCCGATCTATCGCAAGATGGTCCGCTCCTATACGAGCAACCTCGGCATCGAACTGATCGAAACCGTTTCGCGCAAGGGCCTGCCCGACCGCGAAGCCATCGCGAAGGCGATCAACGACGACACCGCCGCGCTCATCGTGCAGAATCCGAATTTCTTCGGCTGCTGCGACGACCTGACGGACCTTGGCGAGATGATCCACAAGCACGGCGGATTGCTGATCGTCTCGTGCTATCCGATCTCGCTCGGGCTGCTCAAGACGCCCGGCGCGATGGGCGCGGATATCGTCGTGGGCGAAGGGCAGAGCATGGGCATGCCGATCTCCTTCGGCGGCCCTTACCTCGGCTTTATGGCCACGCGCATGAAATACGTGCGCAAGATGCCGGGGCGCATCGTCGGGCGCACGACGGACGAACAGGGGCGGCAGGGATTCGTCTTGACGCTGCAAGCGCGCGAGCAGCACATCCGACGCGAGAAGGCCACCTCCAACATCTGCTCAAACGAGGGCCTGTGCGCGCTGACCGCGCTGATTTACCTGAGCCTTCTCGGCAAGCAGGGATTGGTTGATTTGGCGCACGTCTGCGCCGACCGCGCCTTTTATGCGCAAAAGCGCTTGCTGCAAGTCGCCGGCGTCAAGATGCGCTATCCCAACCGCTGGTACTTCAACGAATTCGTCATCACCTTGCCGATGGCCGCCGACCGTGTCATCCGTGGATTATTCCAGAGAGGCATCGCCGCCGGCTTCCCGCTGGGAAGGTATTGGCCTGAGATGAATAACTGCCTGCTGATTGCCATCACTGAAAAACGCTCGAAGCAGGATATAGACTTTCTGGCGCATACACTGGAGGCAATTCTTTAATGTTTTTTGACATGAACTTGGACCATCTTCTGATTTCATTGCTAGCTTCGCCCAAGGAAACTGA
>JAPLSP010000587.1 GCA_026398575.1 Candidatus Sumerlaeota bacterium | reverse complement strand
CTAATGAGCGCGCGTGGCCGCCCGACGGAGCGGGCCGGCCTACCATTCGCTGAAGCATTGAGCAAAAGAATCAGTCCTTGAAAAGGAGAAGATTGCGATGAATATGAATTCCAAGAGCGCGATGTCATCATCCACCCTAAGCGCTAAAAATGAGGAAGCCGGCAATTGCTCCCGCCGCGAGTTCCTCGCGCGCGGCGGTCTCGCGGTGGCCGCGTCCATCGTTGCGGCGCCGCGTTTGATGGCCGCCGATACCGCTCCAAAAAAAATCCGCATGGGCGTTGTGGGCGGCGGCTTTGGCTGCGACTTCCAATGGCACGAACACCCCGATTGCGTCGTCGAGGCGGTGAGCGATCTGCGCCCCGAACGGCGCGAACGCTTGATGAAGACCTACCGCTGCGAAAAGTCGTACAACTCGCTCGAAGAATTGGTGAAGGACCCCAAGGTTGACGCCGTGGCCATCTTTACCGACGGGCCCCTGCATGTTCAGCATACCATCGAGTGCATGAAAAACGGCAAGCACGTCATCTCGGCGGTGCCCGCCGCCTGGGCGACGCTAGAGCAGGCCCAGTTGCTCTTGGAGACCGTGAAGAAATACGGATTGACATACATGATGGCCGAGACGGGCCACTATCAGCAGTCCACGCAGTCGGCGCGCAAGTTTTTCAAAGAGGGCGCCTTCGGACATCTCTACTATTGCGAAGCCGAATACCAGCATCCGGGATTGGAATCGCTTTACTACTTCAATGGCCAGCGCACCTGGCGCTATGGCGTGGCGCCGATGCATTATCCCACGCACACCTCGTCACAGATGATCAGCGTCACGGGCGAACGCCTCACCGAAGTGGTCTGTCACGGCTGGGGCGATGACAGCCCGATCCTCAAAGACAACGCCTACCAGAATCCATTTTGGAATGAATCGGCCATGTTCCGCACCCATCGCGGCAATGCCTTCCGGATGAACATCTGGTGGAAGGGCGCCCATCGCGGCACGGAGCGCGCGCAATGGATCGGCGACAAGATGAGCTTCTATGCGCCGCACCCCAACGGCCTGGGCCCCATCATCATCCGCGCCGGCGGGCAGACGGAGAAAGACAGCGGAGGCTTTGAGCGCAAGGCGTCGCCGTTTGAAAAATACGCGCAGCCCGAATGGTGGAAGACGGACTTGCTGCCCGAGCCGTTGCGCCATGCCAGCGGACACGAAGGCTCCCACACGTTCCTGACGCACGAATTCATTGACGCGCTCGTTCACAATCGCAGGCCCGCGGTGGACGTCTATGAGGCGCTGGCCTACACCGTTCCCGGAATCGTAGCGCATCAATCGGCACTCAAGCAGGGCGAGCGCCTCATGATCCCGGAGTTCGAACGCCCGGCCTGAGCCGCCGGAAAGGCGCGTTGCTTTTTTATCAGCGAAAATAGCTAATGCAGTATGGATGAGCGCCAGCTTTTGGAGTAAAGTGGCTTGCCGCTTTCTTTATGGCGATTCAATAGCCTTGGCGCCTCAAAGAAAGCGGCAAGCCACTTTACTCCAAAAGCTGGCGCAATTTCCGAGCGCATAGCTTCTGCCCTTTGGGAAAAAATTCGTGACCATAATTGCGAAGCATAATACTAAGGCTGTACGCTCATGAGATAGAGGAATATTTCCGCCGCGTGCCAGGTGTGCGGGACGCATGTTTTCGCTTTGACAAACACAGGATCAATGACGCCCATCCCCGCGTAGTTCGCCTGGCTGGCCTTGATCTCCCACGTCAACGGATAATCGCGTCGCGAATCGCTTTGACTTGGTTCACCTGCGCCTCGGCCAGCGCGCCGATTGGTCCGGCTTTCGGGTCCCAGTTCGGACCCATGTCCAGCGTGACGACGCCTTCATGCGCAACCACCTCCCTGACCCACTTGACCCATTTTTCCGTCGGATGTCGCGTATCGCGGCGTCCCCAGCCGCCGCCAAGGAATGTCAGCGCATGCCACTGCGAACCTTCCAGCCAGCGCGAAGCGGGAATCACATTGAATGGGTCGTTCAATTCGCCCGCCGTGTAATCCTCGGCCTGCATGTAATGAATCATCCGGACGCCCGGATTGTACGTCGCGATGGCGTGCGGATTGCCGTGCTTGACGGCGGCGGAATAAATGCGCGCGATTTCCTCGTTGAAGCGCACGCCCTGATAACCGCCGTCGAACCACCAGCCCGACACCTTGTCGCCATAGCGGTCCGCCCACTCCTGTATCACCACGGCCCACTTCTTCGCAAACTCGACGTTGATCGGCTGATTCTTCGGGCCTTCCGCCAAACCGAACGCCTTCTGCGCGCGGACGTCCCGGTTGGGCGTCTGGCAGGGCAGATAGAGCATCAGACGGATTCCCTTCGGCTTCAGCGCCTGATACAAGTCCAGTGGCAGATCGCGCGCGGAGCACCGCTCGCCCGGCGCGTAGCCGGTGATTCGATCGTATGCAGAATTCGGCGAATTGAAGTAGCCAGAGTTCTGTCCCAGCGTAATCACGAAATATCCCGCTCCCATACTCTCCAGCTGCTGCGCCAGCGCCTCGACGTTGAACTCCTTGACCAGCCCCAGCCCTTTTGCGTCCTCCGGCAAAAAGTGCATGAACACCCCATACCGCGCACTGCGAAACCAATCGGTGTCTTTGTTTCCCGCGTCAGCCTGACTCTCGGGGGATTGCAGCGGCAACAAACACACAGCCAGTCCGCACAATCCGGCTCTCAATGATGGCATCATACCGTTACCTCCTAAAGAAATATGAAAAAGAGAGTGATTAATGCGGTTAGGAGCGGCGCCAGCTTTTGGAGTAAGGTGGCTTGCCGCCTTCTTTTTGGCGATTCAAT
>JAPLSP010000647.1 GCA_026398575.1 Candidatus Sumerlaeota bacterium | reverse complement strand
CGCCCTTATCCGAATAATTGAGGCTTGATTCTTTTGGTCGTAATAGTTATCTTCTTTCTTGAGAAGGATGCTTTGCATCCCGCGAACGGCCTATCGCGAAATTTAGGGAATGGGCATGAAGGCTGAATGAGTCTTTGCCTCATTCGGCAGGGCGCGTTGCGATGCTTCTGTTTTCCACTCGGATTTCGAAGTAGGAAGAATCCATGAGCCCCAATCACCGCTCCCAGTGTTTCGGTTTTTTGAGGCATGGTCCTTTCACCGCTTGGATGGGGTATAATGAGAAGTTGCGGATTGCATCGCGGATTCCGTTGCTGATTGCGTCGCGGATTCCAGCGCAGATTCCGGCGCGGATTGCGTTGCGGATTCCAGCGCGGATTCCGACGCGGATTCCGACGCGGATTGCGTCGCGGATTCTTCCTGATTCGGGAAATCTGTGTCAGGTTGCCATCATCGCCTGTTTTCTGTTGGCGTTTCTGTGGCCGCGTGTTTCGTGCGCGCGGAACTCATTCGCAGCCGGCGAAGTGATTGTGCGGTATCGGCAGCCGGTCGCGTGTTCAATGGCGCAGGATGAGGGCGATTTGTCTATGCTTGGGCAATCGCCAGCAGGATGCTGGCGCTCCCAGTGTGCGCCATCGCTGGCGGCGTTGGACCGGAAGTTTGGACTGCTGAAGGCGGAGCACCCTAGAGAGCGCCGAAATGCGGCGGCCATAAAGACCACAAGCGCGCCAGGGACCACAAAGGCGCCAGGGCCACAAACCACTGCAACCCAACCCACCCACTCCACCCAACCCACCCATTCCACTTTGTCCACCCAGTCCACTCTGTCCACGCCGTCCACTCAGCCCCCCCAGCCCACCCGCACCCCTGCCTCCGCCTCCCAGCCCCCCAGCGCCGCTGCTTGGCGCGTTCTTTCCTTTCCTTCCGGCGCGGATGTCAAGGCCATTGCTGCGGCCTATGCCAAGGACCCCAATGTGGCTTTTGCCGAGCCGAACTACATTGGCTCGCTGGGCTACCTTCCTGCCGATCCCGCTTATGCAGGACGTCAGAAAAATCTCTATGGTCGTCTGCAACTTGAGCAAGCCTGGGAAATCCAGCGCGGCGATCCTTCCATCATCGTGGCGGTGATTGATTCGGGCGTGGATGTGAACCATCCGGATTTGGCAGGGGCCATCGCCGTCGGCGGATGGGACTTCGCGGATGGCGATGACAGCATTTCGGACGACCTTGGCCATGGCACGCGCGTGGCGGGGATCATCGCCGCCGCTGAGAACGCTCAGGGTGGCGTCGGCGCGGCCTTTGGCTGCCGCATCCTTCCCTTTGACGTGTCCGATTCGAGAGGGTCTGTCCGCATATCGGACGTGGCCGCCGCCGTCGAGGAAGCCGCGGCCAAGGGCGCACACGTCATCAACCTGAGTCTTACCTTCCGCGATTGGTCGCAGCTTCTGCGCGACGCCTGCGCCAAGGCTGCCGAGACGGCGGTGATCGTTGCCGCCGCCGGCAACGACGGCCAGGGCGATTCGCCGCGCTATCCCGCCTCTTTTGACGCTGTCCTCCCCGTCGGCGCCACGGACGAGAACGGCGGCTGCGCCATCTTCTCCAACTTCAACGGGCGGTGCGGTTCCCTGGTGAAGTTGGTCGCTCCGGGTGTCAACGTCTATTCCACCACTCCCGGCGGCGGCTGGAGCGGCGGCCCCGAAGCCAGCGGCACCAGTTTCGCCGCGCCGTTTGTCAGCGCCGCCGCCGCGCTGCTGCGCGCGAAATATCCCGAGCAATCCCCAGCGGCCATCGCGCGCCACCTGCAGAAAACCGCAACCTATCTTTTCTCCTTCCGGGAGGAAGGCGCCTTTTGGCGTTATTCATGCAGGCGCGATCAATGGGGCATGGGCGCATATATGCTGGGAGCATACGAACAAGGCGCCGGGCAGGTAAATCCTTGGTCCGCCCTCGCCACTCCGATGACGCCCACCTTGTCCGTTTCATCCGTTGCCGTGGTGGATGATCCCTCTATCTCGGCCATCAACGACGGCGATGGCGAACTCGACAAGGGCGAGGTCGTTCGCCTGAGCGTGAATCTTTCGGTTGCCGACTGCGACGCGCTCAGCCTCGTGACGCGCCTGACCTGTGCGGATTCGCGGATAGCGCTCGTAGATTCGGGAACCACGGTAACGCAACTCAGCATCACTCAAAGCAAGTTGCGATGCGGCGCGACCGCCACGCTGCCTTTCGCCAACGTTTATGCCACCACGGACGCCGCGCGCGGCGAGGTTTCCTTCGCGCTCTCCAGCCGCGCCGGGGCGACCGACTTGCCGGACCTGACTTTCACCGTTCGGATCGAGAACAAAGTTCGTGTTTCCGGCCCGCAGCCCGACGTCCATTTCCTCAACGAAAACGCCTACATCGTCACAGACACCCTGACGCTTTCGGGAAACTGCCTGATTGATCCCGGCACGCCTTTCACGGTGCATCCCGGCAAAAAGATACAACTGCTTTCGGGCGGCAACCTGACGGCAGTGGGAACCGACGCCGCGCCCATCACATTCACTTCTCTCTACAAGATCCCCGACCTGTCCAAGATCACGCCCCCCAGCGGTCCCATCGCCGGGCTGTCCGATCCGCACAACGTCGGTCTGCTTAACGGTATGACAGTAGAGCAACTCACGGCCAGTGCGGTCCCAAGACCGAGCCGGTCAATCTCGCCAACTACCAGCAGGTTCGCTACGTCTCGGCAAACACGGGCAGCGATACGACCGGTGATGGATCGGCAGGCGCGCCGTGGCAAAGCATCCAACACGCCCTCGACCAGATCGGCGACGCCCTGGCCTCAAGGAAATACGCGCTCCTTGTCGCCGAGGGCTCCTACTCAAACCCGGCGGCGACCACCGGGACAGCAGTAGCCACAATGAAACAATGGGTGGACCTGTGGGGCGGGTTCGAGGCGGCGGGATGGACGCGCGATATTGCGGTTCATGTCTCAATGATCGATGGTGTCGGCACGAATTCACACCGTTGCGTGAATGGCGCCAGCAACGCACGGATTGATGGGTTCACCATCACGGGAGGGCGAACAAACTATGGATTTAGTAGTTCGTCTGGAGTCGGTGCCGGGATTTATTGCCCCGAAGGCGCTTCTCCCGCAATCTCTAACAATATTATTTCCGGAAACTCGACAGACAATAACGGCTATAGCGGTGGTGGCGGAATCTTTTGCCAAAATGGTTCTCCCATGATCTTAAATAATGGTAAGCCTTTAGCCGAATTTTGTTCGGCACAGGCAGCTGAGGCAAGGCGAAAGCATCCAGCGGCGCGTGAATAACGCAGCAATGCACGTCCAGGAATG
>JAPLSP010000663.1 GCA_026398575.1 Candidatus Sumerlaeota bacterium | reverse complement strand
CCCATCCTTACAACCTGGTCAGTTCGTGGCCTGGGGTACCCCCAGGCCACGAACTGACCAGCATCCTGACCGACAAGGAGCGGCATTAAAGCTACCTTAAAGAACCCGTTTTTTTCTCTTGACACTGGGGAGTACCTCACTCATTCACATAACATGTAAGTATGGAATACGGGGGAGAGGCCGGTATCTGCCTGACGAGCAATCTCTCTCCCTGGAAAAATTCCTTCTTTCTTGGTCTAGTGAGATTGATCCCGTATTTGACAAATTGTTTGCTCCAACCAAGTTCATATCGACCAACATCAACGCCATCAACATACTTAACCCATGTGCTGTCTTTTCTATCGAAGCCGTGATACACACGGTCTCGTTTCATTTGCTCAGTTTGACGGGGTGTCCCCTCGCCGACGGTGTAAGCTTGAATTCCATTTCGGACTTCCGCGATAGTTTCCAGAAAAACACCTTGGTATGATATTTTCTGTAACAATGTAATATTTTCGCCGCCCGATTGATGTGCCACATAACTTATAATGTGGTTGTGTATATTCAAATAAACGCAAGGCTTGTTCCTAATAATAACCGGCCCAATTTTGCCATGTTCCAATTCACGAATAATCACTTCCTCGTGCCCTGTCTTACCAAAAACCAAGATACTCGTGTCTACACTGGCACTTTCAAAAACCTTCTCACGGCTATTCACAATTTGAATAGAACGAGTTTCACTCAGAATAAAATGACGGAATCGTGAAGATGTCTCAAGTGTTAACCAGTTATTGGGTGTAATGAAGCCAAGTTGTCCGCTGTCCTTCAGCAAGTAAAAGCCTTTTTCTGCGAACAAAAGGTAAGTGTTTATTTTGAACTGTGTTTGTTTGTATACTCTATTGTAATAATCTTTTTCGTATTCCTTGATAAGTTCTCTCGTAAAAATGTACGGCGGATTTCCGACAATCGCATCAAAACCGCCGCGTTTCATGATTGCGGGGAAGCGATCCACGAAATCCATCGGATTGAGTTTCTTTTCCTCCTTTGGCTCGAAGAGATGCCCTTCCAATATATCGGTCCCGATGAGCGAGTTACCACACACAATATTATTGCTAAGCGACGGTAGCAGCGTTTCGTGGAATTCCAGTTGGTGCGCCCGCGCCGTGGCGGTCGTCTCTTCCTCCAGCAATTTCAGGTAGAGCGAAAGCTGTGACACTTCGACGGCTTGGCGGTCTATGTCCACGCCGTAGATATTATTGAGCAAGATTTCGCGCCGCATTTCGGCGATTTGTGCGGGGGATTTGCCTTCGATCAGTTTGCCGACGGTGTTTTCAACGATGTAGCGGACGATGTAGTCGGGTGTGTAATAGACGCCGCCGGCCTTGCGCACTTCCGGCTTTTCCTCAACACGCGCGCGCTTGTCGGTCGTGACGATGACCTTGCCAAGGAAGCGCTCGTAGATGCTGCCCAGGATGTGAATGGGGATGCTGTCGAAGAGATACGCGGATTGAAGGTGCGAGAATTTCCGGCAGATTCCAAGAAAAGCGGCATCATCCACAGCGAAATCGTCCGCATCCAGAAGCGCGTGCTTCTTGAAAACGATGCCGTTGTAGATGGCGTCGAGCCGCCGCGACATGGCCACGAAATCTTTCCAGGCGGCGCCGTTGTCCCCAAATTTGGCTACCATATATTCGGGATGGATCATCTTGTCTTCGAGAAATCGCATGAAGACAAGGCGGTCAATCACGCGCTGTGTGATCTCGGTCAGCGTCTCGCCGTCGAGCTCGGGATTGCGATTCTTGAAAGAGTGCGCGAGCGTGTCGCGGTATTCATCGAGCTCGGCGAGGAACGCGTCGTCAAACCGCTGCAATCCATCCTTGGTTAATCCCGGCTGCCTGCCTTTGCCGCGCCGCTTGGGGAGTGTGGCCGCGTATTGCTGCAGCGATCCGCCCGCCACGGCCTCGCGCGAAAAAAGGTAATAGACTTTCGCGAACTTCTCCGCGTCGCCGTAGTCGCGGTAATGATATTCGTGAAGGACATGGCTCCGCGCGGTGTCAATGTTGGGCTTGTAGCGGCAGTCCAGGACCACGAATTGCTCGAAGTCGGTGAGGACCGCCACGGGCGTCTGCGCGTTCCAGCCGTAACGAATCGTCTGGAAGCAATTGTCCTGCGTTGCGATATCGCCGAAGGGCTTTTTGGCCTCCACAAAGAACCGGACATCGCGGAAATTCGGCGCGAGATAGAACGCATAGTCCGCGCGGCGTTGCGAGCCGGCCATGCTGACGCCGCGCTCAACCTTCACTTCCTGCTGAAAGGGGTTCTTCTGATAGTCGTGATTGACGTCCCATCCCAGAGCGATGAGAAACTTGTCAATGAAATCCTTGCGAACCTCGGATTCCTGATAGACCGGTGAGAGGTAATGCGCCTCGTTGGCGCGGAAATCCGCAGCCAGCTTCTGGGTGGCGGCAAAGGCTCTTTCCAGTTCAGTTTCAGTCATGATATGAGGAGTTTAGTCACCAAGATGCGCGCACGGCAAGCACAAGTTTCCGCTCTGCCTTCTTCCGCGCCCTTTTCTTATTGACGCTGCCGGCGGAGGGTATATAATACACCCATAAATAACAGAGAATTAGGGGCGTGCAAATGAGCTTCTTAAATACAATTGAATTGCGACCGAAGGAATTCATTGATCTGGACCCTGCGGAGTTCCTGAGGCGGTTCGAGAAGAAACGGAGAAAATTCAGTAATTTCCGCATTATTGCGCCTAAAATTGGCTCTTCTGGATTCGGCAAGATTCGGGCAAAGCTGAAGGTGCCAATCTATTGCGTGGAGGTTCAAGATGAGTGATGATGAGAGCTTCGCTGTTTCGAATCCGGATACGCAACCTGCACATTCGGAAGTTTCTGCTAGTCTTTTTAAGGCATTCCTTGAAAGACAGACCAAGGAACTTGAGCTGAAGGAGCGCGAGATTGCCTTAGAAGAGTAGAAGGACAACCATGCGTTTGAGATGGCGAAAATATCCGTGGATGCGCAGGTGGTTGATCGGGAAAAAAGTAGAGCATTCAATCTGCGTGGGTTACGGAGTCTCCTCTTATTTGCCATATTAATCATTATTATGTTCGTTGGACTGCTCGTTGCGGCTATGGCAATGAACAAGGATCAGGTGGTTTTAGAGATAGTCAAGGCTGTGGTTCTCATCGGCACGGGTGGCGCTGGGGGTTATGCAGTAGGACGGTATAAGAACCCAACAGCTGCATCCAGTAGAGAGCCCAAAGACTCGGAATAGCAATACTCCCGCCTGTTTCGCAATATTTGCTAATTTGTCATTTCCAAATCCCTGCGACCGGCGCGCCGCATAAGGAGCACTTGCCGTCCTTCACGCTGTTTTCCAGCACCTTGAAACCGACGCGTTTGATGACCGGTTTCTGGCATTTGGCGCAATACGTGTGGTTGGCGGGGTGGGGCGCCAGGTTGGAGATCGCTACATAACGCAAGCCCGCCGCCTGGCCGATCGCGCGCGCTTTTTCGAGCGTGGCGACGGGCGTTTGTGGACGGTCCTGCATTTTGTATTTCGGGACAAAGCGCTCGATGTGCCACGGCGTTTCGGCGCCCAGATTTTTGGAAATCCACTCGGCGATTTCCTTCATCTCTTCGTCCGAGTCGTTCAAGCCTGGCGCGAACAACGTTGCGACTTCGAGCCAAACGCCTGCCTGCTTGACTTGGCGGCAGCTCTCCAGCACGGGGCGATAATCCTCGACCCCGAGATAGGTTTGCTGATAGGGCGCCCTCATGCCTTTGAGGGTGATCGTGACCGCGTCCAGCGTCTTCAGGAAATCCCCCAGCGGGCCGGGCTGAATGTATCCGTTCGAGCACAAAAACGCGCGCAATCCCCGCCTCTTCGCCTCCATCGCTAGACGCTTGTTGAACTCGATGTGCGTGGTCGGTTCGGTGTAGGTGAAATTGATTCCGGCAATCTGCATCTTGCGCCCTTGCGCGAAGGCGTCTTCCTGGTCGAAGGCAATATTTTTTGTGGACTCGGCGCTTTCCTGCGAGAACTGCCAGTTCTGGCAATATTGGCAGCGCATGTTGCAGCCAGCATGGGCGATGGACAGAACCTGCGCCCCCGGCAAAACATGCAGGAGCGGATTTTTTTCAATGGGGTCCACGTTCAAGACGCAGGGCTGTCCGCTGGCGTAGGTTTTCAGGACGCCGCCGATATTGCGTCGCGTCCGGCAGTAGCCGTACTCGCCCGGCGACAGATGTTCATGGCGCGGACACAGGAGGCACGAGACGCTGTCCTTGGCGTCCTTGCGGTAATACTCCGCCTCAATGGGTCCGCGCGCCGTGCTTCCGGTGGATTTGCCGCCATGAAAAGGAGCGCCAGGTTGAGCCGTTGTGTCCGCCAAAACTTCTTCAGGGCGCAGCGCCATCCACACCAGTGGCGCCAGCGAGGCGCCCAGCCCCAACCGGGCCATGGTATCTAAAAAATCATTTCGCTTCACTTTTTGTCCATCTTCTGAATTGCCTGATCATAGATCGCAACGTTGCCGGGATACAGCAGGAAAGTAGCCGTCATAAACTCATGACCTTTATAGGAGCTTGGCGGCTTGGCGTCATAGACCTTCATCGCCTTGGCTAAATTTTCCTTCTCCATTTCGAATTCCACGTCCGTCATTTTCCGGGCGCGATCCAACGTCTCCGCCACCGCGCGCGCCGCCGCCGCTTTGTCCGTGTCGCTCAGGCCGGGCTTGCGCATCAGGCCGCCGCGTTCGGTAAGACTGACGATCTTCTGTTTGGCTTGCGGCCATTGGGCATCCGGAGTTTTCCGCGCTCCACGCAGCATGTTCAACGTGTTTTCATCCACGGCCGCCTGGCCGACGCGCACCGGGTCGGTAAGGTTTTTCGGCGGAATGAGACAGCAAGAAAAATCGCCGACCATTGCGCGCTGCGATTCCGTGAGAACCCCGCTGGCTTTGGGCGCGCTTTGCCGCACCATCATCATGCCCTTGGGGCCGAAACTGCCGACCGAATGCGCCAGGAACGTCTGCATCTTCATTTGCGGGGTTTGATACGCCTCCAAACCGGCGGCGGGCGATGCGGACGCGGACGCAGGATTGAGCGCTTTGGCAAGAGCCGAACGGCGCGGCGCAGGGGCGGCGCCATCGGCCTTTTCTTCCGTCGGCGCGGCGTGGCATCGCGCGCATCCCTGCGAGGATTCGGCGCCGGGTTTTTGCATAAGCGTTTCGCGAATGCAGGAGGACTCCGCGGTGCGCGCTTTGGCCACCTGCATCTGGAACGACGTCTCGATGGTTTCGCCGTGCAGGAGTTTGCCCGCCAGTTCGTTATAGGTGTCGCGCGTCAGTTTAAGATCGTCGCAGAACTCGCCCTGGATTCGCGGGACAGAGGCGCCCGATTGCTCGATTTGCTGCGCCATTGAGCGCAACTGGACCAACTGCTCGCGGGATAAATTCAGTCCGTTGATCAGGTTGATGGCCGACAAATGCATGATCAGATAATTCATCTCGCGCAACTGATCCGACATCGAAGCCTGGCGCGCGGCGGCGGAAGTCCTGGAAGCGACGCCCGCCGCAGGTTCCGCGTAAGCGGCGTTTCCCGCGAGCCACAGCATAAGGAAGAACGCGCACGATTTCATCGTCAATCTCCTTGGGGAAAATATTGCGATCCTATACCTATTATATTCAGCCTCCCCCCGAAGGTTACAGCGTTTGCCTGGAATCAATCCATCAACTTTCCCGTCGTCAGCGTGATTTCGCTTCCTTCCGGAATTTGAGCGGAGGTGACTTGCGCCTCGAATCGCAGCATCGTCGCCGAGAATCCGCGTGCGGTTTTCATGACAATCGCCTTGGGCGCGCCGGGGCCGATTTCGCGCGGCGCCGTATCTTCATACAAGACCATATCCTTCGATCCATCCTTGTCCGGCGACAGCGCCACAATGCGCGCCCGCGTCAATCGCGCCTGACCTTCCCCTGCGATTTCCCAAACCGCATAGCAGGATTGGCCTGCCATCAAGGTCAGGGGCGCTTCGGCGCTGAGCGTTTGGGGCTGGGCGGCGCTCGCTAAGGCGACCGTCTGGGCCGGCCACCGCTTGGAGACAAGGGGCGGAGACACATTTCCAAACGCCAAAACAGACAGCGGAAGCGGCGCAACGCCCTGGCGCGCCTGATTCAATGCGCCTTCGACCGCTTGATAGATTTTCAGGGCGTCCGCCGCGCCGGCGGAAACCCAGTCATCGGCGCCAGGGCGCAAACCCATGTTTGTGGAGGCGCGTTTGAAGGATTCCTTGAAATAGGGATAATCGTAAACGAGCGCCCGGCAGTGATTTTCGGCGGCGCTCAGATGACGGATGACTTCCTCGGGCAAGGGCCGGCCGGCCGCGCCGGATTTGCTGGACGAAGCGGGCGATTGCGCGGCCCGCAGTGCGGCTTCATATTCCGTATGCGCGCCGTCCAGCGCCAGTATCTTGGCGGCGCAATGCCGGTGCAGACGCTCCAGGAATTCGGCTTGAAGCAGGTGAGAGTCGTTTTGGCGCCCTGCGGCGGTCAGTTGCATGATTCGCTGGTCGTTTTTCCAGTCTTGGCCGAAAGCGCGTCGGGCTTCGGCGATCAGCGCGGCATAATTCACCGTGCGCTGCATTGCGATCCACGCTTCGCTGGGGCGCATCATCAGGAGCGCTTGCAGCGGATCCGGATCGGAATTCTGCGCCGATGAGCGGGCGCTTGAGCCGGCGGCTGGCGCAAGCTCCATTGCCGGCGGCTGGCACATCGCTGCGATGATGTCCGGCGTATCCGCATTCCACCAAATCCAACTGAGTTTTTCCCTGAAATAATCCTCCGAGATGTTTTCGCTGCGTCCCATTTGCTCGGCGCCATAAGCCAGCGCCGGCCAGGCGTTCTCAAGGTATTGATCGCCGGCGTTTTCGATGAGCGAGAGGCACAAGCCCCGGCTGCCGCGTTCGCGCGCGTAACGAGCCACCGAATGGATCGCCTCGTAGCGCGTGGACCGCATCAAGAGGCGCGCATCCAGCAACTCGACGTCGCTGACGACAGGGAAGCCGCCGTCAATGGCGCGCGCCACCTCCGGCTGCAACCGCCCGGCTTCGCGCTGTGGGCGCACATAAAGGCAGACTCCGGGGTGCAGCCGCGCCAGCGCGTCGGGGCGTTCCATCAGCGCATCGGCCCAGAAACAGGGCAAAAGGTTGTGGCGCCGCGCCACTTGATCGAGACGGTTGAAATGCCAAGCCAGAAGCGCGCCCGGGCCTTCGCGGTCCGCAAAATCGCGGCTCAATCGCGCCACGCCGCCCCAAAGAACGGGCGCGCCTCCCCGTCCGCCGAAATGCATCTCTTCGGCGTCAAACGCCGGGGCGATTTCATCCACACAGCCGTTGAGGAATTCTTCGGCCTTGTCGCTGAGCGGCGAAATCGTGGACGCATCGTCCGGCGATTCGCGCAGCGGAGCATATCCGGCCGTGAGAATCGGATTCATGCGGCCGAAGCCGTCGAACATGGGAACCATGTTTATGAATCGCGATCGCGCATAGCCGCGCAGGGCGATGATATTTTCCGTGGTCAATTCCGGCTGGCCGATCCCCAGTTTTTCAAGGCTGTAGCGGGCGCCCAGATTGATCAGCAGGCGGTTGTATTTCAGGTCGCTCAGACCGTCTATCAGCCATTGCAGATATTCTGGCGTCAGGCGCTGCGAGCCGCTGGCGTCTATGGCCGCGGCGCGCAGGGCGAATTGCGGCCAGTCTTCGATCTCCAGACAGGGAATCTCGACCTGCCGGCCTTCGGCAAACCGCATCAATTGCAGGAGGGAACGCGTCCCGTTCCATAAGCCCGCCGGATCGCTGCCAATAATATGCAGCCGCTTCGAGCTGACAATCATCCGGTAAGCGCTTTGTTTGTCGGGCGCCTTGCCGCCGGGGATCGCCGCGGTTTCTCCCGTTTCCAGCAGGATCGCCAGCCGGCTTTCTTTCGGCAGCGGCGCCAAAGGAATCGTGATGCCGAAGCGGTTATGGATGTCGTTTAGGAGCGTCTTGGCGATGAGAGCCGAAGCCATGTCCGTGGCGCTATAGAGGCGCGTTCCCTGCGTGACGCGAAAATCGCCCGTGGCGCCGAAGAGAAAGGAACTCGTGTCTTTAAGGACGAGGGATTGGGGCTCGGGAATGACGTAGGCGCGCTTGAGCCGTCCCCGCATCGCCGTCATATCCTCCCGCAATTCGTTGACCAGCTTGCGGGCCGTGTTCTGGCTTTCAGGCGTGCGCCCCTTGATCGCATCCGCCGCCGTTTTGCTTTTTGAATTCCACGACTCAATGCCGGCTTTCAGCTGGGCGGTGGATGCGGGATCTTTGGTCAGGCGCGAGCATCTTTGGCCGAGCGCACGGACTTGGGCGCTCAGATCCTTGAGCGTATCGGCCAAATCGTCGCCCGAAGGAATTTCCACGGGCGTCATGGGCGAACGCCAGAGCACGGTTCCAGATTGCGCATCCGTCAGCGTCCACATCCATTCGGCCAGACCCGGCTCAAGCTTCAGCGCCTTGAGTTCGAAGGGATCCGGATTCTCACGCTGGGGCGAGAGCGTGAGTTGTGCGCCGGATTTGCGCTGCCCTCGCCGAAAGACATCCAGTTGCGCGATGCAGGAGGTGAAAACGGTGGACGACTGAAGACGGGCCGCCAGCTGGAGCGCTTCGGGAGCGATGGTCACCTGCGCGTCACGCAGCGTGGGGCCGTCGCAAAAGACGGCGTCGCCGAAGCAGCCGGGAAACCCCGGATCGTCCATCGCCGGCGCCCAGCAATAGCGCCAATAGGGGCGCTTGTCTTTGTCGCTGACGCTCAAGGGCGCGCCGGCCGCCTCGCCGCTGGTTGCGGCGTCAATCTCGAGCGCCAGATTGATCAACGCCCGGGGCAGGGCGGCGGCCGCCGGCGTCTGGGCGGCGCTACGAGCTGCCGCCGGGACCGTCGCGGGGACCGTCGCGGGAGTTGAGCCAAGGCCGGTCAAAGACGACAATGGAATGGCGGCCTCAAAAAAGCAGATGTCTTCCAGAGTTCCCGCGGCGCCCTGCCAGGAAGGAAGCGGGCCGGTGTAGTTGCGCTGGAGCGTCTGGCGGCGTCCGCGTTCATCTATGCAAAAGCCGATCGAAGACGTGCGCTTGCCGGTGGGATCAATCCATATCTGCGCGCGCATCGTCCCGGCCACTTTGGGCGCCACCATGCATACCCAAAGATTCGCATTGTCACGGCCAACCCATCCCCACGGGTACGTGATCGTCCGGAGCGGCGTGGTATCCTCGCGGGGCGTGGAAACGGATTGCAGAATGAAAAGCGCGGCGGAATCCCATTCGCCCGTTTTCAACACGCCGTCAATCACGGGGCGGGAGCTCATCCGGGGAACCATGCCCGCCGGCGGCAGCCATTCGGGCGGCGCTGCCGATGTTGAAGGCGGCTTGGCCATACCCGGGCAAAAGGGGCATAAACCGAAGAGCAGACAGCTGGTCAGGAAGAGCGGCCGCAGCCAGGCAGCTGAAATTCTTGCGATAACCGTAGCCATAGGGAGGGACATCCTGGAGATGGTATGGTCTTGAGAGCGACTCATGCGTTCATGCTTGTGACTAAGGCTGCGACAATCTTGAGCGAGGCGTCAATGAAAAAGCCATCGCAAGCAGCCGGGGACGCGCGGCAAAGCAAAATAATCCACCCAGGATGTTGATCCCCACGTCCAGCAGCGCCGGATGGCGGGTGGGATTGAGGAATTGCAGGCCTTCCTGAAGGCAGGCCATCGCCGCCAGCATCATGAAGCAAATCCCCAGCCAACGCCGTTCGATGTGGCGCAGGTATCCGCCCGCGCAAAGCCCCAGGAGCAACCAGGCCCAAAAGGCATAAGCGGTGAAGTGGAACGACTTGGCGACGAAGAACTGCGGCAGGGAGAGCGTTTCCAAAAGATTTTTGACCCAGCCGCCGCTTTCCGATTGCGTGGGATCGTTCATGAGCGTGGCCGACAGAATGGCGATGGTCCAGGCAATAAAGCCCGCCATCCGCACTCCGCGCATGAATTTTTCCGCCCTCGTTTTGTTTTCCATTCTATATTTTTCCTGTTCGTTGTTCGCTGCTGGCTTGCGGCTCTGCGCTCATGGCAAGCAAGTCATGGAAATATCGGATCGTCGGCTCCAGTCCTTCGCGCAAAGCGATGCCTGGCGCCCATCCCAGAGTTTCCTTCGCCAGCGAAATATCCGGCCGTCGGCGCGTCGGATCATCCTTGGGCAATGGCCGGCGGACGATCTGGCTGCGCGATTGCGTCATCTCGATGACCAGATTCGCCAGTTCGCGGATCGTGAACTCCGTCGGATTTCCCAGGTTGATGGGGCCGGTGAAGTCTTCCGTGTCCATCAGGCGGATCAATGCCTCGACCAGATCGGCGACGTAGCAGAAGGACCGCGTCTGTTCTCCGTCCCCATACAGTGTCAGCGATTCGCCGCGCAGCGCCTGGACGATGAAGTTGCTGACGACGCGCCCGTCGTTGACCAGCATTCTCGGCCCGTAGGTGTTGAAGATGCGCGCGACGCGGATATCCACGCCATTTTGCCGGTGATAGTCGAAGAAAAGCGTCTCGGCAACGCGCTTGCCCTCGTCATAGCAGCTGCGCGGACCGATGGGATTGACGTTGCCCCAATACGCCTCCACCTGGGGATGCGTGTGCGGATCGCCGTATATTTCGGACGTCGAAGCCTGCAGGATGCGCGCTTTGACGCGCTTGGCCAGTCCCAGCATATTCAGCGCGCCCATGACGTTGGTCTTGACCGTCTTGACCGGATTATATTGATAGTGAATGGGCGAGGCCGGACAGGCAAGGTTCCAGATCCGGTCCACTTCAATCCGGATGGGCTCGGTCACGTCATGGCGGATGAGCTCGAAATGCGGGGCGCCAAGCAGGCGGCGGATGTTCTCCTTGCGGCCGGTAAAGAAATTATCCAGGCACAAAACTTCCTCGCCGCGTTCGAGGAGCCGCTCGCACAAATGCGAGCCGATGAATCCCGCGCCTCCGGTGACCAGGTTGATATGCGACATCCGCGATTTCCTTTGTGTGAGGGATTGGACGCCCCACCAATTTCAGAGATACTAATCATATCCATTGGCGCTTGATACCACGACAGCGATTCAGAATGCTGTTGGGAGCGG
>JAPLSP010000129.1:18557-30102 GCA_026398575.1 Candidatus Sumerlaeota bacterium | reverse complement strand
GCGCGGCCTTGCTGCTCCAGGCCAGTCCGGCCTCGGCGGCCGACGGAACCTGGACTAATGCTGCCGGCGGCAGTTGGCCGACAGTCGGCAACTGGACCGGCAGCATCGTAGCCGTCGGCCAAGGCTTCACCGCTGATTTTAGCACGCTCAACATTGCGGCTGCCAGAACCGTGACCTTGGATGGCGCGCGCATTATCGGCAATTTGAAGTTTGCCGATGCGACAACAGCAGACTTTAACTGGACACTGAGCGTAGGCACTGGCGGCCCGCTGACGCTGGATGTGGTAACCGGCGCGGCGACGATCACCGTCACGAATCAAACCGCCACGATCAGTTTGGTGTTGGCCGGAACCAAACCGCTGACCAAGGCCGGCGCGGGCATTTTGGCGCTCACCGGCCTCAACACCTATACCGGCAAAACAAGCGTCACCGCCGGCACCTTGAGTTTCAACACTCTAAAAGATGTCAGCGGGGGCGCCAGCTCCCTGGGCGCGCCCACCACCGCCGCCGATGGAACCATAGACGTGACGAACGCGATACTGTTATATACCGGGGCGGCCCTTCCGTCAAACCGCGTTATCAATATGGTCAGCACCGCGGCAACATTGAATAATAGCGGGACCGGTCTTCTGACGCTGTCGGGCGGTGTCACCGGAACCGGAACCTTCACCGTTCGCGGCGCCCAAAATGTTACACAGAGCGGCATCGTGTCCCATGCCGGGATGTTGAGCAGAACGGATGTCTCGGTTCTGACTCTCAGCAACCCGGCCAACAGTTATACCGGCATTGCGAATATCGCCAATGGAACCATCAGTATCAACTCCATTGCAGATAGCGGTGTCAACTGCGCCCTTGGTTCCGGCAACGGCATTTCAATGGGGCAAAGCGGATATAGCAACACCGGCACGCTGCAGTTCACCGGCGCCGGCGGCGGTTCCAGCAATCGCCCCTTCACCATCAACAGCAATGCGGCCGTCGTCACCGGTGGCATCATTGAAAATACGATTGTCGGGCAAACATTGACCCTCAGCGGTGACGTCATCACGGGCATAATAGGAACCGTGCCCAGTTTGCAGCTGAACGGGGCGGGCAATGGCGTGCTGAGCGGCAACATCAGCGTGGCGCCCTTATCCCTGACCAAGAATGGCGCCGGCAAGTGGACGCTTACAGGCACAAACACCCATACGGGCGAAAACATCATTAACGCCGGCATTCTGAACGTGTCCGACCTTACCGACTACGGCGTCCCCGGCGCCCTCGGCGCGCGGTTGGAGTCCCAGGAAAACAACTCAGGCACGGGCATCGGCCTGCATTTTAGAGGTGGCACGCTGCAATACACCGGCTCGACGCCGCAGAGCACCAACCGCCAGATTCGCATCCTGAACGGCGCTGGCGCGACCATTGACGCCTCCGGCAGCGTTCCTTCCGCGACGGTAACCTTCTCCTACAGCGGCGCCAACATCAACTTGTTCGACACCGGCGGCGTCCGCACGCTGACTCTGACCGGCACGAACACGCGCGACACCACGTTCAACATCCAGATCACGGATCAGGCCACCAACGCCACCAGTCTTCAGAAAAGCGGCCCAGGCACATGGGTAGTCACCAATGCCAATCCCTACTCAGGCGCGACAACGGTCGGAGGTGGCACGCTCAATCTCACGGGTTCAGTGAGCGGCACGGCAAGCGTGAGCGTGCTGAATAACAGCATCGTCAATACCAGCGGCACAGTCAATGTCGCGGGTACTTTCTATCTCGGCGACGCCAGCGCCCAAGCCGGGACGGTCAACCAGACGGCCGGCACAGTGACATTGAACACGGTGACCGCCGACGCCATCCGTATCGGTCACTGGTCCGGCGGCGCAACCGGGACCTATAATCTGTCCGGCGGCGTGTGGAATGCCCTGAACGCAGACACGGTGCTCGGCTATGACGGCACGGGAGTTATCGCGGTCTCGGGCGGGACGGCCAATTTGCGGGGCATCCGAATGGGTTACACGGCTGCCAATGGCCCTCATAACGGTCCGGGTACGATCAATCTCACAGGCGGCACGCTCAATGTCGGCGCATCGGGCATCCTGGCGGCAGGCACGGGCGCCCACACTATTAACCTCGGCGCCGGCACGGTCGGGGCACTGGCCGGCTGGTCCACTGTACTTCCGATGACGCTTACCAGCGCCGCTCCGGGCGTGACCTTCGACACCACCAGTGGCGTCATCACTTTGTACGGCGCTCTTTCCGGCGCTGGCGCCAGCCTTGTCAAGACAGGTTCGGGAATTCTCGCTCTGGGAGGCATCAATACTTATTCCGGCTCGACAACCGTTAATAATGGCGTCCTCAGCGGAGTCACGGGTGGCTCAAACGCCAGCACAATCACCGTAACGCCCAACGCGGGAACCACGGCCAGCGTGGGCGCCATGATCACGGACAATACCAAGCAGTTCATCTGCCCCGGCATCGTCATCAACGCCGGTGGCAATGGGGCGGCGCTGGACTTCAATTTCCTTCTGGCGCAGCCCAGCGCGACGCTGGCGCCGCTGCAGGTCAATGGCGACGTGACGCTCAATGCCACGCCGGTTGTCACCGTCGAGATCAACAACCCAACCTTGGGCGTCGCTTATCCGCTGATGACCTGGACCGGCTCGCTGATCGGCACGGCGCCCACGACGCTGGCTTCTCCCCGTCTGAGCGGAACGCTCAGTGTGATCGGCAATACGCTGTATGTGACCTTCACTGGCAGCACGCAGCCGATCCGGTGGGCCGCCGGCGATGGCGTCTGGGATATCAATACCACGGCAAACTGGAAAGATAGTTCCCCGACACCTCAAGTGACCACCTATCAGGAAAACTCGATTCCCGGCGACGCGATTTTGTTTGAGGACACGCAGAGCGGCGCTTCGCCGATCGCGGTGACCTTGAACACATTGGTTCAGCCCTTGTTTAATTTTAATGCGACCAAGCAGTTCACCCTTGCAGGAACGGGCTTGATCGCAGGTCCGGCGCCTCTGACCAAGTCTGGAACCGGCGTGCTGGTGTTGGACGTCAACAATACCTTCACCGGTCCGATGATCATCAACGGCGGGATCGTCCGGCTGGTCAGGCGAGGGTTGACATCTTTCGCAACGCCGAGGAACTACATTCTCAACGCCGGCGGAACTCTGGAATGCGTGGGCAACGTTGACTGCTCGAGCGGGACGATGTTCAGCGGCAACGGTACATTGCGGCTGCTGAATGGATTCTTTGTCACCACGGCCCAATCCCGCAGCATTTATATGAACCAAAGCGGCGGCTGGATTGACATCCAGGGCGGCGTCTTCCGTAACGGCGGCTGGTCGGCGCCAGTCTGGACCAGCAACCTGGCTTCGGTGAACGTCGGCGCCGCCGGGGTATTTGATATATGGGATGGTAACGCGGTGAGTGTGGACGCCGTGACCGGCGACGGCATTATCACGGCCAACTCCGTCGCCGGCAACACAACGCTTACTATCGGCGTCAACAACGGCTCCGGTATCTTCAGCGGCGTCATCAGGAATGGGGCTCGCACCCTCGTGCTGACGAAGGCCGGCACGGGCGTGCAGACGCTCGCGGGCGTGAACACCTACACCGGCGCGACCACCATCAACGCCGGCACACTGGAACTCGCCCCCACCGGCGCAGCAGCCGGCACGACTATCACCGTCAATAATACGGGCGTGCTTCAAGTGGATGCCGCGGGCAAAACGCTGGCTGGACTGACGATTGCAGCCGGCTCGACGCTGGTTCTGCCCGCTTTCAACGTTGGCGCAGGCGCGTCGAACACCACGATAACAAACGTGCTGACCTTCACGTTGACGCCCAATTTCACAGTCAAGCCAATCTTCAGCGGCATTCCGCCCGCCGCCGGCGTTTATAACTTGCTCTCACCGGCAAGCGTCGCCGGTACTGAGGGCGTGATCACGTGCGACCTGTCCGACTATGGCTTGACGAACGTCACGGGCACGGTTGCCATGGCCGGCGGCAAACTGGTCCTCACCATCGTCGGCACGGGCGGCGCGGATTTGGTGTGGGATAACGCCGGCGGCCTTGGCACCGGCGTATGGAATCTGAACACGGACGCCAACTTCACCGGCTCGAAATTCATGAACCTGGACGGCGTGACGTTCGGCGACACGGCGCCGGGTACCGTTACTCTGGCGGGCGCCTTGCTCCCCAGCGCGGTCATCGTCAATGCCAGCGGCGGAAACGACTACATGTTCTCCGGCGCGGGCAGCATTGGCGGCGCCGCCAGTCTGACGAAGGCGGGCGCGAATCTTTTGACTCTCGGCACGGCCAATACTTACTTTGGCGCCACGCTGCTCAACGGCGGAACGCTGGCGTTGGGCGATCCCGGCGCGCTGGGCGGCAGCGGCCTGCTGACCTTCGGCGGCGGCGTCCTGCAATTCAGCGCCGGCAATGCCTCCGACTACAGCGCGCGCATCAAGAATAGCACGGCGACCATCAGCCTCGACACGGCGGGCCAAAACGTGGCGTTCATTGGCAATATTGACGCCAGCAACACGGGCGCCCTGTCCAAGATCGGCGCCGGCTCTCTGAAACTTACCGGCGTCAACGCCTATACGGGCGGAACGACCATCACCAACGGCGTCATCGTGTCCGCGGCGCGCGGCCTGAGCAGCGGCGACGTCAACGTCGGACCTTCCGGCCTCTTGTCGGTCTCGCAGACTGGCAGCCTTGGGCTTGCGGCGCAGTATTTCGGCGGAACCGCCGCCGCCACCGAAGTTGACTCGCTGCCGGGCTACCAGGGCGTATTGGGGAATCTCGGACAGCCTGCCATGGTCAATACTGCCGGCAACTTGAATTTCAACACCGATGGCAGCGGCTTCCCGCCTCCCTATAATTATACGGGCACAGCAATAATTTTCAGAGGTTATTTCTCCGGCAAGATATTAATCAGCACGCCCGGCGTCTATACCTTCAACACGAATAGCGACGACGGCAGCTCGCTCTGGGTTGACGGAGTTCTGGTGGCCTATAACGGAGGCGCGCATGGAATGCAGGTCAGAACCGGCGCCATCTCGCTCAGCGCAGGCTATCACGATATCGTCGTTGGCTATTTCAATTCGGGCGGCAATTACGGCTTTATCAGCCAGATCAGCGGACCGAACGATACGATCATGGCCGATATCAGCACGGCCACGGCCCAGCTCACGCCCGATTTGGTCCTTGGCGCGCTGATGGGCAGCGGCAATGTGGCCTTGGACACCGGCAACCTGATTTTTAGGTCCGATAACACAATCCAGACTTTCAGCGGCAATATCTCGGGCATCGGCGGCATCTATAAATGGGGCTTGGGCCTTCAGACGCTTTCGGGCGTCAATACCTATTCCGGCGTGACCGCGATCAACCGCGGCACGATACAGTTTACTCGGCAGACGGCCCTCTACAACACCACGCTGGCCAGCTGCACTGCGGCGAAATTTGTTGTCAACGCCGGGTCAATCGCGGCGTTCAACGTCGGCGGCGCGGGCGAGTTCACCGCGTCCGATATTCAAATCCTGAGCAGCTTGGGCACGACGACGGGCGGGTTGATGACCGGCTCGCTCCTCGCGCTGGACACCACGAACGCAGCCGGCGGCAACTTCGTTTATGGCAATGTGATCGCCAATCCCAACGGCGGAGTTAATGCGTTTATCTTGGTCAAGAAGGGGAGCGGCGCGCTGACGCTCTCAGGTCTCAACACCTACACCGGCGGCACATATCTTTCGGGGGGCCAGCTCAATCTCAACAGCCTGAAGGCGATTGGCACAGGCGTATTGACTATTACCACCGCCGGCGCCGTGTTAGACAACACCAGCGACGGCGACATTACGATGGTCAACAATGCGCAGAACTGGAACGCCGACTTCACCTATGCCGGCAGCCTCCGCAATCTCAACCTGGGCGCCGGCGCGGTGACGTTGAATGCCAGCCGCCAGGTAACGGTCAGCGCCAACACACTGACCGTGGGCGGCGTCATCAGCGGCGCCACGTTTGGCCTTACCAAGGCCGGCGCGGGCACGCTGACGCTCGGCGGGGCCAACGCGTACACCGGCGGGACCACAGTCAGCGCAGGCATTCTGGCGATCTCCGGCGTCAGCGCATACGCCGGCTCGACCACGGCTACCGGCGGCATGCTGGAGATCACCCCCACCGGCGCGCTGGCCAGTTCGGACCTCTTCCTCAATACCGGCGGCGCTCTGCAAGTGGACGCCGCGGGCAAGACCTTGAAATCTCTGACGATTCAAGACGGAACCACGCTGATCCTGCCCGCGTTCAATATCGGCGGCGCCGCGGTGAACACGCCAATCACCAACGCGCTGACCTTTGCGGCCGCGCCTCCCAACTTCACCGTCAAGCCGGTATTCAACGGCGCTCCTCAGCCCGGACTCTATAACCTGCTCACGGTGGCGGGAAGCCTTGTCAACTCCGCAGGCGTGATGACGCTTGATCTTTCCGCATATAGCGCCTCGAACGTCACCGGAACCATTGCGATGGATACGCTCAACAAGAAACTGGTTCTCACCATCCTCACGGCCAGCGCCAACCTGGTGTGGAACAACGGCGCGTTGACCGGCAAGTGGAACCTGAACACGGACGCCAACTTCACCGGCAATAAATTCATGAACCTGGACAATGTGACCTTCACCGACACGGCGGCGGGCCCCGTCACCCTCGAAGGCGCCCTGCTTCCCGGCTCGGTCCTCGTCAACTCGGCAGCCGGGTACACGTTCACCGGCGCAGGCAGCATCTCCGGCTTGACCGGTCTCACCAAGTCGGGCGCCAGCGCGTTGATCGTCAACAATGCCAATACCTACACCGGCGCAACGACGATCAATGAGGGCACGCTGACCATCAGCGGCGCTGGAAATCTGGGCGGCGGCGATTACGGCGGCGCCATCCTGAATAATGGAGCATTGGTGTATAGCGGCCCGGGGGTCCAGACCCTCGACGGCGCCATCAGCGGCGTCGGCTCGGTGATAAAGTCCGGCGCCGGCACGCTGGCCCTGAATCCGCTCCTGAGCGCGCCCAGCGCATACTCGGGCGGCACGGCGGTCAACGCGGGCGTTCTGCAAATCATGCAAAATACCGCGGCGGGCGCGAACCCCATCACACTCAGCGGCGGCAAGCTTGTCCTTCAAGCCGGCATAGGGCTCCATGAGGGCGTAATCAATTCCACAGCCGCTTTTTGGAACGTGAGCGGAGTCAATTCGCCGTTCGCCTCCAAACTCACCACGGTCATGGCGAATACCTGGACAGCCACTTCGGCCGCCAATCAACCTTATGGGATATGGAGCACCTACCAGGAATGGATCTATTCCGGCTACATCTTCGTGGCGGGAAGCAGCCCTGTGACCTGGACTTTCGGTTCGAGCATTGACGACAACTGCTTCTTAAGCATTGACGGAAATGTGCTATTCAATAACGGCACTTGGAATATTGTGAAAATTGGAACCGTCACTCTAACTCCCGGATGGCACCGGCTGGATTACCGCTGCTATAACGCCACCGGCGGCGCCGGCGCGGCCGCCCAGGTCAACTGGACCACCACCAAAGGCTTTGGCATTGACAAGCTGGGGCGCAACGTCACCGATGGCAATAACTTCACGACTCTGGTGGACCCGGGCGATGGCTCCTTCCTCAATCAAGATCTCCTCGTGGCGAACAATATTCTTCTCCCCGCCGGACTCAACGAAATCAACGTCGTGACGGGCGCCAATATTTCCGGCGTCATTACCGGCGCGGGCAGCTTGATAAAGACAGGCCCCGCCAACAGCATGTTGGTCCTCTGGCGCGGGAATACCTTCACGGGCGCCACGCGCATCGGCGCCGGCGTGTTGCTGGTGAACGATCTCAATGCGCTGGCCGGCAGCACGGTGGATATGAACGCTGCCGACACCGGCGTTTTGGGATTCTCCGGTTCGCTGACGGCGGCGACGCTGGGCGGTCTTACCGGCTCGCGCAATATCGCGCTGGCCTCCTATACGGGAGGGGTCGCCACAGCCCTGTCGGTTGGAAACAACGATGCAGGCTCGAACTACACCGGCGTCTTGAGCGGCATCGGCTCGCTGATCAAGGTTGGCGACGGCGTCCTGACGCTCTCGGGCGCAAACATCTACACCGGCGCGACGGGCGTCAACAACGGCGTCCTGAAGCTGGATTTCTCGGCCGGCGGCGCTCCGGTGTCCAATATCATCAGCTCCTCCTCGACGTTAGTGATGGCGGGCGGCGAGCTGAACGTCGTTCAAAATGGCGCCAATGCCAACAGCCAGGACTTCAGCGGTTTGACGGTGAATGCCGGCCTCTCGCAGATCACCCTCACGGGCAGCAATAATGTGGTTCTGAACGTGGGCGCCATCGTCATCAATCCGGGCGGCTCTGTGAACTTCAATCTGCCCGCCGGCGCGCAATCGGCGAGCAACGGCGTCCGGACCACGAATCCCGACGGCTTCCTGCCCGGCGCCACGGTCAACGGCGTCAGTCTGGCCACCGTCAGCGCCGGCAATGTCATCGCCTATAATCCCGCCTCGATAGATGTGGTTCGCCTGGGCGGCACGATTCTCGACGGAATGGAATTCGTCCGCATCATTGAAGGAGGCGTTTCAGGGAATATATCGCTGGGAAGCGCTCTGACCGGCATCACCACGCTGCTCAACAACGGCACAGCCGGTCCGTCTGTGATTGACATGGCGTCGAATATCCTGCGGCTGGGCGCCGCGGGAACCATTCAGCTGCCTTCGGGCTACAACGCGCTGACCATTGGCGCGGTCTCCGGCGCCGGCACGCTGACGGCCGGCGGGGCAGCGGATACGGCGGGCGGCTTGCTGTTCAACAATGACTCCGTTACCAATCCGATCACAGTGAACTCCGTCATCGCCAACAACGGCGCCGGCGCCGTTGCCGTGACCAAGAATGGACGGGGCACGCTCGTTTTGTCCGGCGAAAACACCTACACTGGCGCGACGACGATCACCAGCGGCACGCTGCAACTGCAAGCGCCGACGGCGACGGTGCTGCCCAGCGCTATTCCCGGGCTCCAGGTGTGGCTGGACGCCACGGATTTGACCAACGGCGGAGGCAATCCGGCCGATGGCGCCGCGGTCACCTATTGGAATAATAAAGCGGTTGGCGGCGTGGGGGATTTCTTCTATAAGGGTATCGCTCCGAATTATGTTACCAGCCGCGCGGCGATGAATGGCTTGCCGGTGGTTCAGTTTAACGGGAATGGCACGCTGATCAATACCATTAATCTACCTGCTCCCTCCACGGTGCTCTATGTCGGACGCTATAGCGGCGTCGCGAATCTGCGCTTGGTGAGCGCCTATAATAACAACTGGCTGATGGGATTTCATGGCCAGTATGCGGATCGGGCTCATTTTACTGCCTGGGTCTATGGCGAAGCCGTCAAATTCGGGCCAAACTACCAGCGAGTGATGTATGAAAGTGTGATTCCCGGAGGCGTAATGAACTCAGAGTTCTACAGAAATGGCTCGCTTCTGGCCGCGAACACCGCGGGCGTCGCAGGCCCGAACGGCCTGATGCTGGGGGGTTACAACACCAACAATAGTGAAATGGCCGGAGGCGACGTCGGCGAAGTGCTGGCGTTTAACCGTGCGCTCAGCGCCGCCGAGCGCCTGCAGATGGAGCAATATCTGCAAGCCAAGTGGAAAGTGGGCAACATGCTGCCGCCGGCGACTGCCGTGAACCTCACAGATATCGGCGCGACGCTGGATCTTGCCGGCAATATGCAGACCATTGGATCGCTGGCAGGCGTCGAGGGTACCAACGTGCTGCTGGGCGGCGGCGCGCTAATCGCGGGCAGCAACGGCGCCAGCACCCGATTCGATGGCGTCATCAGCGGCGCCGGCAATTTCGCCAAGATGGGCACGGCCGGCGACCTCACTCTCGGCGGCGGTTCCTCGAATACCTTTGTGGGGAACATGGTGCTGACCGAGGGACGTATCGGCCTGGCCAAGACCGGCGGCGCGGTGGCGATTCCCGGCGACTTTATCGGCGACAACGTGAACTCGCCCGATGTGTATGCGACGCAGGATAATCAGTTCGCCCCCGGCTCAGTGATGCGGTTCTTCGGAACCGGCGGCGATCATCTGCGCTTCGAGTTGCTGGGTACCGTGCAGACGCTGGCAGGAGTTGACAACACCTTGGCGGCGGGTCAGCGAGGAGTCATTCAGCACAAGGAGCAGGTGACGGCGCCGGATGTCAGCCTGCTTTCGACTCTGATCCTCAACGGCACAGGCTCTTATTTCTTCAATGGCTATCTGCGGAGCACCGGGGGTACCCTCAACCTGATCAAGTCTGGTAAAGGCACGCAGACTTTGTCCGGCACCGCTATCGCCAATCCCAACCTCGGTACTTTGACCGTCAACAGCGGACGCCTTGTCCTCGCCGATACGACGAACTATCATGGCGCCATTGTCAATAATGCGACCATTGAGCTGAACGCCGTCGCGGCTATTTTGGGATGCTACAATGCAGTGTCCGGACCGGGAATCTGGATCAAGACCGGCACGGGGACAGCGAAATTCATTGGTACCGCGCAGCCGATTCTCACCACCGGCCAGTACTTGATTCAAGCCGGCATATTCCAAAACGATGCGAACACAGTTGACTGGAGCGGCGCCACGGCCGACATGGACATCAGCGCCGGCGCAATCACGGATCTCTATGCGGACGCTATATATCTCAACCGGCTGACGGGTTCTGGCACCATTCGCAACACTTACGGCAACGCAGCCGGCAGCGGCTCTGTGCCCAACACGGAGAAGCTGGTGGTGGGCGTGGCGAATGGAAGCAGCACGTTCAACGGTGTGATCACCGACACGGGAATCTCCGGCACGGGCGCCGCCAAAGGCTTGCTGGAACTGGTAAAGGTGGGATCGGGCGCCTTCGTCCTTACCGGCGCGAACACTTACGCCGGCCCAACGAATATCTACGGCGGCTCGCTGGAACTGGGGGCCCTCGCCACAGCGCCCAACACGGCGATCACGGTCAAGAACACGGCTACGCTGCAGGTGGACGCCACCGGCAAGACGCTGAAATCCCTGACCGTCGAGGACGGGGCCACACTGGTTCTGCCCGCCATTTCCGGTCAGACGATCACCCTGACGGGCGCCGTCACCTTCGCCGGCGTCACGCCCACTGTGACTGTGAAGCCGCAGTTCGGCGGCGCTCCGGTGACGCCGGGCGCAACCTACGACCTGCTGACGGCCACGGGCGGCATCGCGGGCGCCCCGATATTCAACCTCGTGTTCGATCCTTCCGCGCGCACTTCGGGAACCATCGCCATCGTCCTCCCCAACCGGCTGGTGCTGACCATCGTCACGCCGGCCATTAATCTGGTGTGGGACAACGGCGCGGCCACCGGCAAGTGGAACCTGAACGCGGACGCCAACTTCACCACCGACTCTTCTGTCACCCACACCAAATTCATGAACACTGACGCGGTTACCTTTGGCGATACGGCGGCGGGCTCGGTCACCCTTGAAGGCGCCTTGATCCCCAGCGCGGT
>JAPLSP010000129.1:0-18547 GCA_026398575.1 Candidatus Sumerlaeota bacterium | reverse complement strand
CCAGCGCGGTCACGGTCAATTCCGCAAATGACTATGCGTTCTCCGGGATCGGCGCCATCAGCGGCGCCGCCGCGCTATCGAAATTGGGAACCGGCGCTCTGACCCTCATCACAACCAATACCTACGGCGGCGGGACGACTCTTACGGGCGGACGCCTCAACATCAACAACGCCTCTGCCATCAGCGCCGGTTTGCTCAGCATCGGCGCCGGCACGCAGATTGGCAACACCGGCGCCGGCCCCATTACCCTAATCAACAACAATCCGATCATCTGGGGAACCGACTTCACGTTCGCGGGCTCCAACGACCTGAACCTGGGCCTCGGAGCGGTGACCATGACCAACAATTGCCAGGTGACCGCCAGCGCCAACACCCTGACCGTTGGCGGCATTATCAGCGGGACGGGCTACGGCCTCACCAAAAACGATGTGGGAACCCTGCTGCTTGCGAGCAATAACACCTTCACGGGCGCCAGCACGGTCAACGGCGGCACGCTGCAAGTGGGCGTCGGGACCGCAGCCGGAACGGCTGGCACGGGCGCCGTCACCATCAACAGTCCCGGCATTCTGAAGTTCTACCGCTCCGATGGATACACGATCCCCAACGCGATTTCCGGCGCGGGGACGCTGTATCTGCAAGGCACGGGCTTGCTAGGGCAAAGCGATTATCCCATCTCAGGCCTCAATACCATGACCGCCGGCGGCCTCATCGTGGTTGACCGTGCGCGAATTCAGATGGACAACCTGACGGATATCGGCTCGGCGGCCATCAATGTGTTGACCGGCGGCGGCATCTATATGACTGCCAATGTCGCAATCCCCAACGCGCTGACGCTCAACGGCATCGGCTGGTGGGAAGGCACCGCGCCGAACTTCCTGGGCGCCTTGCGCATGACCACCGGAAACTGGTCGGGGCCGATCACGTTGAACGGCCCAGGCTACAATCGCGTTTCAACCTGGGGCGGCAATGCGATCATCAGCGGCGTGATTTCCGGACCGGGCGGACTTGAGTTTTTGGGTGAAGCCACCAACGCCAGAGTCCTCTACGTGTGCGTCGCCACCAACACGTATCAGGGCGGCACTAAGCTTACGGCTTCCGGCGCGGCGATAAACACCTTGTGGTTGGGCAATAACATTGTTGGCAACGAAAACGCGAACGCGCTGGGGACGGGGCCGGTCACCATCAACCCTAATATGATTCTGGGATTCTTTCCCGGCAGCACGCCCACTGTGTATAACATTCCCAATGCCATCATCCTGGCTGGCGGCTATATTCACCAGGAAGATGGAAACCAGCATTTGATCGGTCCGATTACAGTCGCGGCCGACAGCTTCGTGCGCGGCCGATATGCCGACAAATCTTTCTCGCTGGATGGCGTGATAAGCGGCAACAGCAAACTAAGCTTAAGCGATACCGGCACTGCCAATCTGTACTTCACAAATTCGGCCAATACCTACAGCGGAACGCTTACCGCCCTGACAAATGCCGTTTACATCTATGTCAGAGACAACACGGCCCTGCAATATGCCAAGGTGGATATGGCGGGAACCACGGCCAACTTCATCATCACCGCCACCAATCCGACGCCGAACGTGATTATTGCCGGATTGATGGGCACGGGCGCCTCGAAGACCTATAACGCCGACGCCACGCCCCGCACGTTGACGATCAACAACGCCGCTGACTATGCCTATGCCGGAACGCTGGGCGATGGCACGCTGAATGGCAATAATCTGGCATTGGCCAAGACCGGCCCGGGCAAGCTGACGCTCTCGGCGGCAAACCCCTACACCAACGGGACCACGGTCGCAAACGGCACGCTTTACCTGACCAACACGACCGGCTCCGGTACGGGAACCAACGCCGTGACCGTCAATGCCGGCGCGCGACTCGATGGAACCGGTATCGTCAGCGGCGCCGTGACGGCCGCTGGAACGGTCGCCGGATCGGGAACCTACAACGGCTCCGTGACGGTCAGCGGATTGCTCACGGGACGGGAGGTCATCAACGGCGCGGCGGCGGTCAGCGGAACGCTGGATCCGGCCGGGCCGGGAACGACGGGCGTCCTGACCATCAACAATACGCTCAACCTGACGGGTAACATGATGCTGGATGTTACCAAGGCCGGCGGCGCGCTGACCTGTGACCAGGTGGCCGGCATGACGGGCGCGACGCTGGGCGGCACGATCTCGGTCAGCGCGACCGGCGATCCGCTGGCTGAGGGCGACGCGTTCCAGATCTTCTCCGGCGCATTCCCGTTCACGGGAGCAATGGACGTGATCACATCCGTTGGAGTCCCCGGGCTTCTATGGGATACCTCGGCGCTTGCGGCAACCGGCATCCTGAGTGTGATCGCCTATCCGGCGCCGGTGAACCTTGCGTTGGCGACGGCGGATGACACGGGGATTTACGACAACGACGGCATCACGAACAAAAACAGCGTTTCCATCATCGGCCAGGGCGCGCTCGGCCAGACGGTGAGCATCTATGAAGGGGCTGCATTCCTCGGCTCCGGGCTGGTTGCCGGCGGCAATTTCTCCGTAGGCGTTACGTTGGCCGAAGGCGCGCACAGCGTCTATGCGATCACGGCCGACATCCACGGAAATGTTTCCACTCCCTCGGCTTCACTGCTGATTGTCGTGGACAATACCAATCCGGCGGCGCCGACGGCGGCGCTGGACCCGGCCGACGACACCGGCCTCTCGAACAGCGATGGAATCACCATGATCTCGAGCGGCCTGACGATCGCGGGCGCCTGCGAGAGCCCGGCGGTTGTGGTCATCTACGACGGCGGCACGTCCATCGTTTCCGAGATGGTCACCACTAATTCATACATAATGGATATCGCCATCGCGCCCAACACGGGGCTGCATGCCGTGACGGTGAACGTCATGGACCTGGCAGGCAACTGGTCGCTCTACTCGCTGGCAGTAAATATCACCGTGGACCAGACGCTTCCCGCGCTCACGTCCACGAATCCGTCCGACGGCGCGCGGGTGGGCATGATCACGACGGTTACGATTAACCTCAGCGAAACGGTCGGCGGAGTGACGGTTGACAAGCTGACGGTCTCCTCCGGCTCAGAGACTTGGTCCGCCGTCGGCATGGCTCAGACGGGGCCGACGCAATACGGCTTCGCCTTCGACGACGTCTTCGGCTCAGGACCGGTGTCGCTGGTCTTCAATCTTTACGTGACCTCCGGTTCCAGCACGGTGACGGACGTGGCGGGCAATCTGTTGAGCGAAGTCGGGACGTCCTGGACCCTCATCAAAGACGCGCGGGTCATCCCGATTGATATCGCCGCGCCGCTGACGCCTTATGACTCGTGGACCAGTCTGAGCGCCGTCCCGTTTGTGGCGACGTTCAATGAAGCGATGACCGGCTTCGATCCGGGCACGACGCCCAGCCAGCTGTTGCTGACGAATTGCGTGTTCACCACCGGAAGCTCCGGCGGAAGCGGCGCCGTCTATTCCTTCTCCGTCTCGCCGCTGGTCTCAGGTCTGCCGGTCACCGTTAAGATTCCGGCGGGCGGCTGCAACCCGATTACGCCTCCGACCAACCGCTTCAATGGCGACTCGAATATATGGAGATTCCTATACGACAACGTCGGGCCTTCCTTCATCAATTTGGTGGTCACGCCGAATTATGCGGCGGTGGGCACGACCACGACGCTGACCTTCTCTGCCATCGAACCTCTGGCGCCCGGCTCACAGCCGATCGTCACAGTCAATGGCAATAACGCCACCTTCAGGAATAGCTCGGGGCCGGACCTCAACTACACTTACGATTACGCAATCCAATCTCTCGACGCGGAAGGCACTGCCACGGTCTCGATAACGGGCCTGGATCGCGCCTACAACAGCGGAACGAGCGTCTTCGGCACGGGACTCTTCGTTGACCGCACGAATCCGACGGTGGATATCCTGTCAGTGCCTCCGGATCTGGGGCCGCAGATCGCGCAGATCGTCTTCAGCGAGCCGGTGACGGGCATGGCGCAGGTCTATCTGACACTGACTCGCAACAGTGTCCCGATCGCATTCAGCGCCTTCACGCAAGTCTCATCGTCGCTCTACACGGTAGTGGTTCCGAATGATATGCCTGGAATCTATGTCCTGACCGTGAGCGCGACTCCAAACGTCAAGGATAACGCGGGTCTGCCATTGGTGGTCGGCACGTCGGAGATGTGGATCATCAGTCCTTCCTCTTCCATGGTGGAATCCTGGACGCGGTACTAGGAGGCGCCGGAAAATCGGATGTCCAGGGATCATCTTGGCGGCCACTCAAAGTGAAGAATAAACCAAACGCTCTCTGTGATTTGCATCTCGGCAAATTGCAGAGAGCGTTTGGTTTCCCAGCGCGTCAACCCCTTGCGCCTCGGTCGGCCACACATAGGAGTCCGCGGGAGGATAGGGCATCAGAGACGCCCTGTATGCGTCGGAATAATTCAGCCGATCCATCGCCGCATGCGTCCGATGGGCCGCGATCAAGCCGTAAACAAAGCTGACCGGTTTTCCCTTGGCCTTGGTGAACCAGAGCGGCGGCAGCAAGCCGAGAGGTAAGAACCAGGATTTTCGCACACTCCGTCTTCAAAAATATGCCGCTTCGCGGCGCGACATCCGTGTTTTCCGAGCAATCCGTGGTTAAATTTCAACCACGGATTGCTCGGAAAACACGGATGACAGGGAAGACAACATGTTGTCGTTCGACGCGCGATAATGGCATAGGGCAAATGCTGCAAAAATCCGCTGTCAAAAATGAAAAAGCCTCCGGAAAGGAGGCTGTAAGTCTTTGTTTTTCAGTGGTGGGCGATACAGGAGTTGAACCTGTGACCTCTGCCATGTCAAGGCAGCGCTCTAACCAAAACTGAGCCAATCGCCCATGGACTGCGTGAAAAGAGGAACGGAATCTAGCGGGCGGGCGCGGCGGACGCAAGCAAAAAAACCGCGCCGGAAATGCGCTTGCGCAAAACTTTTCCGCGCGATACGGTAACGAAGTTTTTGAGATTGGCGCGGCGGGCTTTGACGGCGCGGCGCGCAGGAAGGTTTTATTGACTTCGGATGGCTCGTGTAGTTTTTGTCACTCTCTATAATCCCGGAGCGGCTGGAGCGCGCTACGTCGGCGCCAGCCTGCGCGCCGCGGGGCATGATGTCTGGCTTCTGCACTTCAAGGAATTTCGCTATCGCGAGGTTCCAAGCGATGACGCCGAGACGCGCCGCAAAGCCGAAAGCAATGATGATTTGATGTGTCTGCGCATCCGCCATCCGGGAAAAGTGATCTATCTTCCCTTTCCAAACCCCATCACCCAAACCGAGCAGGATTTATTCATCAGCGAACTGCGCCGCTTGAAGCCGGACTTGATCGGGTTTTCGATTTTCACCGTGACGGCGCAGATTGCGGCGGGTCTGACCGGGCGTATTCACAAGGAACTGCCCGGGACGCCGGTTTTGTGGGGAGGGATTCATCCGCTGCTCGATCCGGAGGATTGCATCCAGAAGGCGGATATTGTCTGTACGGGCGAAGGCGAGGACGTGTGCGTCGAATTGTTGCGCCGCTGGGATGAATACAAGCGAAAAGGCGCGCTCGATCTTGAGGGGCTTTGGTTCCGCGAAAAGGGTGGCGCCATTGTCCGCAATGCCAGGCGTCCGCCGTGCGAGGACTTGGACCATCTGCCGTTCCCGTTTTATGGCGAACAGGAAATCCTGGTCGAAGACAGCGTGGTCAGCGACAAATACAATCACAGGGGCGAAGCCCAATGCTACAACATCCTGGTTTTCACCGAGCGCGGCTGCCCGTATCAATGCTCGTATTGCATCCATAGCGTGCTGAATGAAGACCAGGCCTACGCGCGCATCCGGCGCCGGACGGTGGACAATGTGCTGGCCGAGTGCGAGATGCTTTTCCGCGATCACGGGATGCGCCATTTTATTTTCCACGATGAAATTTTCATCATCCAGAAGGAGTGGATACGCGAATTCGCCACGAAGTTCCGGGATCGCTTCTTTTCACGCGGCTGCACATTCACCGGCTATGTGCATCCTCTGACGACCGACGCCGACATGTTGCAGTGGATGTGGGAGGCCGGGCTGCGGCGCACGGGGATGGGGATTCAATCGGGCTGTCCGCGCGTGGCCAAGGAAGTTTTTCATCGCCCGTTTGTTCCCGAAAAGACCATCGAGATGTCGCGATTGCTGGCGCTGTATCCCTTCGAAAAAGTCCAGTATGAGGTCATCGTCGCCAATGTATTCGAGACCGAAGCCGAACGGCGCGAGACGTTTGAATTCCTGCTCAAGTGCCATCCGCCCTTCGACGTCGAGCCGTTCGATCTGGTACGGTACCCAACCTCGAAGCTGGGCCAAATGACGCCGCCGGACGTTACGCTGGATGAGAATGAGATGACGTTTTGGAATATGCTTTACTTCATGACGGGATATCCTGAGATGGACCGCTGGGCTCTGCGCAAGCTGGCGAACAATGTCTATTATCGCCAAAATGCGAGGGAGTTGGAGCGCTTGACCACTTCCATCGTGGCGATGTATAAGGAAAAGCGGCGGCTATGGAATGAGAATCGTCATTTGCAAGAGACGAACGCGGCGGGAGCGGGGACGGCGGGAGCGGTTTGTGGCGCCCTGCCGAATGCCGCGGGAGGGAATGGAGGCGGAGGCTGGCGGTTAAGGTTGAAGCAGTGGCTTGAAAAAGTTTTGCCATAAGAGAGCGGAGCTAAAGTGAATAAATGTAAAGTTAAAAAGTTGATCACCATTGAATTGGGAAGTTGCACTCTTTCGGAAGATTGATGTTTAATCCATTATAAAGGAGAAAACAAATGAGTGGCAAAAGCCCAAAAACAATCGCAACTATTAATTTTAAGGGTGGGGTGGGGAAAACCACGATAACATGGTGCTTAGGAGATATTCTATCCTCAATGTCTAGTGATCATGTATTGATGTTTGATTTAGACGCGCAAATGTCTCTGACTCAAGCAATAACATTAAACGAAGACGGCAGTCTTGAAAAACGATTTAGTGGATGGTATGATACTGCTATTTCTCGGCAGAAGACTATTTTTGATGCGCTTGATGCTTTTACCAAGCCTAATGCTCGCTTTGATTTTGGAGTTGGCTTTGATTTTATTTATCAGCTTACAGATCAATTTCATTTTGTACCATCAGTTGAAGATTTATATTGGCAGGAACTTGGGATTTTTGATCGCGATGGGGTAAAGGATTTCATTAGACGCCTCATTGGGAGGATAACAAATACTCCCAATCTCCCTAAGTATGATTACGTATTATTTGATTGTCCCCCATCATTCACACTGCTTTCATATAGCGTGCTAAGTTGCTGTGATCTGATTTTAATTCCGGTGAACCCCGATTTTTTTGCATCGCGTGGAACCAGTTTAATATTAAATTCTTTGCGAATGCGTATTGAGCCCCATCCATTGCCTAAGATCGGTGTTTTTATGAATAAGGCTAAAACATGGCGAAATCAGCCCACAAAGGAAGTAAACTTTTATGCGCGCGAAGTAGAGAGGGTCTGTAATGAAGCGTCAAAAAATCAAAATATCGAGGCACGGTATTTTAAATCCTACATTCGCGAACGAGTGGGGATAAAAAGAGCAATAACTGGTGGTGGTGTTCCAATTGAGGTTGTGGATGATTTCAAAAATCTTTGGCGCGAATGTGTGGAGTATTTACAATGAGTGAGAATAATTTATTTAACACTCCAGAACAAGAGATCGGAATTCTTTCTAGAGAAATGAAAGAGACTAGGGATATTTTGCGTGATTTATCACGCAAGATAAGTCGGATTGAACTGAGAACCAAACGAGCGTTTCCCTCTGCCTTGTCCGATGCGCCGCCACGAATCAAGGATAAAGCTGATAAAATCACAAAACCTACTATGAGTACAGAAGAAGCAATGCATTTTTATGATGAGCTTGTGGAGCAGGCTAAAAGAGGAAATATTGAAGATATCATAAAGCGACTGGATACTATTGAGTTATCTGACCTCAACCTCCTTCGAATCGAGTTAGGGGCTTCTCTAGGGAAGAAAAAACCGTCCCGACAAGTATTAATCGAGACAATTCTTGGTAGAATCAATCAAAGTGTTATGCTCGTCAAGCATGTGAACCGTCAGGAATTGATTAATCAAAATTTTCCATCTGTAAGTGCTATTGATAAAATAAAGACATGAATATGCCAAACTTCATTGGCAGTTGCGTCACGATGGCGACGGATATGCTGAAGTTGCCCGCACGGCATGTGTGGCTTGATTATGATGAGGAAGCGGATGTGCTTTATATGAGTTTTCGCAAGCCTCAACGGGCTACCACGACGGTTGAACTAGATAATGATATTTTGCTCAGAAAAGACGGCAAGTCAATCGTTGGCGTAACGATCTTAAATGCAAGCGCAAGGCAAGGATAGCGATGCAATTTGCAGGATAATAATTATCAAGAGGAGATGAACATGAGACAGAGCAGCATTTTTTCGGGCAAGCAGATCTTTCAAGCGAGCGTCCTGGTTTTATGTCTGCTGGCGATGTCTGTGGCGAGGGCGCAGGATAAAAAGCCCGCGTCCAATAAAAAATCCGCCGGGGGCGCCAAAGCGGCTGCGCCCGCCGCTGACGATACGAAAAAAGCGGCGGACGCGCCCAAAGAGATCAAGGATTTGCCGACGGCGCCTTCTTTTTCGGGAGACCCTTACGCGGCGATCATCAAGTATAAATTCGGCGAAAATCGCGAGCCAATGACCGTCATCGAGCTGGAGATTCAAAAGGGGAAGCCCGAACAGATAAAAGCGGTCGAAGCGAAATTGATCAAATGCATGACGGCGCCGGAGGCTACCTTCGAGTGCAAACAATGGATTTGCCGGATGCTGCGGCGCATTGGTTCCGAAGCCGCCGTTCCCGTGTTGGCGGCGATGCTGAAGGATGAAAAACTCTGCAATTGCGCCTGCATGGCGTTGCAGGAGATTTCCGGAGAAGCCGCGAGCGCTGCGTTGCGCGATGGTCTGGGCCAGGCGCCGGGAAACTGCAAACTCGTGGTAATAGCCTCGATCGCCATCCGCAATGACCGGAAGGCGGTTCCGGCGCTGGCGCCACTGGCTGGCGGAGTGGATCCGGCCCTGGCGACGGCGGCCATCGAAGCGCTCGGACATATCGGCGGCGAAGACGCGGCCAAAGCGCTAGCGGGCGTCAAGGCGGGCGGCGATTTGGCGCATAAGAGGGATGGGGCCATCGTCAAATGCTATGAACCGGGCGCGGGCGGCTCAGAGGCGGCGGGCGCGGCAGCGGCGTATCGCGACATCATCGGCAAGAGCCCATCCTGGGCGGCAAAGGCGATGGCCTTGCGCGGCCTGGTTCGCGTCGAAAAAGATAAAGCGGCGCCGCTCGTGGTCGCGGCACTGAAAGATTCAAACAAAAACATTCGTCAGGCGGCCGGATCATGCGTCAGCGAAATCCCCGCTTCGGCGGAGGCATCGAAAGAACTGTCCGCCGGCTTCGCCTCGATGCCGCCCGACTCGCAGGTGATGTTGCTCAACGGCCTGGAGCGGCGCGGCGACAAAACGGCTCTGCCCGCGGTCGCCAGCGCTCTGAAGAGCGGAGACGCGGCAATCCGCGCGGCGGCGATCTCGGCCTCGGCCAAGCTCGGCGACGCGAGCATCGTGGATGCCCTGGTTCCTTTCCTCGAAGCCAAAGGCCCGGAGGCGGACGCGACCGTCGCCGCGCTGACAAGCATGCAGGCCGAAGGGATCAATGAAGCGTTGACGGCAAAAGCCAAACAAGCGCAAGGCGAAGCAGCGGTCAGGATCATCGCTCTCCTGGGCGCCCGCAATGCCGTCTCCGCCGCTCCCATGTTGATCGAGATGGCGGGCGGCGCCAACAAGGATACGCGCGGCGCAGCATGGAAGGCGCTCTTGGCGCTCGCAGGGCCGGATCAACTGCCCGCGCTGCTCGACGCGCTGTCGAAGCTGACGCAGGATTCGGAATTGAAGCTGGCGCAAAAGACCATTGTCAACATTGCTTTGAAGACAAAGGATCGCGACAAGAACGCCGATCTTATCATCGCCCGAATCGCCGCTGCGCCCAAACCGGTCCAGGCGGCGCTGCTGTGCGCATTGGGAAGCATCGGCGGCGCCAATGCTCTGAAAACCCTGAAACAAACCTGGAATGGCGCCGACGAGCAGCTCAAAGAAGCGGCGGTGCGCGGATTGGCCGACTGGCCGGATGACTCAGCGGCGACGGACTTGCTCGGCATCGCCCAGAGCGCGCAGGACGAAAAGCATCGGGCATTGGCGCTGCGCGGATATGCGCGGATCGCTTCGCAGCCCGCGAAAGGCCGCACGCCGGACGAGACTTTGAAAATGCTACGCAATGCGATGGGGATGTGCAAGCGCGCGGATGACAAGAAAATGGTGCTGTCCGGGTTGCAGGAAATCAGTTCGCTCGAAACCCTGCAAATGGCGGTGGGCTGTCTGGACGATCCCGCCGTCAGCGCCGAGGCGGGCATTGCGGTTTACGATATCGCGCGGGGCCTGCGGGACAAGGCGCCGGCGGAAGCGAACGCGGCGATCAAGAAAGCGGCTGAAGTATGCAAGAATGACAAGAATCTTGTCAAAGATTTCGCCAATGCCCTGAAAGGCAAATGGAAAGAGGAATCGGAGAAGATGGACATGGAGGCGGAGAAGTAATATCGTGTTTGGTGTTTCGTGGTTCGTGGCTCGGGCGGGCTGGAGCGGGGCGGGTTAGTTTGGCAGCGGTCCGTGTTTGTCTGTGTCGGTCCGTGTCAGTCCGTGTTGGTCCGTGTCAGTTCCCTCAAATCATATCTATAGGAGTTTCGCAATTATGGCTGTTCGTCTCGGCGTCATCGGATTGGGTTATATCGGTCAGATACACATTGCCAACATCCGCCTTGGCAAGGCGCGCTGCAAACTCGTGGCGGTGGCCGATAGTGACGAGAAACGCCTCGATGCGTTCAAGGATATCCTCACGTTCAAGGACGCCGGAGAGATGATTCATTCGGGCGCGGTGGACGCCGTCCTCATCGCCACGCCGCACTATGCGCATACGACGGTGGGGATCGAAGCGCTGAAAGCCGGATTGCACGTCCTGGTGGAAAAGCCGGTTTCGGTTCATAAGGCCGACGGACAGAAGCTGATGGCGGCGCATACGAATCCCAAACAGGTCTTCAGCGCAATGTTTCAGATGCGCGCTGAGCCGTGCTATCAGAGCCTCAAGCGCCTGATCGCCTCGGGTGAGCTGGGCGAGATTCGCCGCACGAGCTGGATGATCACCGATTGGTTCCGCCCGGATTGCTACTATGGCTCGGCAGGCTGGCGCGCGACGTGGGCGGGCGAGGGCGGAGGCGTCCTGATCAATCAATGCCCGCATAACCTGGATTTGTTTCAGTGGCTCTGCGGAATGCCGTCGCGCGTGCGCGCTTTTTGCCATTTCGGCAAGCATCACGCCATCGAAGTCGAGGACGAAGTGACCGCTTATCTCGAATATCCCAACGGCGCGACGGGCGTCTTTGTCACGACGACGGGCGAAGCGCCGGGCGTCAATCGCCTTGAGATCGCGGGCGAGCGCGGACTCGTGGTTTTGGAGAATGGCAGGATCACATTCACGCGGAATGAAACGCCAACGACTGAGTTCAAGCGCACAACTAAGGACAACTTCAGCAAGCCGGATGTGTGGGTTGCCGATATTCCATTCGGCGGTCCGGGCGAACAGCACATCGCGATCCTGAGGAATTTCTGCGACGCGATCCTGGATGGAAAGCCGCTGATCGCGCCCGCCGAGGAAGGCTTGAATTCGGTTGAGCTGGCCAACGCAATGCTCTTTTCGACGTGGACCGACAAAACGGTGGATATGCCGCTCAATGGAAAGGCGTATGAGAAGAAGCTGAATGAGATGATCGCGAAATCGAAAAGGCAGAAATAGTACTCAATATATCCCAAGGAGGCTAATATGAGCACCAATCATCAAGTGTGTGCTATCCTTTTCCCTGAGCCTTATAAGGGAACTGTGAATCATCCAAGCAAGGAAATCGGATGCATTTCAATTGTAGAAGCAGCGACACGTATGGAACTGCCGCCAATATTAATGAGGGAGGGTGATTGGGTTGTCACAACGGCAGGAGTTGATTGCTTAATCATCCAGTACAATATTGAAACAAGCAGGCTAGACGAACGCGACTGGGAAACGCATATGAGCGAAAAATCATGGATAAACATAGCTGATTTTCGCGTAATTCTTGGCCTAGCTAAAAGAATGAAAGAAGTAGGCTATATATGATGCGATATTGCAAACCATCAGGCTCATACGGAAATGTGAGTCTGATTTGAGACGCCCGGAGGCAAGCGATGGCAGAGCGAGAAAAACGATATGCCACTTTCGGCGAGGCTACTTACCATCAAGGCGCACGGGAGCGGCTGCTGGAGGCTGGCATCCTGCTGGGCCGAGAGCATTTCGCGGGAAGCGTCTATTTGGCTGGGCGTGGCGTAGAGGGCATGCTTCGGGCCGTGGTTTGGAAAAACGATCCGGATATCCGGCAGGGAAAAAAGGCGCTTGAAACAGGCCACGACCTGCGCCAGCTTTCAACTATGGTTAGCAGCATGGGTTTGCTTTCGAGCGCAGGTCGTGATGATGACTTCACTGCCAATATACAAAAGGTAGGACGGCTGTGGTTCAACAATCTGCGTTTTGCCTCGAATCAATATATTGAGAGAAGGTGGAGCGAACTGCGAGAAACCGATAGGCGGCGAACCTTGAAGAAGGCGTCTGGTGAATTCTACGAAGCCTGTTCCGCAATTATCAAAAGATGTGAGGTGCTATTATGCCGTTAAGCAAACATCAGTTGGAAGACACCCTGACGAGGCAATTGAATCTGAACGAGGCGAAGTTCGAGTTGGAAAGGGTGGGGCAGAAATGGAGTGGCAATATCATTTCTTCCACATTCAGCGGCCTAAAAGACCTGAAAAGACAGCAAATGATTTGGGATGCGCTTGATGCCGAATTCGGCCCGGAAAGCGTGCATTTAGTAGGTACGCTCCTCGCATATACACCTGACGAATGGAATGTCGACCTTGAAGCCGTCCCGACCGCAAGACATTGACGCAATCATGCGCTATCAGATGGTTCTGGGACTGGGCAGTTTGTTCCCGGATTTCAAACACAACCTAAAGGTTGAACTCCAAACACAATCTGAAGATTGAACTCCAAACACAAGCCAAAGAGGAGATTGTAAAATGGCGCAAACAAAAGGCATGAAACGGCGGGAATTCTTTAAGACGGCGGCGAAGGCGGGCGTGGGCGTCGCGGGCGCGGCGCTGGCGTTCCCAACGATTATTCCTTCCTCGGCGCTGGGCGCGGATGGCGCCGTGGCGCCAAGCAACCGCATCACCGTCGGCATGGTCGGTGTCGGCCTGCAAGGCTCCGGCAACCTGAAAGGCTTTCTCGGGATGTCGGACGCGCAGGTGGTGGCTTTGTGCGACGTGGACAAGAAGCATCTGGCCAGCGCCATGAAGGCCGTGGCGGATAAATACGGCGCCGAATGCAAGGGCTATGGCGATTTTCGCGAAGTGACGCGCCGCCCGGACGTGGACGCCGTCTGCATCACGACGCCCGATCACTGGCATACGATTCCCGGCCTGGACGCCGTGCGCCATGGCAAAGACGTCTTCATCGAGAAGCCGCTGACGCTGACGATCAATGAAGGCAAACTCCTGCGCGAAGAAGTGCGCCGCTATGGCCGCATCCTTCAGACCGGCTCCATGCAGCGCTCGATGGCCACCTTCCGGCGCGGCTGCGAACTGGTGCGCAATGGGCGGATCGGCAAAATCCACACCGTTTATGCCTGGGTCGCAGGGAACAATCATAAGTGCGGCCCGACATGGCAGCCGGAGCCCGTCCCGCCGGAATTGGATTATGAGACGTGGCTGGGGCCGGCGCCTTATGCGCCATACACCTCGCAGCGCTGCCACTATACGTTCCGCTTCATCCTCGACTATTCCGGCGGGCAGACGACGAACTGGGGCGCGCATTCGCTCGATATCTCGCAATGGGGACTCGGCATGGATGATTCCGGCCCGGTCGAGATCACCGGCAACGGCGAATTCGCCACGACGGGACTCTTCACCACGGCCACCAAGATTTACTTCGAGTGCGTCTATGCCAACGGCGTCAAGCTGATCTGCAAGACGGGAAGTCCGTCGGGCGGCGTTCGCTTCGAAGGCGACAAGGGCTGGGTGGATACGTCGCGCGGCTATCTCAAGGCCGAGCCGGCGTCGCTGCTGCGCGAGACGATCGGCCCAAACGAAACGCATCTTTACATGAGCAACGATCACAAGCGGAACTTCTTCAACTGCATCCGCACGCGTCAGAAAGCGATCTGCGACGAGGAAGTCGGACACCGTTCGGCCACGATGTGCCATCTCGGAAATATCTCCATGATGCTGAAGCGCACGCTCAAATGGGACCCGGCCAAGGAATGCTTCGTGAACGACGACGAAGCCAACCGCATGATGGGCCGCTTCACTCGCGAGCCGTGGACGCTGATTTGATTGCGAATTGCAGATTGCGGATTGGAGATTCAATGCAGTGTATGGAGGTGGGAACAATGATTAAGACGGTTGACATAACAGAAGCACAAGCTCATTTGTCAGAGTTGCTCCGAATGCTGGAACCTGGCGCGGAGATAATTATTGAGGATAGGCATACGCCGATGGCGCGTGTTCTGCCAATTCCAGCGCATCCAGGAAAGCGAATCGCCGGTCTGGGAAAAGGTGAAGGCTGGATCAGTGATGATTTTGATGAACCATTGCCGGATGAGTTTTGGCTAGGAAATGATAAATGAACCTGCTCCTAGATACGCATACATTTCTTTTTTGGGAATTGGAGCCGGATAAATTATCTCCGCGTGCAATATCATTACTTGAAGATTCAGAGAATAATTTGTGGCTCAGCGTTGCCAGTATTTGGGAGGCCATGATTAAGAAACAAAGCGGGAAACTTGTATTGCAGCGGCCATTGTTGGATATCGTCAATCGCCAAGAGTCGGAAAATGCTGTTCGCATGCTATCTGTGGATATTTCTCATGTTTACGAGTTGGATCGCCTTCCTCTACACCACAAAGATCCCTTTGATCGCATACTAATTGCCCAGGCGCGGGTGGAAGGACTGACGATTATAAGCGCGGACAAGGTATTCCCTTCATATCCGGTTGATGTCATTTGGTAAGGCGCTGCAAATTTGCAATGCTTGACTATCAAAGCCTGTCGCTAATGCCAGTTGTTTGTCGTTTAATTCATGCAAAAGGGAGTCACCCGAACCGTGATTCGATTCGCGCTTGTATGTGTTCTTTTTTCTCTGATGGCATGTTTCGCTGGCGCCCAAACCCGCAAGCCCAAACCGCCTGCCGATTCGCCGGTTTCGCGGGCGGCGCTGACGGGCGAGGCGCCGGCGCCCAAGAGCGCGCTGACGCTTTGGTTTCGCCAGCCGGCGGACAAATGGGTCGAGGCGTTGCCGGTCGGAAATGGACGCTTGGGCGCGATGATCTTTGGTGGCGTGGATCGCGAGCGCATCCAACTCAACGAAGAGACCGTCTGGGCGGGCGGACCGTGGGACGCCACCAATCCGGAGGCGCTCCAAACGCTGCCCGAAGCGCGACGGCTGCTCTTCGAGGGCAAACCCGCCGAAGCGGAAAAACTGGTTGCCGCCAAGATGATGTCGCGACCCGTTCGCGAGCCTCCCTACCAGACTCTAGGCAACTTGCTGCTGGAATTTCCCGGGCATTCGTCAGCTGCCAATTATCGCCGCGATCTCGATCTCGATGCCGCCATTGTCCGCATTCAATACACGTCCGATGGCGCGACGTTCATTCGCGAAATTTTTTCCAGCGCCGCCGACCAGGTTCTGGTTATGCGCCTCACGTCGGACAAGCCCGGCAAGATCAGTTTTTCCGTGACGATGGACCGCGAAAAAGACGCCGTGGCCGAGCTGGCGGCGCCGGATTATATGATTCTGCGCGGACAATGTGACGTCGCAGACGGGCGCTATTCAGCGGAGGAGGTTCAGCAGCTGGGGGTAGCGAACAAGGGCGTCAAGTTTGAGGCCGCCCTTCGCATTCGCGCCGAAGGCGGCAAGACGCGCTCCGAAGGCGCCAAGGTGATCGTGGAGGGCGCCGATTCGGCGACGCTGCTGTTGGCGGCGGCGTCCAATTTCAATGGGCAGAACCCGGACAAGCGCTGCGCCGAATATCTGGCCGCTGCTAACAAGCCTTATGAGCAATTGCGCAAGGCGCACGTCGAGGACCATCAGAAGCTCTTCCGCCGCGTCGAACTGAACCTGACGAATCCCGCAAACAATTCCGCGGAAGAAGCAACGCCGACCAACGAGCGGCTTGCCCGCGTCAAGAAAGGCGGCGACGATCCCGGGCTGGTAGCGCTCTATTTTCAGTTTGGGCGCTACCTGCTGCTCGGTTCGAGCCGCGCTGGAAATGTCCTTCCCGCCAATCTGCAGGGCATCTGGTGCGACAGCCTCAAGCCGCCCTGGGAATCGAAGTTCACGATCAACATCAACACCGAGATGAACTACTGGCCCGCCGAGGTGTGCAATCTATCGGAATGCGCGACGCCGCTCTTCGATTTCATCGAGCGCGCCCGCGAGTCCGGCCGCCGCACAGCCAAAGCGATGTACAACTGCCGCGGCTTCGTCGCGCATCATAACCTGGACCTTTGGTGTCACACCGGCCCCGTGGACGGCCCGGGTTCGGGAATGTGGCCGATGGGCGCCGCGTGGCTGACGCAGCATTTCTGGGAGCATTATGAGTTCACGCAGGATCGCGAGTTCCTGGCCAAACGCGGCTATCCGGTGATGAAAGAAGCGGCCGAGTTTTTCCTCGACTACCTCGTGGAAGACCCGAAGACCAAATGCCTCGTCACCGGCCCCTCGGTTTCGCCGGAAAATTCCTACAAGCTGCCCGACGGCTCCGCGCAAAGGCTGTGCATGGCGCCGGCGATGGATACGGAAATCGTTTGGGCGCTGTTTGGCAATGTCATCCGGGCAGGCGAAATATTGGGAACGGACGCCGAGTTCCGCGCCAAGGTCGCCGCCGCTCGCAGCCGTCTGCCAAAACTGCAAATCGGCAAGCGCGGGCAGCTGATGGAATGGACGGAAGATTACGAAGAAAGGGACCCGCATCATCGGCACGTCTCGCACCTCTTTGCGTTGTATCCGGGCAGCCAGATCACGCTTCGCGGCACGCCCGAGCTGGCGGCGGCGGCGAAGAAGTCGCTCGAACTGCGCGGCGACGGCGGCACGGGATGGAGCAAGGCGTGGAAGATCAATTTCTGGGCGCGCCTCGAAGACGGCGACCATGCCTACAAAATGCTCAGCGAACTCCTCGCCAACTCGACGCATCCCAACCTGCTCGACGTTTGCCCGCCGTTCCAGATTGACGGCAACTTCGGCGGCAGCGCGGGCATTGCTGAAATGCTGGTGCAGAGTCATGCTGGCGACGTTCACCTGCTGCCCGCGTTGCCCAAGGCATGGCCTTCGGGAAGCGTCAAGGGGCTGCGCGCGCGCGGCGGGCGCGAAGTGGATATTGTCTGGAAAGACGGCAAACTGACCACGGCAACGATTCGCCCGACGCTCGGCGGCGCGCTCAAGGTTCGCTATGGAGACAAGACTGTGGAACTAAAAAGCGAAGCCGGGAAGGCATGCAAACTGGATGCCTCTCTCAAAGGAATATAGTCCTTCCAAGAATAGGAGCGCAAAGTGCCGCTACAAGAAGTCACGGGCTGGAACTGGCTCGATACCGTCGTTTTAGCCGGCTATTTTATCGGCATCACTATTTTTGGTTTATGGCTGGCGCGCCGCATCAAGACCAGCGGCGGCTATTTCCTGGGCGACCGCAAACTTAGCTGGTGGATCATGATCGGGCAATCGTTCGGCACCGGAACGCACGCCGAACAGCCCGTCGCGCAAGTCGGCGCCGTCTATCATCTCGGCTTTGCCACGATCTGGTATCAGTGGAAAAACATGCTGATCACGCCGTTCTATTGGCTCATGGCGCCCTGGTACCGGCGCTGCGAGCGCACGACGATTGGCGAAATCATCGAGGACCGCTATTCGCGCAAACTGGGATTGATCTATTCGATCTTCGCCATCGCATATTTCGTATTCAACCAGGGCGCCATGCTTAAGGGCGCCGGCAAGCTGATCTCCGTCGCCACGGGCGGCGATGTGATTTCGCCCAACGGCGTCGTCTTTGCCATGACGGTGTCGTTTATCCTCTATAGTTTCTTCGGAGGACTGATCGCCGCCGCCTACACCGATTTTATTCAATCTTTTTTGATCATCGTGTTGTCGTTTTTGCTGTTGCCGATGGGGCTTAAGGCCGTGGGCGGCTTCACGGGTATGCACACCACGCTGAAACCGGAATTTTTTCAGGTGTATAGCGCCGTGAGCGGGCTGTCGGCCTTCACCATTGCCATGCTTACGATCAACGGTCTTGTCGGCATCACTGCCCAGCCGCATATCCTGG
>JAPLSP010000775.1 GCA_026398575.1 Candidatus Sumerlaeota bacterium | reverse complement strand
CCGAGCGCGCGGGGCCGTCCGGCGGAGCGGAGCGGCCTACCACTCGACGCCACGGTTGGGTAATCGCTGGAAATCAGGCAAAGTCTTACATCTGATTCGCAAAAGGCTATTGAGCAACCAGATTGATGAAAGATCAGGGGCCGCCAGCCCTGCCGCCATTCAGGCTTGCTTTTGTCATCCGCCGAAGCATAATCCCCTTCTTCATTTCAATCCGCCGCCACGCGCGAAGAAATGGAAACACATGAACAAACCCAGCCTTCGTTTTTTTCTCGCCTGTTTCTTCGCGCAGACTTGCAGTTTCAGTTCGCTGTGGGCTCAACCGCCCTCAACCAAGGTTCCATTTCGCGATGTGCCGCCTGCCGCGCGCGAAACCCTTCTGCGCGAAGCCGGCAAAGCCGTAATTCATCAGTTTAATAAGACTCAGGAAGAAGGCGAAATCGTTTACGAAGCCGATGTCGCCACCACGACGGGCGACGACCGCACGATCACGGTATCCGCCGATGGCCTTTTGCTCAGCCGCGAAGTCCTCCCCCGCGAGGTTCCGCCGGCCGTTCGCGCCGAGATACGCCGCATTGAATCCGAAAACAAAATCGGCCAGGTCTATTGGTGCAATGAAGACGGCGATATTGTTTACGAAGTCGAAGTTTTCCAGGGCGAGCGCAAGCGGTTCTTTACCGTGGACGTGGATGGGACGCTGCTGGCGGTGGAAATCGCGCCGCAAGAGGCGCCGGAGCCGGTCAAGAAAACGCTGCGCGCCGAAGTGGGCAATGGCGAATTGTACTACATCGGTCGTTGCGATGAGGGAGGCGACGTCACCTTCGACGCTGTTTACAGACGCGACAATCGCCGGCGCACGATTTGCCTGAACCCGGCCGGACAGGTGGAGGCAAAGCAGGTTCATCTGGATGAGATGCCGGAGGCCGCGCGCAAAACAATCAAGGCGAATCTGGGCGGTGATCGCCTGGCGCACATTGACTGCTCCGTTGTCGAGGGGATGCAACTCTACGAAGTCGGCGCCGTGCGCAACAGCGTCAAGCGCATTTTCACCGTTGACCATGAAGGGGACTTGATTGGCGTGGAAATTCCTTTTCAGAATGCGCCGGCGCCTGTGCGTCAGGCGCTCGAGAAATCCGCCGCGTCCGATCACATTCTGCGAATCGAGAAAATTCTGGAGGAAAAAGAGCCGGTTTACGAGGCGGACATCCGGAAAAAAGGGAAGCACATCATCCTGCGCGTCTCCGAAAGCGGCAAGATTCTCTAATCGTATGATCCTGCCAACGAACGAGATTCATGTCTGGCTGGCGCCGGCCTCAGCGGTCACGCAAGAGGGCCTGGAGCAGTGCTGGAAATATCTCAGCGAGGACGAAAAGCAAAGAGCCTCGCGATATAGGGCTTTGGCGCCTAAAAATGAATTCGTCTGGGCGCGCGGCGTTTTGCGCAAGTTGCTGGGAGATTTTCTGGGAATCCATCCTCGCGACGTTCATCTCCGCCTCGGCCCGCATGGCAAACCGGAACTCAGCCCGGATCATCATGCGGATATTGAATTCAATCTCTCGCACTCAAGAGGCCTGTCGGAGAATAAGACTCTCCGACAGTCTCCTGGTGGCGCCGCCGTGGCCCTTGCATTTGCGCAAAATATCGCGCTGGGCATAGACCTCGAGCCAATTTCCTCCAGCGAACCAGACGCTTCGCTTCTCTCCGCAATCCTGACTCCCAATGAAATTGAAATATATCACGCGCTCGAGCCCCATCTCAAGCCGCCGGCCTTCGCACGCGCCTGGGCGCCCTGGACCTACTTCCAGGACATGCATGCTCACTGGGAGCGCCCACTGGG
>JAPLSP010000576.1 GCA_026398575.1 Candidatus Sumerlaeota bacterium | reverse complement strand
GGAGACGTGTCTTATCCTCTCAGCGTCTTTCTGTCTTAAGGTCTTCTCATCTTCTCGTCTCCGCGTCTCTCCTCTCCGCGTCTACGCGTCTGCAGTAACAGCCCCAATCGCCGCCATTCCTCTCGCCGTATCACAAGTCCCACCCATGCAATCAGCAGGATCGCTTTGCCGATTTGCGCGGGCCAGAGCAAGCTTCCGCCAGGATTCACGAAAAGAGAAATGGCCAGCAGCGAAAGACTGGACGCGATCAGGATCTGGTTTTCCCGCCCCAGGCGAAAACCAAACGCGCGCCGCGCCATCCAGTAATAGCCAAGGGCGCCGACCAAAGCCCCCGCAGCATAGCCCACACACGGCGCCGAGGTCAGCGTGCGCCCCAGATGGATGAATGAAAGGGCTTGCGCGCCCAGCAGCGTCGCCGCGATGAGGATCGCATAAAACAGCAGATCGAAGAAAATATACGGCTTCAGCCGTTCCTGCCCCAGCAACGCCATGCCCAGCGAGCGCATGGGAAGCCGGAACCATTCGCCCAGGAGCTGAAACGGCAGCAGCGGCGCGGCGGCCACGAAGGCGCCGCTGAAAAGGATGAGCAGCAGCGGTTCGATCGCCAATCGCATCACGACCACCGCCGGCGCGCCGAGAAGCAGCATCAGCCGCAGCGTCCCATTGATTTCGTTCACAATCTCTTCGCGTCCGCGCAGTTCGCTCATGCGCGGATAGGTGTAATAAATCAGCGTGTGCGCCAGCGGGCCGAAATACATCGAGCACAGGACAAAGATCGAGTTATAGAGCCCGCCCGCCTCGCTGTCGAAAGGCGCATCCCCCAGGCGCGAGCGGACAATCAGCAGCGCGAACAGCGCGAACGTCCCTCCCAGCCAGTCGCCCGCCGCCAAGCCGCGCATCCGCCAGACCTGCCGCCATGAAAAATCGCGCAGGGCGATCGGAAAAACGCGCGCAAAATGCCAGGTATAAAGCGCCGCGTTGATGACGCTGGCGGCAACGAGACCGATGGCGGCGCCCCAAAGCCCCCACAGCAGCACCGGACCGGTCCCCACGATCAGCATCACGAGCGAGCAGGCGGCGATCAGCGTGGCGTTGCGGCGCGTTTGCTTGAAGCCGATCAGGAACGAATTGAATATCGCGACCACCGCCATCACTGGAACCGACAACAGCGATACGCGCAGCATCGTCAAGTATGGCAGGCCGATGCCCTCAACGTCGGCGATGTGGCGCCGGCTGATGCAGAAATAAACGATCAGCGCCAGCGGGACGTTGATCAGCGCGGCGCCCAGCGTGGCGGAGATGGCGCGGCGAATGGCGGCCTTGTTCTCGTCACGGGAACCCTCGGCGATGAACTTGACGGAGGCGGCGGGCAAGCCGAGCAGCGGCAGCGTCGTCAGCAGGTCGCAGACGTTGCGAATCCACGCCAGGATGAAATAGCCCGACGGCCCGAGCCAGACGGCGATGATCTTCTGGCGGACCAGCGAAGCGGCGATCTCGAAAACGCGCGCTCCTCCGATCGCGGCAGCGGCTTTGAGCAAGTTGCGAATAGCGGCGTCTCCGAAAGAGGAGATTAATGCGGATAGGAGAGGCGCCAGCTTCCGACTGCATGGCATTCATCCCCACCCAGTAATTCACGCCCGCCGGGCCGGATGCAACGGCTAATTCGAGGCGCAAGACTCAAGCTTGACGGATGCGCGCGAAGCGCGCTAACATCCACCGCTTTGAATTATTATATGTACCCTCTCACAAAGGAGAAAAATGCCCCATGAAAAACCAATCTACAGCCAATGTCGAAAGCGGCGCGGGAATGCGTGTAAGCCCTTGTTCCATCGCAGCGGTGGCCGCCGGCGTCATTCTTTGCCTTGGCCTATGCGCGTTGGCCGGCGCCCAGCCGCCTGCGCAACGCGAGCAGCCTGCAGCCGCTCGAAGCGCCGAAGGGAGTAATGCGCCCATGATCCGGACGGCGTCGCAGGAAAGTCCGGCAGCCTGGGCGTTCCTTGTGCCGGAAGTGGCCGGCGAGTTGCAGTTGACAGACGAACAACTGGAGAAAAGCAAGGAGGCGATTTACGATGCGCGCCGCAAGGCCATTGATCTGCGGGCAAAAGCCGAGGCCGTGCGCCTCGAACTCGAGCGATTGATGGACAGCGGCACAGATCGCGAAAAGGACGCTCTCGCGCTGGTCGAGAAGATCAAAGCAATCGAATGCGATCTTGACAAACTTGGCGTTTCGCTGGCGTTCACTCAAATGCGCATCCTGACGCCCGAACAGCGCCGCAACATTGCGCGCCTTGCAGCCCAGCGCGAGCGAATGCAGAACATGATGCGCCGCGAAGGCGAAGCGCGTCGCGAGGGAGGTGAAGTAAAGCGCGAAGGTGAACCCCGCCGCGAAGGGGTGGCAAAGCGCGACGGCGAAGTGAAACGCGCAGGCGACCCCCGTCGCGACGGCGAAGCGAAGCAAGGGGGCGATGTGCGCCGCGAAGGTGATGCAAAGCGCGAAGGAGATGTCAAACGCGATGGCGAACCGCGCCGCGAAGGCGAAGCAAGACGTGACGGCTAGCCGCCTGCTGAAGCAGGGGGCAATGAGGAGCCGGCTAAAGACCGGCTAATACATCTGCCGCTTTGCCATATCAGCCTTGTTTATTATTTTGGGCGCCAATATTGCATAGCGATATATTTGCGCTTGGCATGATGGATCATTATATTGTCCCTGGTTATTCGTGACCCTGCTGCGCATCGCTAAAGGGTTACGGCTAATCCTCCGGGGATGATTTGCCATTGCTTTGGGGACGGGGGTTGGTTATCAATTCGCCGCTTTCACGGACGCGTGGATTCACCGGGATAAAGGCTGCGAAGTTACCGTCATGAGCTTTCAGCGATTCATCATAAAGAATGTCTTTCGCAACAAGCGGCGCACGGCGCTGACGGTGTTGAGCATTGGGTTCTCGCTGTTCCTGCTGATCGCGCTGACGACGTTTCTTGAAATTCTGCTGGGGCCGCCCCAGACGGAGGCCTCGGCACTGCGGCTGATCACGCATCGCTCGACTTCAATCGCCGAGGAAATGCCGCTGGCCTATCTCGACAAGATCAAACGAATTCCGCATGTCCAGTGCGTCGCGCCGTTGCAGTGGTTCAACGGCGCCTACAAGGAACTCAAAAACCAGTTCGCCAACTTCGCCACCGATCCCGTCGCGTTTTGGGAATTGCGTCCGGAGATCAAGGTCAGCGACGAAACCAAGCGGCGGTTTGCCTCCGAGCGCATGGGCTGCGTGCCGGCGGAAAATCTGATGAAGCGGTTCGGCTGGAAGGTGGACGATCGCATCACGCTCAAAGGGACCATCTATCCGGTGGACCTGGAATTCGTCATCGTGGGCGACTACTACGACCCCAACGACCGCAACTCGTTTTTCTTCCGCCATGATTATCTCAATGAGGCGCTGGGCAAGCGAAACGCCGTCGGGTCTTATTATCTCAGGGTGGATAAGCCCGAATCCGTTCCCGCTGTCGCTGACGCGGTTGACGGCATGTTCCGCAATTCACCTGCCGAGACGAAGACCGAAACCGAGAAAGCGTTCATCCTGGGCTTTGTCTCGATGCTGGGGAATATTCGCGTGCTGGTGGGCTCCATCGCTTCGGTCGTCATCTTCACGATGCTGCTGGTCGCGGCCAGCACGATGGCAATGGCGATCCGCGAACGCACGGGCGAGATCGCTATCCTGAAAGCGATCGGCTATCCGCGCCGCGTCATTCTCTTTCTGATCCTGGGCGAAGCGTTGTTCATCGCCATGCTCGGATTCGGCGTCGGGCTTGTTCTTATTCGAATTCTTCGCTCAATGGATCTGGTTGGGGTCACACAGGGATTCATTCAGAACTTCAGCCCGAGTTGGGCGATCTATGCCATGACGCTGCTCGTTGCCGCGGGGATTGGCGTGTTTTCCGGGATTGTTCCGGCTTGGCGCGCTTCGAGTCAGACGATTACCGGCGCGATGAGGCAGATGGAATGAGACAACACAATATCCAATAATCAATATCCAATATCCAACAGAGAAAGTCCAATTTCCAACAGGGAATATCCAATGGGGAATGCCTGATTGATAAATGCTGATTCCGATTAAATATAATATCCGCTATTTGATGAATCGCTGGTCGGGGACGTTGATGACGGCGTTCACGTTCGCGCTGGTGGTGGCCACGTTTATCATCGTCATGTCGCTGGAGCGCGGGATTGAACGCGCTCTGATGACGACGGGCGATCCGCTCAATGTCATTGTCATGCGGCCCGGCGCGCAGGCCGAAGGGCAGAGCGTCGTGACCAAGGCGCAGTATCAGATAGTGCGCAATTTTCCCGGCATCGCCAAGGACGAAAAAGGCGAGGCGCTGATCGTCCCCGAGTTGATCGTGCTGGCCAACAAGCCCAAACAGCCGGACGGCAAATCCTCGAATCTGATGATCCGCGGCGTGCATCTTGCCTCGCTAAAGATGCGCCCGGCGGTGGCCATCGTCGCGGGGCGGATGTTCAAGCCCGGCCTGCGCGAAGCGGTGGTTTCGCGCGCGGCTTCCAAGCGGTTCCAGAACCTGAATCTCGGCGACACGCCGCAACTCGGGCGCGGCAAGTGGATCATCGTCGGCATCTTCGAGGCCAAAGGCTCGGCCTATGATTCCGAGCTTTGGACCGATTATCAGGAGTTGATGCAGGAGTTCGACCGTGACGCCTACAGCACGCTTTTCCTGCGCGCGATTGACCCCG
>JAPLSP010000052.1 GCA_026398575.1 Candidatus Sumerlaeota bacterium | reverse complement strand
ACGGCGGTGGCCAATGTGACGTTCATCGCGCGGACTAGCCAGTCGAACTACATCTATGTCATGAACGACTCCGGCAACTGGTCGTACGTCGGCATGATTGGCGGCCAGCAGCAAATGGGCATTTTCAACTGGAACTATCGCTTCATCATGTCTCACGAGATCGGGCATGCCCTGGGTCTGGATCATGAGCATTCGCGATCGGACCGGGATAGCTACGTCACGATCCTGCTGTCAAATGTCCAGTCGGGCGCGGAGGGCAACTTCGACAAGGACCTGACCACGAATTACGGCGCATACGACTTCGACTCTGTAATGCACTACTCCAAGAGCTCGTTTTCCATTGCGCCCGCCACGCTCAATACCATCGAGCCACTGCCCGCCTACTATAGCTGGCTCAATCTCATGGGACAGCGGACGCATTTGAGCGCGCTGGACCAGGCCGGAATGGCGCTGCGATATGGCGCGCCTGTCCTTCCCACTCCTTCGCCCACGCCTTCGCCCGCGCCAACGCCCACGCCCCATCCAACGCCGTCCCGTACGCCCCATCCCACGCCTTCGCCCACGCCTCCTCCCAGCCCCACGCCTTCCCCCACGCCTTCGCCTTCGCCTTCGCCATCTCCCTCGCCGGCGCGGATTTCCGGACAAATCCAAACATGGGTGGGCGATCCGCTTGCCGGCGTTCTGGTGCGAACAACCGATGGCATCAGCAGCGCGACAACGAACACCAGCGGCGTCTATGAGATGATGGTTCCCCGGAATTGGTTTGGATTCGTGAGGCCGGGCGCGTCCGGGTACGCGCTGAATCCGCCTCAGAAAAGCTATTCCTTCCTTTCTTCGGATCAAACTTTGCAGAACTACACAGCCTACTTGACTTCACAGCGAATCCTGGATCATCTTACCGGAAGAGTCGCGCTGACGGGCGCCGACGGGCGCGCCGCGGACTATAATCAGGACGGCGTGATTTCCGTTGGGGACGCCGTCTCCACGCGCGTCAGGGCGCTCGAGATTGGCGCCAAATGAGAAAGGCGGAGCGATAGCATGACCCTGTTGCCGGTCATTTTCGATAATCCGATCTTCACCCGCGAACTGCGCCGGCGCATGCGCGGAAAGGCGATGATCTTTTTTCTCATCGCCTACGTCGCCCTGGTCTGCGGCATCTCCTATCTGATCCTGCTGGTTCAAACGGCCACGCTCAATCCGCACAGCCAGAACTTCCTGAATGAGATAGCGAACATCGGACAGGCGGTTTTCCGTTCGGTCCTGGCGGTTCAGGGGCTGCTGGTGCTGGTGGTCGCGCCCTCGATTACGGCGGGCATGATCACCGCCGAGCGCGAGCGGCAGACCTTTGACTTCCTAAAGGTGACGACGATCCGGCCTTTTACCTTCGTGGCGGGCGGACTGATTTCGACGATGATGTACGTGCTGCTGATCCAGGTTTGCGCCTTGCCGGTTTTGTGCGTGCCGTTCTTGTATGGAGGCATGTCGCCCGAGGACGTCATCGGCTGGTTTTCGGCGCTGTTTGGCGGCTCGCTGGCATTGTGTTCGGTGGGCTTGTTTTTATCCAGCATCAAGGAAAAAACGCGGTCGGCCCAGGGCGCGATGATGACGATCACCCTGGCGCTTTTCTTCTCTTATTTCTTCGGGGTTGTCAGCTATACCGCGATCAGGGGCAGCGGGACGAACCTGATGTGGTCGTCCGTCAATCTCCTGGGACAATATCCCGTTCCCGGCTGGGTCTTGATGATCGCCGCCGGCGCCGCGTTCGCAGGAATCATGGTTCTCGTCGCCTGCCGAAAGCTTTATGATTCGGATACCCGCTCGCTCAACTATACGCAATTCCTGATCCTTTTTCTGGTTCTGTTCGGTTTCCTTGCCGCCAAGAGCTGGGGCGCCGCCTCGCCGGACGACCTGGAGTGGTGGTTCCTGGCCGGTTGGGCGCTGTTCTTCATGGCGGCGATGATCTTCTGTACGGCGGAGATTACGGCGGGCGATGACCTGTGGCGCCTCAACAAGCGCGCGCCTTTCCTGCGCCGGATAGACACAGCCATCGCGTATATGGTCTTTCTCTCCGCTTTCTGGGCGGCGGTTTCATGGAGTTTTTTTTATTCCGGAGCGCTCGCTTCCGGCGCCGGCGTCACCCCGCAGGCCTTGGGAGTCGGGCTGGCGTGCGTGATCGTTCCGTCCTTATGCTTCGCGTTCATCGCGCGAATCATGGTGATGAAAGGCGTTTCGGGCCGCATCGCGTTCCGTCTCATGCTGGCTCTGGCTCTGGCGATTTGGGTGGTTCTGCCCGTTGTGTGCTATATCATCAAGGAAGCCGTAGATCCCAATTCGCAATTGTTTTCGATGATGGCCTCATTTTCACCTTGCGCAGCGATTTTGCAATTGCTCAACAGCAAAACCATCTCGAGCGGCGTGTTGAATGGCGATTGGTGGACGCTGCCGGGCGCCGAAATGATATTCACCTATGCCGCGATTTCATTGGGCGCATTCGTGCTTTACCTGCCCCTGTCCTGGCGCTATCTGCGCGCCCAACGCCGATTGTGGGAGATCAACGGGTAGTGTGTTTTGGGCAGTATTATTCACTTCCTTAGAGATTAATTTAGCATAATGAATAATTCCAAGATGCAGACAAACGAACAGAACTTGCGCGAGGCGCTTCATCTGCTTCTTAAGCGTTGTCCGCTTCTTTCAAAAGTAGTCTATTGGGCTGGAACATCTGCGATTGCGATAGAGGAACTGAGGCACAGGCAATCGCTGGACTTGGATTTCCACACACGGAAGGCATTGCTGGACGTCCGTCCAATCTTGGCGCAAATACGCTCAGCGTTTGGAAAGGATTTCGAGCTGGTTCAGCCCTCCGATGAATTCGGTTCTGGTTTCAGGGGAATAATATCTCTGCCAAATTCAGAACGCGTGACCATTGAGGTTCTCTCGAATTATCAGGATGTCTCAGACGAAGATCTTGTCCCCTCGACAATTGAGGCTAGTATCTTGCGAGTTTCATTGGATAAGTATCTTTCTGACAAGATCCAGTGCATTGCAGAGAGAAATGAGGCAAGGGACTTGGTGGATATTTGCGCCGTTCTAAAGCGACGCCCGCAGATGGAAGCGCTTGCACGGCGCTTTGTATCAGAGCAAGATAGTTTGCTTATGGCCGAGCGGCTCTTGGCATGGTCGGATGAAGAAATTGTCAATGACTTGGAAGCCTATCCTGATGTTAATCCCGCGGATGCCGGCTGGGCAAGAAATACGCTCTTACAATGGTTGAAAGCCGAGCGCCCAATGGAATATTGCGATATGAATGCCCCCCCTAGATACATCCAAAGTTTGGGAATAGCGCACTGCGAGGTGGCGCCAGGTCGCCAAGTTGCTCTCGCTATTGCCCCAGGCATTTTCAAGCATCTTGCTTGCTCGGAGTTGTCAGAGGTTCTAAAGAAACCCAACGCAGCGCGCAAATATACTCTCGAAGCATTGCGGTGCGCGCCTTGGAACGTGTTGTGTGAATTTGACCGCGACTGGCTGAAGGATTGCCTTCTGCAGGCCCATCTGCCAGCCCCCCGTCGCGCTGCCCTTGAATTTATGCTCTATGATTGAGAGTGCTTAACCCGCATTTCTCACCACAAATGCCCTGAAAGGGCCGAAAGAAAACAGCCCAGGGCAACGCCCTGGGAACAGCCAATCCCTATTTCTATCAAGCCCTGCAAGGGCGAAAGAGATAGTGAGGAAAGGCAATGGCTTGCTTCTTTCGCCCTTTCAGGGCTTTCCGAAATTTCTGCGCTCTGTTCCCAGGGCGTTGCCCTGGGCTGTTTTCTTTTTGCCCTTTCAGGGCATCACGGAACGCCGTTTGCATCTGAGCTATTATAGCGAGCGGGCTGATCTTGGTGGGAAATCCAGGTTAAGACGGTACGGTCCAAATGAAAAATCTCATGCCCATGCCGTACGATATTCAGGCCGCATTTTCTAGCTGGGGAGCCGCCGCAATTTATTATCTCCCAAGTTCTCTCAAAACCTCCACGCGCAGCCGGAGGATTTCCGGATGGGTGGGATCTATCTTTAATGCGCGATCATAACATGCCAGCGCATTTTCATCCTCGCCCATGGTTTCCAGCAGGCGGCCCATGTCCTGATAGATGTCCACATGCCACGGGTCCAGCTCCAATCCGGTTTTGAGAAATTGCAGCGCGCGAGGTTTGTCGCCCTGGCGGATCAGGTTGTGCGCAACGGCGATGGCCAGGCGGCGCGTGTAGGATTTGTTGAGATGCAGCTTGTCGCCGAACATCTCATGCATCGTCAGCGGGCGGTCCCATGAAATCATGTGATAGTTGTATTGGAAGACAAAAAGCTCTGTCCAAAGAATCAGCAGGGCGCCCGCCGCGGCCAGGTCCCATCGCACCCGGCGCGCGCGTTTAAAAATCAGCAGCGCAGCCCATCCAAAGGCGAAGAGCGGCGCCGATTCGGTGAAGCGCCGCATCCCGAATCCCCAGTCGGCGGTCCAGTCGGGAACCGCGCTGTTGACATAGAGTTGCGCGAGGAAGATGGCGAATAACGCGCCGGCCTGCCATCGCTGCTCGCGCCCGGCAAACAGCAACCCAATCAGCCCCAGGCCCATCGCCGGCGTCCAGGTGAACAACCCGCAGCGCATGGAAAAAAGCACGCCGATGATTTCAGGATTGAGCGCGCGCTCGAGTCCCTGGCGGGGCATCGTCAGCGGACTGCCGAAGATGATTGTCCATGAGATCATTTGAGGCGAAAAGGCCACAGCGGCCGCGGCGATGAGCGTCATCCACGCGCAAATCTCCGATTTGATATCCTGAGATAGGGACGTGGATTTGGCGGCGCCTTCCGTTGACATGGCGGAGCTGGGATCATTCTTATGCAATGCTCGCCGCGCGCTCAGGGCCATTGGATAAATCGCGAAAAGCAGATTCTGCCATCGCATCAACATCGCCACGCCCAGAATGAATCCCGTCAGCGCCGCTCCAAAGAGTTTGCGGCGGGCGGGCGTCTTCTCGCTTTCTTCCCGGAAGAAGTGGTCCGACGCAAACAGAAACAGCGTCGCGGCCGCCGCGCCGATCGCGTGCGGCATGAGCGTCAGCGGCATGCAATTATCCAGCAACGGCCCGGCGCCCCACGCGATGGCCGCCCCTCCCGCGCCCGCCCACGCGCCGAAATGCCGCTCCACCCACAAGCCCATCAGCAGCAACGCCACCCATCCATAAAACATCAGCCCGATGAATCCGGCTACATGATAGGGCGTCGAAGCGCCGTCGCGCGTCCAGCCTCCCCAGCGCGCGATGAAATCGGCGGCGATCCAAAACGGCGCCAGCGCAATGGCCGGCCCGCATGAATGCGCCGTGGCCGTCATGCTCGTGCGCGTGCGCACGGGGATCAGAAAGCCTTCGCCGAATTTTTGGTACTGGTTGGCGAAATCCAAATCGTGATCGAAATAGACGGAATGGAAATAGGAATAATAGGCGACCGGATCAATCCCCTTGATCCGCATCCGCTCGGTCCGCAACACGCCGCACATCCCCAGCCAGATCAGGTGCGTCGCATATAGCGCCGTCAAAAACAGCAGCATCCACGCCCGCGCGCGATGGCGAGTGAAAGCAGGCAAGTGAGATGAAGAGGGTGCTTCAGGCATCTGGCTTGTTGTTTTGAAATAACCGCATATATTCGAAATTACGATCTCATAAATTTATCGCAAATTCTCATGCAGGAAGAGTAGATTCATGCGGATAGGAGAGGCGCCAGCTTTTGGAGTAAGGTGGCTTGCCGCATTCTTTTTTGCGCCAAGGCCATTGAAACGCCAAAAAGAAGGCGGCAAGCCACCTTACTCCAAAAGCTGGCGCTGCTTCCGAATGCATTGCATTTATCCCCAGGACAAAAACGTCACTGAATTTATGACTCAGAGCACTAAGCTTTCTTCGCGTTCCTTGCGCCTTTCGCGTTTCTTGCATTAAACAAAGGTCAAGCAATTGCGGATTCCATTGCTTGCTTGATCAACTTGACAAAGGCTTCAGTGGCGTGTTCCGTGCCGCCGCCACCGCTCGCTTCGCTTTCCCACGCCCAAGGAACGACAATACCCGCCGGCAGCCATGCGCCGTTGTTTTGCTTTATGATGTCTCCTACGGAATGGGAAACGGCGTCAAAAACCTGGAAGCCATACTTCCGCATCAGCCAATCGCGCTGCGAAGGGAAGTCCACGCGCGCGTCGCATGAGCCGCAGGAAACTTTTCTTATTGCTTCGACGGTTTGAGCCGCCGCGCGCAGCAGCGAATCATTGGCGCTAATGCACGGCAGGCTTTCGAGAGGCGCAGGCGAAGCATGGAGCAGGTATAATTGCTCTTTGCTAAATGCGCTCGTTGTTTCGATAAGGACCAGCTCGCCGGGACGAAGCGAAGAATCGCATGGCCGGCAATAATCCAACAGGAGAATGGGCGCCTCGGGCCGCGTCGCCAGGAGCTGAAGCGCGCCGGCCATCGCCGCCCGAACGCCGTCGCCGCACACCAAGATTAGGATATCGTTTTTGCCTTGATCGTGTGTATATGCCCGCCAACCATGAAGCGGCGCCCAGTTTTCGTATGAGGCCTTGGGGCAGCAGCTAGCTAGAGAATTCGCAAGCGTCCCGGATGGGCATAAAATAGAGAGTTTCATTGTGCGGGGCTAGTATTGAGTTTTTTTCAAGAGGAAACTAAATAAGCTATCGTATGTATAGGAATACACATGCTCTCCTCCTACTTCAATCTGCTGAGATCTCCAGTCAAAGCGTTCCTCTTCTTCAGATGGTTTGACGGGATTGCTGCTGCTCTGGATCTCTGAAGAGCGGCCAATAACCAAACTGGAAATAATGGATGGGCGATCGCAATCGAACAAGCTGCGGCAATCCGGCGCGTTGATGATCTTGGATAGCCGCCAATTCCAGTCAACGATTTGGCCGAATCCTTTTTCCAGCGCGGGTGACCATCTACGACGTGACTTATTGCCTTCTTTTGTGAAGATACAGTTCTTCTTTGCGGGCTCAAATTCTATCAGGCAAAAAGAATGGGTTGACGAATCTCCTACTGCAAGATCGCACTGGAAATCGCCCTGCAGGACAAGCTCAAAAGCAAGACGATCAGGCGTAAAGCATTTACGGTGAAGATAACCCAAAAGGGCACATAACTGCTCTCTATCCTGAAAAAACCGCTGAACGCCACCTTTTCCTCGTTCCTTGAACGATGGATTCACCGACAGGAATGATTTAAATTCCTGGAGTTCAAGTCTTGCGCATGACGGATCAAAACGGACCGACTTGAAGTTCTTCATAGAGACTATCCAAGCGATGTTGCCTGTATTAGCCTAGATTTAGGACTATGTGGCGATGTGTGTCTTGCCGCATGTTGCTTTGTTTGCCTTTCAGGTTTTGCCTCGGACAGACTCGCAATCGCTTGGTGGCTCATCAGGTCCAAAACTTTAATTGTTCGAGGCGAAGTCTTTTCATAAAAAAGCCGCATATCGCGAGTCACGTCAATAAAGTAGCATTTTGAGAGCATAGGGTGCTTCTTGACCATGTGGGGCGTAAGGGACGACGTCTGCAACGCGCGAATTATCTTCTCCGCTTTCTGACGCTCTGCAACATCCATTGTATCCAGAGCCATTAAGGCGGGAATGCTAAAGGCCACCTTGATGGGCGTCTCAGATTCTTTCTGAATTGTTTGATGATTCATGACTTTCTCCTTTGCCCCCTGCAAACCTGCAGCGGATTTTCAACGCTTGATCGTTTGGCGCCGCTTCTCAATGCCGTGAGGATTAAATCGTATTCCGGAAATGGGAGTCAAGCCAAGGTTTGCAGTCTCGAAATGCCATTATACTCGCTATCACGCCAGCCCCCGCGTATAATCTTCGTGGCTGGCGATCATTTCCTTGACGCCTTTGCCGGCGGGGATCATGGGGAAGACGTTTTCTTCCTGCTCGACCCAGAAATCAATGATGACGGGGCGGCGGACTTTGATCATTTCCTCGAAAGCGCCGCGCACGTCTTCTTTGCGCGAGACGCGCAATCCCACGCAGCCGTGCGCGTCGGCCAGTTTGACGAAGTCGGGCAGATAGGGAGGCAGGTTTTCGTCCGCGGCGGCGTCGGTTTCTCTCAGCTTCGCCTGCGCGCGATTCAGCGGCGTGATGGTATAGCGCCGCCCGTAGAACAACTGCTGCCATTGCCGCACCATGCCGAGGTAGCGGTTGTTCAGGATCAGCGTTTTGACGGGAAGGTGGTTCAGCGCCGCCGTGGTGAATTCCTGGGCGTTCATCTGGATCGAGCCGTCGCCCGCGATATTGACCACCAGTTGATCGGGATTCGCCACCTGGGCGCCGATGGCCGCCGGCAGGCCGTAGCCCATTGTCCCCAGGCCGCCCGATGAAAGGAACCTTCGCGGGCGCGTCGAGGTCCAGAACTGCGCCGCCCACATCTGGTGTTGTCCCACTTCGGTTGCGACGATGGCGTCGCCGCCGGTGAATTTATAAAGCTCCTCAATGACGTATTGCGGACGCAATCCCGCTCCCTCGCGGTCGTAACCCAGCGGGAACTGTTTTTTCCACGCGTCACATTCGGCGATCCATTCCGGATGCCGGCAGGGCTTGATCTCGGCCAGCAGCGCCGTGAGCACTTTGCCGCAATCGCCAACGATGGGGCAATCGGCGGGAACGCTCTTGGAGATAGCCGAGGGATCAATGTCAATGTGAATGATATTGCCGCGGCAATGCGGCGCGAAGGTCGCGACTTTGCCGGTGACGCGGTCGTCGAATCGCGCGCCGGCGGTGATCAGGCAATCGCATTCGTTAACGGCGTGATTGGCGTAGGCCGTGCCATGCATTCCAACCATCTTGAGCGCCAGCGGATGCGTCTCGGGGAAGACGCCCAGTCCCAACAGCGTCGTCGTTACCGGGATATCGCATTTTTCGGCCAGCGCCAGGATCAGGTTCGCGGCGTTGGCCACGATGGCGCCGCCTCCGGCGTAAATCACGGGCTTTTTCGACCGTTCGATGATGCGGGCAGCCTGCACGATCTGCCGGGGATTGCCTTCGGTCGTGGGCTTGTAAGAGCGGATGTCGGCGGTCTCCGGATAGGAATAGTCCTCCAGTTTCGCCTGCTGCACGTCTTTGGGGATATCAATCAAGACGGGTCCGGGTTTGCCCGTTGTCGCGATATAAAACGCTTCCTTGATCGTCTGCCCTAGATCCGCCACGTTCTTGACGAGGTAGTTGTGTTTCGTGCAGGGCCGGGTGATGCCGACAATATCGGCCTCCTGAAAGGCGTCGTTGCCGATGGCCGCCGTCGGCACCTGTCCGGTCAGCGCGACGACCGGAACCGAATCCATATAGGCGTTGGCCAGGGCCGTGACGATGTTGGTGGCGCCGGGACCGGAGGTCACCAGCAGGACTCCCGGACGCCCGGAGGAACGGGCATAGCCGTCGGCCATGTGGCCGGCGCCCTGCTCATGCCGCACCAGGATTGGTTTGAGTATTTTGGATTCCGCAATGGCGTCGCACAGGTCCAGGACCGCGCCGCCGGGAAAGCAAAAAAACTCCACGACGCCTTCGCGCTCGAGCGCGTCCACGATAATTTGAGCGCCGGTTATGCTCATGATATCAATGCTCCTCATCGTCAATTGGCTGTTTTCACGAGATTAGAAAGCGGCCTGCCGGAGCGCAATGGTTTTTATCGGGAATCTCCTTGACGCCGCATAAAGACAGGGGCAAACTTCCTTTTCTGAAGCGATCAGCATCCCGGCGCCGGATCATATAAAAGAAGGATACCGACCTTGAACAGCACCAATTTCCCGCTTTTTATTGCGATGGGCATCGCCCTGGCCTGGACCGCCTGCATTCTGTATGGCGTGGAGCAGTTGTATCGGCGCAAATCGCCGCTGTACATCATTTACTGGGGTTCGTGGATTTGCTTCGCGCTCTGGTACTGGAAATACACCAAGGATAACCCCCCGCCCCCCATGCATGCCTTGATTAAGATCATTATCATCATCTTCCTTGTGATGGGCGTCTTGTTCGGCGCCTTCAGCGCGCAAAAGCCCGTGAGGGAGCGATACAAAGAAGGCCAGGAAGGACCGAAGCCCAAACCAGAAGAATGAAGCGCGCCCTCTCATGTCCGCATTCGAATGATATATTGGCGCCCGCCCTCGAAACGATTCGCCGGGAGCGAATGCTGGCGCCGGGCGACCGCGTGATCGCCGCTGTCTCGGGCGGCGCTGATTCAGTGGCGATGCTACACCTTTTGACGCGGCTTGCGCGCGAAACGCCGTTGAAGCTGAGCATCCGCGTTGTTCACGTAGATCATGGTTTGCGCGGGCGGGCGTCCAAGGCCGACGCGCGATTCGTCGAGCGGTTGGTGGCGCGAATGGGCTGGCCTTGCTCGATCATCCCGCTCCGGCTTTCGCATGTGGCGCCCCGCGAGAAGCGAAACGCTTCGCCCGAATCCGAATGGCGCGACGCCAGGCGCGCAGCGCTTGCGCGCGAGGCGCGTCGCCGGCGCATTCGGATCATCGCGCTCGGCCATACGCGGGACGATCTGGCGGAAACTGTTTTGATGCGGCTGATTCGAGGCTCGGGATCGCACGGTCTGGCCGCGTTCGGCCCTCGCGCCGAGCGCGAAGGCGTTGCGATGATTCGCCCGCTTTATGACGTGACGCGCCGCCAGGTGGAGGCGTATTGCCGCGATCGCAAGCTGCGATGGCGCACGGACGCTTCCAACGCAGACATCGAGCATTTGAGAAATCATGTGCGTCTGGTTTTGCTGCCTCTCCTGGAAAAGGAATTCAATCCTTCCATCCGCGACGCCCTGGCTCGGGCCGCCGAATCGCTGCGCGCAGAGGATGAATTTTTGGAGGAGATGGCGGAAGCTGTAGTCCGGGGTCAGGGGGCGAAGGGCAGGGGTCAGGGGTCAGGGGTCAGGGGTCAATCGTCAATCGCCAATCGTCAATCGTCAATCGTCAATCGTCAATCGCCAATCGCCACCCGTCAATCGTCAATCGCTAATCGTCCATCGTCCATCGTCCATCTAAAATTTCTTTCTTCCCTTCCTCTGGCCTTGCTGCGGCGGGTGTTGCGGCGATGGATCATGACGGTGTCCGGCGACGATTATCCGCCGAGCTTCAATGAAGTGGAACGGCTGGCCGCGCTTATATCCGAGGGGCATACCGGCGCCCGCTTCGAGCTGCGCCGCCGTTGGGCCTTCATCCGCGAACGCGCAAAGATAAGAGTCGAGACGCTTTGATTTGCATATGCAGTTGCAGGCCGCCTTGCTTCAAAGGCCGACGCCACGCCTGACCGCAAGGCAAAGTGGCGTTGAAGTCACAACTCGGAACTCGGAACTCGGAACTCGGAACTCGGAACTCGGAACTCGGAACCCGGAACTCGGAACTCGGAACTCGGAACCCGGAACTCGGAACTCGGAACTCGGAACTCATCTACTTTGGGTACATTTTCATGACCGTGTCATGCGAGAGGAACGAGGGGGCGCCGCGAAACAGAATTTTGTGATTCAGGCAAACGATCTCATGGACGATGTCTTGAAGGGCGGCGAGATCGCGCGACACCAGCAGGGCCGTGAACTTGAGTTGTTCCTTGATCCATGCCACCCGCTTGAAGAGCGCCAGCCTCTCATGCGCCATCAAGCCTTCGCCCAGTTCATCCAGAATCACGAGTTGAGGCCGGTTGACCAGCGCGCGCGCCAGCCGCACGCGCCAAAAGCGCACGGCGTCCAGCCCGCCGATGGGGCGGTCGGCCAGTTGCGGCGTATCGGCGAGTTCCAGCGCCTCCTTCGCGCTCTCGAGCAAGTCCGGCGGGCGGCGGCGCACGCGGTCCGCGGGAAGCCCGCCTTCCAGGACGAAATCTATCGCGCGCGTCTGAGGCGGAAAATCGCGGAATGCGCGCTGGGAAGAATAGCCGATCCGGGCGCGCCGCTCTCCCAGGTCTTGAGGGGCGACACCTAAAATCCTGGCGAATCCCGCCGCAGGCTTGAGCCGTCCCAGACAGACGTGAATAAACGTCGTTTTGCCCCCGCCGGACGGCCCAACCATGCCGATCATCTGCCCGCAGGCCAGATCGAAATCCACGCCGTCCAGGACAAGGGCGCCTTCGATCTCAACGCGCAGTCCGCGCGTTTGCAGGCAGATTTCCATTGTGGCGGATTCACTCATGGATAGGGGCTTTGCGGCGCCGCAGGCTATTTTTTCATTTCCGATGGATTCAGGAAGAAGACGCTCAACGTCTCCTCCCTTAAAATATATATCTGCGGGTCTCCCGAGACCATCGCATATCGCGCGCGAGGCGATTCCTCTTCATGCAGTTGTTCGCCGATGGTGAGGACGATGGCGCCGTTGCTCGATTCGCCGCGCGCGAACGTAATGGTCGCGTAGGCCGGGTTCAGGCCGAATTCGGACAGAGGCACGCCCGCCACATTATCTTCGAGTCCGAACGCCGCGAAATACAGCAGCATGTTCGACAGGCGATCCATGATCTCCGATCGCGCGTCGGCGTGGATCGGCTGGACAATAACCCACGGCACGGCTTCTGCCGTGGCTGCGCTTGCGCCTGACTCCTGCTTGCCCGGCGACGGCTTGGGCGCAAGCGCAATCGTATAGGTGGTGGTCTCAATCTGAATGCGGCTGAGCTCCTCCAACTTCACTTCGAACAGCAGCTTATTTCGCCAGCCCTCGGGGCGGTCGAACAGCAGCGTCAAATCCCTGGGCGCCTGATAAGTGACGTTGCTGTCGGAGGGTCTGACGTAAGTGGCGCGGACTTCCTGGGGCGGACGCTTGCCGATCATCACATCGAACAACCGGGCGCCATTGGTTGAAAGCATTCGCACGCGCCACCCGGTGGCTTTATCCACTTTGAATTCCGTGTGCATGGCGGGATCTTTCGAAATCACTTTGGCCGGCGGCATGTTCTCCACGCCGTCGAGCACGCGCCGGATGGCGTCGGCGTCAGCGCGCAGGCGTCCATTTGTGTCGCAATACCATCGCTCGCTCTTGCGTGTCAGCGTGACGGACGTCCCTGGGGTTTCGATCATGATGCATCCGACCTGGTTTCTGCTGAATTTGGGAATCACCCCGGAGAATTCGGCGGATTTGCCGCGCGGCGCGCGCCTCGCCTGCCAGATGGCGACCATCGCCACCGCCGCCACCAGCAAAATGACAAGATTGCGAGTGCGCATAAGAGCCTCAAAGACACCAAGGACCGCAAGGACAACAACGACCACAAGGACCTTGAAAATCGGGCGTCAAGCTGCAGAGCGGGCGCTAAGCTGTTGAGCGGACGGTAAGTTGGAGTGCCCGCCAACCGCGCAGTCGCCCGTCCTTGCGGTCCTTGTGGTCCTTGTAGTCCTTCATCCGCTCGTTTCCCGCCCCCGCGCCCCCTGCCCCCTGCCCCCTGCCCCCTGCCCCCTGCTCCCTAACCCCCGACCCCTGCCCCCTGCCCCCTGCGGTACGTCGCCGCCAGCCGCCGCCGGTTAATTCGGCGAATAGTCAGCACTGCCAATCCCAGAAGAACTACAAGCGCCGGTATCGCGATTGCATTGAGATATTTTATCTGTGTCTTGGCCGCATCCGTCAATTCGGGATTGATACGCCGTGGCGCGAATCCGCGCGAACGAATGCTGATAAGGTCTCCGCCAACCGTCATCCAGTCAATCGCGTTGGAGATAAAAATCCGGTTCGTTCCGAAAGCCTGATTGATTCCCATATTGAAGTCGGAAAGAAAGTCAGTGTCGCTTACGACGATGATCTGCGCCGATGGGGTTTCGCGCTTGATCGCGCCCGGCTCGATCGCGTCTGGTCCGCTGGTCAATTCATCGCCGAGCGGGCGCGCCGCGTAATAGCTCTTGAGCAGACCGGTGATCGCGGCGGCCACGACCCGTGAAGAATAGGCGTCCTGATTGCGCGGCGCCGGGGGGTTGAGCCGCAAATCCAGCGGTTCCGTTGTCGCCCAGGAAGTGGGCGAGCTTAAAACCAGGGGCGTGACCTTGCCGCCGCCGGGAGCGGATGGGACGGTCGCTATCGAACTAGCCCGGCCCAGCGCAAGGCCGTGCAACTGATTAACGACTGGATGCTCGGGATTCACGATTGGCGCGATGATCCAGGAGGGAACTTTGACCGTCATGTTTCCGCCGTCTGGTCCGCCGGGGAATGTGTGCAGCACGCTGGAACTCAGATCAAGGATCAAGTCCGGATTGACGCGGACGCCGTAGTATTCGAGCAGGAGATTGAGATTGACGTCGCGCACGTCGGCCAGAGGGATGTCCTTGCGCGGATCCACGCGGTCCACCAGCGCGATCACGCGCCCGCCATTCATAATGAATTGGTCAATCTGGAACAGCTGCGCCGGAGTGAAATCGCGCGGCGCGATCAGGATCAGCGCGTCCAAATCCGAACGTATGGGCCGCGACGGTTGGATCGCATAATCCGGCGCAACGTCGCATTGCTGTTTCAGATCGGCGACGATGGTCTTGAACGCCGCACCCACCTTCAGGCCGGGCATGCTGCTGGTCAGCCCGACGCGATAGGAGCGCGTTTGGGTGACCTTTTTCACGGCGGCGGCGAAGGCGTACTCAAATTCCGGAACCAGATAGGCCTGTCCCATCGAGCCGAAAATAAACAGCGTCGGCAAGACCTGGGAGCGGTCGCCCTGCCGGACTTCCAGCGACATATAGATGCGCACCACTTCGATGTGGTTCGGATCTTGAAAAGGAACTTGGACCGCCTGGATGCCTTTCTGCCGCAGCGGATCAATGAACTTGCTCTCGCTTTCCTTGCCGCCGGTGGCCGGGTCCACATATTCAATCGCCAGCCGCCCGCCCGATTCGTCGGAGTAAAGCGCGAGCATGTCGCGCAGCTGGCGCTCCGCCTCCTGAATTCGCGGAGGCAGATTGCGCGTCAGATAGACGGTGATGTTGACCACGTCCTTCACTTCGCGCATCACGCGCAAGCTGGCCTCGGGCATGGTATAGAGATGATTCCGCGTCAGATCGAGCTGTCCGCGCACGCCCCGCTGGCTGGCCAACAGATTGACCATCGTCAAAATGACCGCCACCAGCAGGATCATCGCAAGCGCCTGGGCGCCATATTTGAGTGATTTCACTCTCATCGGTAGTTGCGACTGTCCAGTTTTTGCACGTTCAGATATAGAAAAAAGACGATCACCGACAGATAATAAATCACATCGCGCGTGTCCACGATCCCCAGCAGCAGACGCTCGAAATGGGTTTGCAACCCGAGGTACGCCATCAGCGGCGCCAGCGGCTGCCAGATATAAGCCGTCGTCATTTGATCCCCCAAAATGAACAGCGCGAAACACGTCACGACGCCCAGGATATAGGCGATGATCTGGTTGCGCGTCAGGCTCGATACGAACATCCCGATCGCCAGATAAGCGCCGCCCAGCAGCATCACGCCGAAGTAGCCGCCCCAGACCGGCCCCCAATCAATCCCCTTGCCGCCTTCGGCCAGCTGACTCACCGTGATGGGAATGCCCAGCGTCAGCAGGGCGGCAATGAAAAGAAAGAGGAAGCTGGCGGCGAACTTGCCGACCACCACCTCGATGTCGCGCAGAGGCAGAGTCATCAGGAATTCAATGGTGCCGTGTCGCGCTTCTTCCGCCCACAGCCGCATCGTGAACGCAGGAACAAAAAAGAGGAAGAACCAGGGAAAGAGCGAGAACAGGATGCGCGCATCGGCGACGCCACGCAGGAAAAACGGATTATAAAAAAAGAACAGGAAATTGATCAGCGCCAGAAATACCACCAGAAACACATACGCCAGCGGCGATGTGAAGTAAGCCCTGAATTCGCGTTTGAAGATGTAATACGAGTTTTTCATTGTATGAATTTTTTCATCAGTTTGCCGCGTCCATGGTCAATTGCCGGAAAACCTCTTCCAGACTCGGCGGCTCAAATCGCAATTCGCTCACCGCCCAGCCGCGCTCCGCCGCCAGGCCGCTGACTCCTTCGGCCAGCCGCCGCCAATCCATTCCCCCGGCCCCGGCGTCCGCGTCCGCTTGCGCCGTCAGACGTGTCAGACTCGTCAGACGCGTCAGAGCAAATCGCGCGCAGCCTTCCCCCAATTCCTCGAGCATCCGGACGCTCGCAACGCCTTCGAGCGCGGCTAGCGCCCCCGAGATCGCAGAGCGCGGTCCGCTTGCCGCAACGAACAGCGTTCCGCCTTGGCCGCGCGCCTGTAATTCGGAGGGCGCCCCATCGGCCACGAGCCGGCCTTTGTTGATGATGAGGGCGCGGTCGCATAAAATGGAAACCTCGGACAGATTATGCGTGGAGACCAGGATCGTCTTTTCCTTCCCCAGCCGCTTGATCATCGCGCGAATGTCCACGATCTGGTTGGGATCGAGGCCGGTGCTCGGTTCGTCGAGAATCAGGATTTCCGGGTCATGGATCATCGCCTGCGCCAGCCCCACGCGCTGGCGGTATCCCTTGGACAGCTCGCCGATGACTTTGGTGATCTCCGGCGCGAGGCCGCACATCTCAATAATATACGCCAGCCGCTCACGCCGCCGCGCGCCATGGATGCCGCGCAGATCGCAGACGAATTCCAGGAACTCCACAATCCCCATGTCCAGATAAAGCGGGGTGCTTTCCGGCAGATAGCCGATCTGGCGGCGCGCCTCGATCGGTTCGCTGAAGACATCATGCCCGGCCACGCGCGCCGTGCCGCTGTCGCACGAAATGAAGTTGGTGATGATCCGCATCGTCGTGGACTTGCCGGCGCCGTTGGGCCCGAGCAACCCGACGATCTCGCCGCGATCCACGTCAAACGACACATCATCCACCGCGCGCGCGGCGCCAAATCTCTTGACCAGATTGCGGACTTCAATCATTGGCATGGACAACAGTCTCTGATTCAGCAGTAGCGTTACAGTTTTCTTTTCACAATCCAGGCCCCATAGCTCCCATGCCTCCCATAATTCCCATCCCTCCCATCCAGCCCCTTTTTCGCGCATCGGCGCCAGCATTTGCAGCGCGGATTTAGTCAAGGAGCCTTGAAGTCTGTCAAGCTCCAAACGCGCTCCCCGCCCCCGCCGGATGCGCTCCAGAATTCAATTTCCCTTCGCCACCACCGGGCCTTGCGCCGGTGGTGTGGTGATTGCCGGCTAGAACGGTATGTCGTCTCTGTCTCGCCGCTACCACCGACCTTGGGTCGGTGGAGCGATGATTCCAAACCAGCAGCATAAATCATTTGCGCTCTATTCGCGATTGTCGCTTGGCATAGAAATACAATGTATCCAGCGCTCAATCATCGCTCCACCGACGCAAGGTCGGCAGTGGCGTGCTTAGCATCACTGAGAAAATTGGCTTGAATTCTGAATCGCAGTCATGCCAGCGCCAACTGGAAATTCCAATTGAAAATGAGACCTTGATCTGCGCAGGAATTCAGCTAAAAATTTTTCCGAAGATGAAGATAATATTTTCGAAACAAGACGATCTGACGCCCCATGGATCAAAGCTCCAGTCCTCAAAGCATGCCCCCATCCGCCGAAACCCCGCCAGCCGCCCCCAGCCCCGCGCTCGCGGCGCCCGCGGCGCCCGGGCCGCCTCCGGTTAAAAAATTCCTTGGCATGAATCCCTACAAGCTTCTCTTCGCCATGGAATACATCATGCAGGGGCTTGCCAATCCGTTTCAGGGGATCACCTACCAGTCGTTCTTCAAGCATTTCAAAAGCAGCTACGGCATCGGCGAGGCCGATACGCAGCGGTTGTTTTCGCAATCGTATCTGGCGTGGAGTTTCAAGCCGATCATCGGCTTCCTGATGGACGCCTATGGAAAGACCAAGGTCACGCTTGCGTTTCTGATGCTCTCGGGAATGGCCTTTTACCTGTTGACGCCGCTCGTAGATGTATCGGCGTTCGTTTTTTTCTGGGCAATGTTCGCCCTGTCGGTGCTTTTCGCCTGCACGGACGTGGCGGTTGACCGGGCCACCGTTCTCATGGGCAGCGAGGAATCCAAGGCCTCTGGCAAGTCCAAGGCGGCCGCCGTCGGCCTGAACCAGGCCATCTGCTGGGCGGCCATTTATGGAACGAGTATCGTCTCGTCGTCCACGGGCGGACTGATCGCGGACAATGTGCCCATCAAATTTCTCTTGATCGGGCTTGCGCTCATTCCGTTTCTCGTCTTCCTGGTGGTGACGCGCCTTCCGAAAGACCGGGCCGTCTCCGTGCCGGTGATGAAATCCGTCGGCAATTTTTGGAATGGGCTTAACACCGGCCCGATCCTCTGGATTGTCCTGTTCTATTTTCTGTTCCACTTCCAGCCTTCCATGGGGCCGTTGTGGACAAATTATCAGATCGAGACCATCAAATTCTCCCAGACGCAGATTGGCTACATTGACGGCATCGGGAACGCCGGCTGCTTCATTGGCGTGCTGCTGTTTGCCTGGCTGGGAATCAAGTGGCAGGACAAATACGGTCTGAAGAATGTTTTCAGAGTTTTCATCATCTGCAGCATCCTCCTCAACCTGACGTCCTATGCGCAGATCGAACCTTGGTTTTCGCGAATCACCGGCGCGATCCATTCCTGGACGCCGGGGATGGAGCTGGCGTCGGTCCGATGGTGCTTCTACGCATTCTTTGGTTTCATTGTCGCAATCCTGCAGGTCTTCATCCGGATGAGCACATTCAGTTTGGTCGGCGCGGTCATCCCCCTGAACGCTGCCGGCTCGCTGTTTGCCGGATTCATGTCCGTGGCCAATCTGGCTTACTCCTTCTCCTATTCCAGCGGCGCCTGGCTCTACGAAAACGGCCTCAACTACGGCGCCTGCCGCCATATTCAGAGCTCGCTGTTCGGCATCGCAGCCAATCCAGGCGACAAGATGTCGTTCGCGCTATTGATCCTGATCGGAGGGCTTTCCTATATACTTTGCTTCGCGGCGGTTCACATGCTGCCGGACCGCAAACATACACAGACTGCCGCGGATGCGGACGAGTATATGGCCGGCCCGGAGCGCTACAACATCTTGGGCAAGGGGTTTCTGTTTTGGGTCAACTGGGTCGCTGTCATCCTTGGCTGCCTGCTGCTGGCGGGCGTCTATTACTGGCTTCGCAACGCTATTTCGTCCATTCTTCTGTCGTTCTTCATCGTCACCTTCTGCCGGAAGATTTTCCTTGATTTTCTCTGCTGGCGCCGTTGTTCGCCGGTCATATAAGCAACGGCAGAAATTCAAAGGGACGGCGAAATAGGCCTTTATGAAAAACGGTGAGCATTTCACTTGACGCGCGCGGATCATGTTTCATAAAATATGAATCAGAAGATGATGTTTCAGTTTTTGTGAAACACGCTAACTTGTTTCATAATTTCTGAAACACGCTAACTTGTTTCATTATTTGTGAATCCAATGGCGACTTGTTGCATTCTTATGGGCGACGTGATTGGAAGCAGCCGGATGGACGCCATCATGCTGCGCCGCCAATTCAGATCGCTCTTGACGGACTGCAACCGCAAGATGAAAAAAAACATCCTCTCCCCTCTCACGACTACTCTGGGCGACGAATTCCAAGGAATCGTTCAATCCCTGTCCGCATTGCCAGAGACGATTTTTTTTCTTGATGACACAATCAGAACGCGCGAATATGGTTTTCATCTTCGCTATATTGCGCATGCGGGAGTCATCCAGACTCGGATCAATCGAAAGACCGCTTACGGGATGATGGGGCCAGGATTGGCGCGGGCGCGTGCCTTGCTAACGGAAAAACAGCGCGGCTTGCCCCGGGTAATATTTGATCTTCCTGCGCAGGGCTTGGCGGAAAACCTGACAAAATTATTCATGGTTCTGGATGGTTTAGCTTCGCGATGGAAACCGTGTGATTACGCGCTGGTTCAATGCATGCTCCGGAATTCCTCAAACCAAGATGTCGCGAAAGAATTTGGCAAAGATAGGTCGCAAATTTGGAAAAGACGCAAACAATTGCACATCGAAGAGTTTCGGATACTCCGCTCCTTGGTTTTGAGCCTGATTGAAAAAGAGGACGCGAAAAAATAAAAGTGGCTTCATTCTTGATTTCGGCGCTTTTTCTTATCAATGGCGAGATTATCGCCTATATTTTTTCAGCTGGCTTACATGGAAAATGAACCCTAGAATCACACGCTCCGACACAAATTGGGCAATAGGAAAAGGAATCCTTGAGAGGGTAGTCTTAATGGCTGGGCTCGTCAACGGTTTTCCCGATATTCTAGCGCTTTTCGGAGCTTTAAAGCTGGGCACGCGCCTTCGTCAGAAACAGAATGATAAAGACTTTAATAATTATTATCTTGTGGGGAACTTGGTCTCTGTGCTCTTCGCCATAATATACGCATGGGCTTTCAGACTAATCTGGAGCGCCTGCTAGATCGGCATTGGCAGATAATGCTCATGCCGCCTGCAGCCAAATCTCCCGTGGAAATCATGTATCCCCGGATTTAACACAAAGGACATCAAATCAAAACATGCCTGAGACCTGAGGCTGCTATTTTTAAGGCTTGCCTGTTCTGCGCTCCGCGCCTATTCTCATCCTTCACGGTGAATGTTAAAGCGCGTGACAAAAACAGAAGAACGTAGGGCAAGCAGATCGTTTCCAGGGAATGGCGTTATGGCACGCATACAGTGTTTTATGATTACTGCGCTCGTGAGCGCGCTGGCGATCGCCGCCGGCTGCACGGGCGGCATCCGCTCGGTGGCGCATTTCACTTCCGAGCCTTCGGGCGCCGAGGTATTCGTCAACGAAAAACCCAAAGGGCGCACGCCGCTCGATATGCCTTTTATCTGGTACTGGAAATACGACGTCAAACTGGAGAAGAAAGGCTACGCGCCGTTCCACACCGTCGAGCGCTTCCGCACGCCCAATTGGGCAATCCTCCCGCTCGATTTATTCGCCGAGGCCTTTCCCTATCCGATTCCGGACAATCGCTACTGCAATTATCAGCTCAAGCCTTTGTCTGAAGATGAAAAATCCGTGAGCGAGCAGATCAAGAGCCTCTCCGAAAGTAACACGCCGGCGCCCACCAACCCGCTTGCGGATAAAGACGCTCCCACGCCTGGCGTTAAAACCGCCGCGACCGATGTCAAATGAGCCGTCCCTCTCCTCGCGCGCTGTTCATCGTCCCTCCCACGGGCCGCTTTATTCGCGAGTCGCGCTGCCAGACGCCGATTGACGAGCTCAAGACGATTTCGCTGCGCCCGCCGATTGACCTTTTGTATGCGGCGGCTTCGTTCGAGCGAGGCGGCGCCGAATGCCGCCTGACGGATTATCCCGCCGAAAACCTGGCCTGGGATGACCTGCGCCGCGAGATCGCTGAATTCAAGCCCGCTTACCTGATCCTTGAAATCACCACGCCTTCGCTGGAAGACGATCTGGCCGCCGCCGACTTGGCGAAGAAAATTCTCCCCGCCATCGTCACAATCGCCAAAGGCGCCCACTTCAACGTCTTCGACCGCGAAACGCTCGAAGCGCGCCCGGCGCTGGATATGGTCTTGCGCGGCGAATATGAGCCGGCGTGCGAAGAGCTGGCAGGCGGACTGCCGGTGGAAAATATCCTGGGTGTCACCTGGCGCGCGTCCGGCGGCGAAATCCGGCGCAATCCCGATCGCGCCTTCGCCGATAATCTCGACGCCTTTCCCTTTCCCGCACGCCACTTGCTGAAAAACGATCTCTATCTGCGCCCCGACACCGGCCAGCCGCAAACTACTATCGTGACCAATCGCGGCTGTCCTTTCAGTTGCGTTTTCTGCCTGGCCAATCAGGTCGCCGGACATAAGAACCGCTACCGCTCGGTCGCCAATGTCATGGCCGAGTTGCGCGAATGCGTCGAACGCCATAACATCCGCTCGTTCCTCTTCCGCTCGGACCTCTTCACGCAGCGCCGCGAATGGGTGATCGAATTCTGCAAAGCCATCCTCGACAGCGGCCTCAAGATTGATTGGGCCTCGAACAGCCGCGTGGATTGTGTGGACCCGGAGTTGCTCGATTGGATGAAGCGCGCCGGATGCTGGATCATCGCCTTCGGCGTCGAAAGCGGCGTCAACGAGCATCTGCGCCTAATGAACAAACGCGCCGACACCGACAAGGCGCTCGAAGCCATCCGCATGGCGCGCCGGGCCGGCATCCTGTCGAGCGTTTATCTCCTGATGGGGCTGCCGTGGGACACCGCCGATTCCATGCGCCAGAATATCCGCTTCTTCAAACGCCTCGACGCCGACTTCTTCGAAATCTTTTACATCTATCCCTTCCCCGGCACGCCGCTCTACAACATGGCCGTCGAGAAAGGCCTGCTCAAACCCGGGAGCATCCCCCGCGACGCCTACTCCGCGCCCGCCATGCCAACCGAAGCCCTTACCATCGAAGAACTGTCGCGCTGGCGCAAACGCGCTTTGCGTAGTTTCTATTTCCGCCCGCGCTATCTGCTGCGAACCCTCGCCCGCGCCGCCCGCGAAGGAAACTTACTGCGTTACATGAAATACGGCCTCATGGAAATCCTCGGAATTCTCCTCCCGCAAAAACGCAAGGGATGAATTCCGCTTGATTGCTACGCAATAAGGGGATAATAATAATCCCGTTTGATAGGCAGAGAGAATTTTAGGA
>JAPLSP010000378.1 GCA_026398575.1 Candidatus Sumerlaeota bacterium | reverse complement strand
TGGAAATTGGACATTCCCTGTTGGAAATTGGACACTCCCCGTTGGATATTGGATATTGGATATTGATGCGGTTCAAAAGCTCCCCGCCTTCCTTTTGCCTTGATTCCCGCCCGTTATCCGCCAACGATGACGCCGCGACTGTGGTGGGGCTTGCGCAAAAAATGACGTTGGAACGGCGAATGCTTGCAGTTTTGAGTGACTCCCATGCGCATACAAATCGTAGGCCGCAAAACCGAAGAGGTTGCTCTCAAGGCCCAAGCCATCGGGCTGAAACTGGACGCCGAATATCCGGACGTTATTATTTCGCATGGGGGCGACGGCGCGCTGCTGGGAGCGGAACGCGACTATCCCGGCGTTCCCAAACTGGCCCTGCGTCTCGACAGCGAATGCGTGAAATGCGATCAGCACGCGACGGAGCATATATTGGCGCAGCTGGCCGCCGGACGGCTGAAACGGACCGAGATCGTCAAACTTCGCGCCGACACGCGCTATGGCCGGCGGACGGGCATCAACGATATCGTGATTCGCAATACCAACATGCTCTCCGCCGTGCGATACAAGGTGTGGATCGGCGGCGAGCTGTATTCCGAGGAACTTGTCGGCGACGGCCTGATCGCCACCACGCCCTTCGGCAGCAGCGCCTATTATCGCACGATAACGCACGGAACCATCCGGACGGGGATCGGTCTGGCGTTCAATAATTCGACGGAACCGGTGGATCACATTGTCCTGAGTGAAAACGAGAATGTGCGCATCCTCATTACGCGCGGTCCGGCAGCGATGGGCGCCGACAACGATCCTCGTCTGATTGATCTCACGGAAGGCGATGAAGTCATTATTCAACGCGACCATCAATTCGCCACGGTCCTGGCGGTCGAAACCCTGCTGTGCAACCATTGCAGCCGCTTTGACGGCCGCAAGTGGACGCGGCATGGAGGCTTGATGACCTTATAATGAGAAATGTAAAATGAGAAATGAAAAACGAGAAAGGCATAATGTAAAATGTAAAATGAGAAATGAGAAATGAAAGATCAGCGAGAGCTCCATAACGGTTTCTCATCTCTCTCAAAAATATCCGCCTGCTTTTCATTTCGGTCTCTTGTCTCTCTCAAAAACATCCGCCTGCTTCTCATTGCGGTACCTTGTCTCTCTCAAAAAATCTGCCTGCTTTTCATTGCTCATTTCTCATTTCTCATTTTTCATTTTACATTGTTAATATTTTCATTCCCCACCTAGATTGATATTCCATGTATCCAGTTCTCTTTCATATCTTTGGCTTTCCGATCAGCCCTTATGGCGTGCTGCTAGCGATGGCGCTTTTGACCGGCGTGGCGCTGGCGGTCTGGCGCGCAAGGCAAGTTTCCGTTCCGGACGAAGTGATTCTCGATACCGCCTTTTTCGCAACGCTTGCGGGATTCGCCGGAGGCAGAATCACTTATATTCTGACGCACTGGGACGCCTTTATCCAGCAGCCGTGGGCCTTGATCTTCGACCGCTCCGGATTCTCGTTTCTCGGAGGGCTGATCCTGGCCATGATCGTAACCCTCTGGGTGATCCGGCGCCGGGGGCAGAATTTTTTCACGGTGGCGGATGTCATGGCGCCTTCCGTGGCGTTTGGCCACGTCCTCGGACGGCTCGGATGCTTGTGCGCCGGATGCTGCTATGGCGCGCCTGTGACGCATGGATTCGAGTGGCTGGGCGCGGTGTATCATCTGCCCGACGCCGGCGCCAGCCTGACGCCCATGCCGCCTCCTCCGGCGCTTTACGATCAAATCGAAAGCCATTTGCTCCCGACAACGGCTACCGCTTCATTGCCTTGCTGGCCGACGCAGTTGATCGAATCCGGCGGCAATCTCATCATCTTTTTGTTTTTGATCTGGCTGTGGCGGCGCCGGAAGTTTGAAGGGCACGTCTTCTGCGGCTATCTCATCGCGTATGCGGCCTTGCGTTTCCTGGTTGAGTTCATGCGCGGGGACACCGATCGCGGCGTCTTTTACGGGCTCTCAACCTCGCAGTGGCTTTCGCTCGGATGCGCGGCCGCGGCGGGGATTTTCTGGGCCAGCTTGAAGCAATATGCTCTGGCGCCTGCGACAGGATCGGAAACAAAGAAGAGGAAAAGCGGGGATGGTTCGGCCCGGGCATCCAGAAAAGCAACGCCGACGCCAGCGGCCACGGCGGCCGATTCGGCTCCGGCGTCGCCGGCTAAGACCCAAGAAATCCCGAATCAATCTCCCGCGCCCGAGGCGGCCTCGGTCGAGGGATCAAATGCCGGCGAACCACCTTCCGCCGCGACGCCTCAAGCCCATGGCCGCAAACGCAAAAAATCGGGCCCAAGGAAATCCGGTCCGGGCGCGAAGAAAGAAGGGGTCGAGCCGTGATCGAGATTGTGGATTATGAGGCAGGCAACCTGACCAGCGTCCGGCGGGCACTGGATCATCTGGGGATTGAGTCGCGCATCACGCCCGACGCCGATAAAATCGCCCGGGCGCAGCGGATTATTTTCCCCGGGGTGGGGCGGGCGGGCAGCTCGATGGAAACGCTGAAGCGGCGCGGTCTGGATGAAGCCTTGAAACAGGCCTTCGCCAAAGGAACGCCGATCCTGGGCATCTGCATCGGCATGCAGGTCAGTTTTGACTATTCGGAAGAAGACGATACGCAGTGTCTGGGCCTTCTCAAAGGCCGGGTGAAGCGCTTCCGGCTGAATGATCCCGCCCTCAAAGTCCCGCACATGGGATGGAATGGCATCCGCGTCCAGCGCCCGCACCCGCTGCTCGAACACGTCCGTCCGCAGGATGAATTTTATTTCGTGCATTCCTACTATCCGGCGCCCGCAGACGCGGCGGACATCGTGGCCGTGACGGAATATGAGACCGTCTTCGCCTGCGCGGCGGGACGGCGCAATCTCTTCGTCACGCAGTTCCACCCCGAAAAAAGCGGGCCGGCAGGCTTGCAGATTCTGGAGCGCTTCACGCGCTGGGAGGGCGAATCATGCTGAGCAAACGCGTCATCGCCTGCCTGGACGTGCGCGACGGCAAACTGGCCAAGAGCGTCAAATTTGTGGACACCAAAGACATCGGCGATCCGGTCGTCCAGGCGCGGAAGTACTATGAGGGCGGCTTGGATGAACTGGTCCTCTACGACATCACGGCCTCCAGCGACAAGCGCGATATCATGATTGATGTCGTATCGAAAGTCGCGGCGCAGGTCTTCATTCCCTTTTCGGTCGGCGGCGGAATCCGCTCGGCCGAAGACGGGCGGCGCGTCCTGCTGGCGGGCGCCGAAAAAGTCAACGTCAACAGCGCCGCCGTGAAAAATCCGCAACTGATCCATGAGCTATCGGTGGCGTTCGGCGCCCAATGCGCCATCCTCTCGATGGACGTGCGGCGCGTCGCGAAGAGCGAGGAAATCCCTTCAGGTTATGAAATCGTCATCAACGGCGGCCGCACGCCGATGGGGCTGGACGCGCTGTGGTGGGCGCAGGAAGGCGAGCGCCTCGGCGCGGGCGAACTGGTCGTCAACTCGATAGACGCCGACGGCACGAAAGACGGTTACGAACTCACCCTCACGCGCATGATCGCCGGTGCCGTGCGCATCCCGGTCATCGCCTCCGGCGGCGCGGGCAAGCCCGAACATCTCTTCGACGTCCTGACCGAAGGCCGCGCCGACGCCGCCCTCGTGGCCTCGATGGTCCACTACGGCGAATACACGGTACGCCAGCTGAAAGAGTATTTGCACGGGCGCGGGGTGAAGATTAGGATGTGTTATTGAAATTAAGGTATGAGTAAGGCTGAAAATTAAACGGAATTATAATATAGGCAGGTTGAAATCCTCATAGGAGGCATGTGATATGGTGGAGACTATACAAACGAAGATTCCCTCTAATCTTCTGCAGCAGGCGCGGGCTTTTATACGCGATGGTTGGATTTCGGATATGGATGGCGCTAGTTGCCGAATCATTGCGACGCTTTATTGAATCTCATCAAGTGCAGTTGGCGGAAAAGTTTGTCCGTGAAGATGTAGAATGGGGACTGCATGGGAATGATTGAGGCGACCAGGAAAATCGCCGTCTGTGACGCGGGGCGGCAATTATTTATGAATGCCGGCCAAGGAAAGGACCACCTTCAATGATAAAAACGATAATCGTAAAATCTTTCAAATCACTGGAATCTGTCGAAGTTGAACTCGGACAAATCAATGTTTTTATTGGAGCAAATGGAAGCGGGAAGAGCAATTTCCTAGAAGCAGTTGGAGTTTTGGCATCGGCTGCCAGCGGTCGAGTGGATGATGAATCGCTTTTGCGCCGTGGCGTGCGGCCTGGCGTTCCTAAAATCTATAAAGCGTCATTTCGGAATACCCGCCTGCAACCAGAAATTCGCTTTAGCGCGAAATCGCAGGATGCAAAGTATGAAGTTGGATTATTCAATCCCATTAGGCAGCCAAGCGCTTCTTGGCGTTATCATGCTGAAAAGTGGATTGGAAATGGCAAACTGATATTCGACAGATCTGATTATAGCAAAGACAAGCTTAATCCAGAGCAAGGCTTTGCAGCTTTAAAAATAGTAGATCTTGCGAAAAATAATCCTGCAGCTATTCTGCTCAATGATTTGCGAAATTACTCTATCTATACGCCCAATACTCCTATCCTGCGTGGTCTTGTCACTGACTCGCAGCCACGCGAGCCTGTTGGGCTTTCCGGAGGAGGTTTGCCCGAAGCAATGAAAGTTTTTTGGGCGATGCGAGGCGATAATATTCGTGAAGTATATAGGATGATAGATTGGGCCGTGTCATTTGGAGTTGCGCCTGCTGCGAGTGCCCAGTTATCTCCTTCCGTGGCAGCTACAAAGAAAATTATTCGCTTTAAAGACCGCTATATGAATGAAAAGAATAATATCATGACTGGCTATGATGCGAGTGAAGGCGCACTGTATATTTTATTCGCAGCGATACTGGCCTTCCATAAAATGACACCGCGTTTTCTGGCTATTGATAATTTTGACCATGGGCTAAATCCTCGTCTTGTTCGTCAATTGGCGGAATGCTTATGTCGCTGGATATTAGACCGGGAATTTCCCCAAGTGCTGTTGACGTCTCACAATCCGCTCATTCTCGATGGGCTTCCCTTGCAGGATGATCGTGTTCGCTTATTTACAGTAGATAGGAGCGATAAAGGGAGAACGATTATCCAGCGGGTTAAAATTACAGATAATCTGATAAAAAAAGCGGCGAAGGGTTGGACTTTATCGAGGCTCTGGGTGCTAGGACATCTGGGAGGCGTACCTAATAATGTCTGATCCACGTCGCATTAATGTGGTATGCGAAGGCCCGACGGACTTCATTGTGATCAAGTCTGTTTTGCGGTATGTATTGAAGGAGCGGGACTTTATTCCTACGCAGATTCAACCCGAGACCTCTCGCTATGCAGGAAGCGTTGGAGTTTTTGGGGGTGGATGGAAGGGTGTAAGGGCATGGTGCGAATCTATGAAAGCCGAAAGTGGATGCGTCTCGCAAAGCTCAGCGATGCTTCTACCAGAAATTCTGGTGATACACGTGGATGCTGAGGTAGCAGGTGAAAGAGAAATTGAGTGTGAGAAGAAATGTCCCCTTGCATCCGACACCGTGGATGCTCTTTGTGAAGTGATTCTTCAATGGGCGGGCGAGAGTGATATGCCAAAGAGAATCATATTATGTATTCCTTCGAAGAATACCGAGGCTTGGGTTTTCACAGCGCTTTATCCTAATCATAAATATATTTCTTCAATTGAATGTCGAAAAAAGCCAGAATCGCTCTTAATTGGAAAGCGTGAAAAGCTTGTACGGAAAAAGGGCAATAAATACGATAAGGTAGTTGAAAACTATGAAGCTGAATCGCCTCGAATTACTGAGAATTGGGGCAAGGCGCTAGCTTGCGGCGAGGCGAGACGATTTACTGAAAATCTTCAGACTGGATTGAACTGCTAACTTGTATAAATATGCGAGATTTAGGAAAAAACTCAATGCATAACAGGCAGATTATCAGAATGGTAGCGCTCCTTTGCTTCTCAACTTCCTGGCTTTTGCTGCACGGCTTGGCCGATGAAATAGGGCGTGAACCTGAAACGCGAGCGGCAAAACTTACCCAAACACAAATCGAATCCGATTGGCTCCGGCAGAATGAACTGCGCGAAGGAGAGGCGGCGGCCGCTGCCAGTGGCGCCTCCAGGAACGCGCGGGACGGCAAAGGCGTCAAGCTTGAGGAAGACGCGCGGGGCGGGGTGGACGGCGTGATTGATGGGAAGTGGGGATTTCATACCGAGAATGAAGACAAGCCGTGGTGGCAGGTGGATTTGGGCGAGGTGAAATCGCTTGAGAAGATCGTGCTCTATAACCGGTGCGATGCGCCGGCGATGGCGGGGCGGAACTCGCGGATTATGGTTTTGGTCAGCGAGGGGGAGAAGGACGGCAAGGACGGCAAGGACCGCAAGGACAGCAAAGACCGCAAGGAGGGCGAGAACCTCAAGGAAAGCAAGGATAGCAGGGATAATAAGGCGGCCGGGGAATTCAAGCAGGCTTACCAAAATGAGGGAGTAGTGTTCGGGGGATTTGGGGATAAGAAACCGCTGGTGGCGGCGTTGGGAGGGGTGAAGGCGCGGTTTGTGCGCCTGCAGTTGCCGGGGCGAAGCTATTTCCATCTCGACGAGGTGGAGATTTATGCGGTAGGGGAGACGCGCAATATTGCGCTGGGGAAACCGGCGACGCAGAGCAGCGTCAGCCAGTGGTCCGTCGCGCATTCCGCGGCAGCGCCGGCTTCCGCGGGCGCCGCGGCAGCCGCATCCTCCACTCCTCGCAAGTATGCCACTGCCAAAGCCATCGAACGCGGAATAAGGCTGGCGGACAACTTGCGGCAGGCGGGCACGCAAGTGGACCGCGAAGCGCAGGCGCTCCGGCAGGCGGAAGATCGGTTGAAGAAGATGGCGGCGAACGCGCCGGATGAAGAACAGCGCGCGCTTTACTTCGAGGCGCGCGGCGCCGCGCGAAGCATGGCTCTGAAAAACCCCCTGCTCGATTTTGATTCCATTCTTTTCGTCAAGTCCGCTCCCAGCCTCTTCCCGCACATGTCGGATCAATTCTATGGCTGGTGGTCGCGTCCGGGCGGCGGCGTCTTCATCCTGGAAAATTTCAAATCGGATCATCCCACTCTGCGCCATCTGACCAAGGATATGCCGGACGGAAATTTCCTGCGGCCCGATCTGTCCTATGACGGCAGAAAAATCCTCTTCGCCGCCTGCAAGTATTATCCGGAAGTGGCCAATATAAAAGACAAAGCCACCAAGGCCAATCTGCCGGAAGACGCCTTTTATCATATTTATGAGATGAATCTCGATGGCTCCGGGCGCCGCCAGGTGACGCGCGGACGCTATGACGACTTCGACGCGCGCTATCTGCCGAGCGGTGAAATCGTTTTCCTCTCGACGCGCAAGGGTGTCTTCATCCAGTGCGATCGCGCCAATTCCGAGGCGACGCGCGGCGGCGATTTGCCGGATAGTTACGTGCGTTGCGGCGGCGACAACTACCGGCCGGTTCCCGTCTTTACGATGCATGTCATGGACGCCAACGGTGAGAACATGCGCCCGCTTTCCGCATTCGAAAATTTCGAGTGGACTCCCGCCGTGGCCAACGACGGGCGCATCCTCTTCACGCGCTGGGACTACATAGATCGTTTCAATGGCCACTTCTTCAGTCTATGGTCCGCCAATCAGGACGGCACGAACGCACAGCTGGTTTATAAGAACTACACCATCCGTCCGCAGGTGGCGTGCGAGGCGCAAAGCATTCCGAATTCGTCGAAGGTGATTTTTACCGCTTCCGCTCATCATTCGATTCTTGGTGGATCGCTTGTTATGCTCGATCGCATGCGCGGCACGGAGGCCGCCGAGCCGATCACGCGCCTGACGCCCGAGGTTCCCTTTCCCGAGACCGAAAAGAACGTGGACTCCTACTACGCGAATCCCTGGCCGCTCTCCGAGGAACACTACCTGGTGGCATGGAGCGACCGTCATCTGCCGCCGCATTGCCGCGTGGATGATACGGAGCGCAACCCGACGAACGCCGCAGGCATTTACCTCTATGATGCGTTCGGCAATCTCAATCTTCTCTATCGCGATCCCGCGATCTCCTGCGGCAATCCCATTCCCGTGCGTCCGCGCCAGAAGCCCATGGCGCGCGCCAGCACAATCGCTTGGGAAGGCGCCGGCGCCACGAGTGAAGGTTGCTTCCTGGTCCAGGACGTCTATCAGGGGTTGCCCGAAACGGCGCGCGGTACGATCAAGTGGCTGCGAGTTGTCGGCGTGCCGCCCAAAGTCCAGCCGCACATGAACAAGCCGAACTTGGGCGTGTCATCGGAGGACCCGGGCAAATTTCTGTTGGGGCTTGCGCCGGTTGAAAGCGACGGTTCCGCATTCTTCCGCGTCCCGAGCGGCGTTTCGATCTTATTCCAGTCGGTGGATGAAAACAAGCAGGCCGTGCAAACCATGCGCAGTCTGACCTATGTCTGGCCTGGCCAGACTCTTGGGTGCGTCGGCTGTCACGAAACGCGCGAAGCCGCGCCGCCTCCTTTGGCCAAGGCGCCACAGGCCGCGCGCCGCGCGCCTTCGAAACTGATTCCTGGTCCGGAGGGTAGTTGGCCTTTGCGCTACGATCAGCTCGTTCAGCCCATCCTGGATAAAAACTGCGTCTCGTGTCACAAGCCGGGCGGGCGTGAAGCGAATGCCGCGCGCTTCGATCTTTCCACAGCGGCAAAATCCTACGATGCTTTGATCAACTGGTCGAACAAAGACCTGCGCCTCTTGACCTTCGAACGCGACCGCTCGATTGCGGGCGACTGTCCAGCGCGCAAAAGCAAACTCTGGGCGAAGATTGCCGAGATGGAACGCAAAGGCGCCTTCACGCTCGACGCAGCCGCCCGCGACCGGCTGAGCACATGGATGGACCTTTATGCCCAGCGCCAGGGCCACTTCAGCGATGAGCAAGAGCGCCAACTGCAGGATTTCAAGCAGCGTCTGGCGGCGATGCTGGAAGATTGAGAGGCGAGCCTTTCTTGACAGCGCAAAAGCGCTTGCGCGCCTGAGGCAGCGCGCTTATAGTACAGTTATGAAAATGAGGAAAGACGCGAGAGGCAAATCCATGAAAACGATTAATGCCATTGCTGAAATTGATACCGAGGGTTGGCTAAAAGTCAATGCGCCATCAAATTTGCCTCCAGGCGCTTGGGAAGCCGTAATTGTGTTATCTTCTCCCTCTGATGCTCAAACCAGTACCTCGATGAATGCGAATCAACCTTCAAGCGAGATGAGCGCGGTGGACTGCCTGAGAAAAATCGCTGAATCCGGAGGCATTGATATCCAAGATCCAGTTGCCTGGCAGAAAGACATTCGAAAAGATCGTCTGCTGCCTGGAAGAGAATGATTATTTCTTCAGCGTCTCATCAAACCAATCCGCCATTTCGTTCGAGACGCGGCGGCCTTGCCAGTTGAAGAGGTCGTGCGGCCCGCCGTCGTAGGAAATGAGTTTCACCTTGCGCCGCCCGTTCAAGAGAGCCTGATAGAGATTGCCTCCCCACGTCGGCGGAATGACGTCGTCCTTGGTCCCGGTCATGATCAGAACGGGGATGCGGAAGCCTTTGAGGGTTGTATTGGATGGCGCCGGGTCTTCAAGCCCTGCGGAGACGACGATGGCCGAGGAGTAAGGATTCGCGCCGGGCAGCATGTCAATGATGGTGAAGCCGCCCGCGCTGATGCCCGTGACGCCGCCGCGTCCCGAGACGAACGGCAGCGTGCGGGCGAATCGCGCCGCGCCGATGCATAATTCCACGTCCACGTCCCAATCGCGCTCCGGCTTCGTTGTCGCGCCGGGTTTGGGGCCCGAATGTGTGTAGCGCGGCGTGACCGTGACGTATCCGCGCCGCGCCAGGTGAGGCCCCACTTCCATCGCTTTGTCAATCGGCTGATTTGTCGCGCCGTGATTGACAACGATAAATGGGCAGCCTGATTTGTCTGCCGGACGGATCACGATGCCTTCGAGCATCCCTCTCGGGGGCTGCCCCTCGAATTCATAGACCAGAACGTCCGTTGTCGAGCGATTCTTGAGCAGATGCAGAAACGAAGGAATCGTTATTATGCTGCTGGAAGTCGCCACGGCGTTTGCGACAGCAGGCGCTCCCGCAGCGGTATTGGGGGATGCATCGGCGGCGTATATTTGAGGAAGGAACATAATCAACATCAGCAACGAGAAAACTTGAATAGCGCCAAGGATGAGTCTCATAAAGGCAGTCTCCTGAAAATAGCGCATTAGTTCCTTACAAAAAAACATGATCCCAACTTGCTCACCCAAATTTCCGAGAAAACGATTCCATCCTTTATTTATGCGCGCTTGCTCAACATGTGAAAACCATCCATCTTTTGGAAATTATTGGCTGTGTGGTTCCGCCCCTGCCGCGTTAAGGTTAGTTTTGCAGCGATTGGCAGGCAGAATCATTGAGGGCAGAATCATTATGATTCTGCCCTCAATGATTCTGCCTGTATTTATGCGCGTTTGCTCGACAATTGAAAGCCGCCCGCCTTTCTGAAAATTTTACCTAAATGGTCCCGGCTCTGCCGGGTTAAGAAATTAATCTGCTTCGAAATCTTCGATTCCTCGCGCAGAGACGCGGAGACGCAAAGAAACAAAACTTTGCGCCTTTGCGTCTCTGCGCGAGATTTTTATTCGTGTTGCGATTATCGCCATCCTGGCCCTGATTGCCATCCCAAATTTCCCCTTCGCTTTTCGTGTTGTCAAAGATACCGGTTGACTTGCCTCGGCGAGTGGCGCCATACTTTTATCACGATTTCAATTGATTGATTTCGAACGCCTCGCGCGCAATTTGTTGCGACCGCGGCGGGAAAGAGTGAGTCGCAGGAAGGGAAGGACGACCCTCTCGGGATTTTGAAGTTTCCAAAAAGACCGGCGCAAGGCTGTAAAGGCGCCAAAGCATTTTGGGAAGTTCCAAATTCCGAAAGTCGTCTTCCTTCCAGCGTGGTCAGTCGCCAATAATGAACACTCGCTGCTACTCCTCCACCCGTCCCGGCGCGCGCATCGCGGCGCGCAAGGCCCAAACTTATTCCCCTTTGTGGAGGAGAAATTCCAATGACCAAGCACACACGCTCGGTTCCGTATGGCGCCAATGAACTCGTTTTCGAATGGGGCCACATCGCCAAACAAGCTGACATGGCGGTAACAGCCAGAGTCGGCGGGACGCTGATGTTCAGCGCCGTCAATGTATCATCCAAACCCATTGAAGCCTCGTTTCTGCCGCTTTTTGTGGACTATCGCGAGAACTTCTACGCCGGCGGACGCATCCCCGGCGGCTTCTTCAAGCGCGAAGGGCGGCCCAACATGGTCGAGACGCTGCGCGCGCGAATGATTGATCGCCCGATCCGCCCCCTGTTGCCCAAGAACTATCGCCGCGACCTGCAGGTCGTCAATCATTTGTGGTCCTTCGACGGCGAAAATCCGGCGGAAGCCTTCGCGATCTGTTCCTCGTCGCTCGCGCTGATGCTTTCGTCCGTTCCGCTGGCCAAGCCGATCGCCGGCGTGCGCGTCGGCCAGACGGCCACTGGCGAATTGATCCTCAATCCGACCCTGGCGCAGATCAAGGAAAGCACGCTGGACCTGATCGTGGCCGGCGCCGAAGACGGCATCACGATGGTTGAGGCGGGCGCCAGCGAGGTTTCCGAAGAGACGATGGTCAAGGCGCTGGAATTTGCGCATGAAGCCATCAAGGTCATCTGCCGCATTCAGACCGAAATCGTCAAAGAATTCGGCAAGCCCAAGCACAGCGATCCCGAGACCGCCCAGCCTGCGGAGTTGGTCGAAAAAATCAAGCGGATGGCGGACAAGAGAATGTCGGCGTTGAGCGACGTCCGGGGCAAAGAAGAGCGCAAAAAGGCCAAGGACGACATGCAGGCCGAGATTTTCGAGGTTCTCGAAGAGGAACTGGAAATTGACCAATTCGACGCAGAGCTCGCTGCCGATATCATTGAAGACATGACCATGAAACAGGTGCGCGAAAATATCCTATCCAAGAAAAAGCGTCCCGACGGCCGCAAGCTGGATGAAATCCGTCCGATCACGTGCGAGGTAGGCTTCCTGCCGCGGACGCATGGTTCGGCGTTGTTCACGCGCGGACAAACGCAATCGCTCGGTATCCTGACGCTGTCTTCACGCGCGGACCTGCAATTGATGGATGAAGTCTATGGAAAATGGGACAAGCGATTCTATCTGCACTATAATTTCCCGCCGTATTCGGTCGGCGAAGTCAAGCCGATGCGCGGTCCCGGACGGCGCGAAATCGGGCATGGCGCCCTGGCCGAGCGCGCCCTGCTGCCGGTGATTCCCGATGAGTCGCAATTCCCGTACGTGATCCGGCTGGTCTCGGAAATTCTGGAATCCAACGGCTCGTCCTCCATGGCGTCGGTTTGTTCGTGCTGCCTGGCGCTGATGGACGGCGGCGTTCCGATCCGCAAACCCGTCGGCGGCATCGCGATGGGTCTTGTCAAGGACGGCGACCGCTATGCGATCCTGAGCGATATCCAGGGCGAGGAAGACCACCTGGGCGACATGGATTTCAAGGTCACCGGCACGCGCGACGGCATCACGGCGCTTCAGATGGACATCAAAATCCAGGGCCTGACGCCGCAGATCATGTCCGAGGCGCTGGACCAGGCCAAGCGCGGGCGCGAGTTCATTCTGGACCGTATGGCCGAGTGCATGCCTGAGCCGCGCGCCGATTTGTCGCCGTATGCGCCGCGCATGTTCACCATCACGATCGCGAAGGACAAGATCCGCGACGTCATCGGAACGGGCGGCAAGGTCATTCGCGGGATCATCGAGGAAACGGGCGCGAGCATTGACGTTGAAGACGACGGCACGATCTACGTTTCGGCGGTGGACCCGAAGGCTGCGCAGCAGGCCATTGACATCATTCGCACGCTCACGGCGGACGTTGAGATCGGCAAGATCTACACGGGCAAAGTGGTGCGTCTGATGGACTTCGGCGCGTTTGTTGAAATCCTGCCGGGCAAGGACGGCTTGTGCCACATCAGCGAGCTGGATTTCCATCGGGTTGAAAAAGTCGAGGACATCTGCCGTGAAGGCGACGAACTGGTCGTCAAGTGCATTGATATTGACGACAAGGGCCGCGTCAGGCTTTCGCGCAAGGAAGCCCTGATCGCCGCCGGAGTCACGCCGCCGCCTCGTCCTGAAGGACAGAGTGAAAGACACGGCGAAGGGCGCGGTGAAGGGCGCGGTGAAGGGCGCGGCGAAGGGCGCGGTGAAGGACGCGGCAGCAGACCCGAAGGTGGGCATGGCCGGCGTCCCGAGCGCGGCGGGCGCGGAGGCGGAGACCGTGGCGATCGCGGCCCACGCCGGCCCAGGGATTAATCGCCTTTGAGGCGCTGCCTTGGCGGATAGCGTAGGAAGGACCGCAAGGACTACAAGGACCGCAAGGACTACAAGGACAACAGGGACCGCAGGGACGCCAAAGACAAGGACTATATCAAAGAGGAGTTTGATTGATTGCATGGCTCATCGTCATTGATGTCCTTGCGGTCCTTGTAGTCCTTGCGGTCCTTGTTTAAGGTCGTTGCGGCTTTGCGCCATCTTCATTAGCTGAACATCATGCTGCAAAATCCATTTTCAAGTTTTGCGCGGGAAGAGTCTTCAGGCAGGCTGCAATTGGAGGCGACGCCGCAGGAGGATGACCTTGCGGGATTCGCCTGCCGGCGCTGCGGAAATTGCTGCCGGGGTGAGGGCTATGTCTGGCTCAATGCCAATGACGTGGAACGAATCTCGCGCATCTTGAACCTGGACCGGAAAGTATTTCTGACCCAATACACCCAGCGCATTCATGGATTTCCGCAACCCTGTTTGCTGAACAAGGATGACGCGGCGATCTCATGCATCTTCTTGGAAGAAAGCGGCTGCCGCGTTCACGCCGCCAAGCCGCGCCAGTGCGCCACGTTTCCGTTCGCTTGGACCCGCGAGGATGCCGAGGAAATTTGCGAAGGAATCAAAGCCGGCAAAGACCGATAGCAATTTCCAATGTCCAACAGGGAATTTCCAATTTCCAAGTAACCGATCAAAAACCAATATCCAATTTCCAACAGGGAATTTCCAATTTCCAAGTCTCCGCTGGCATTTCGCCGCAATATGCGTTATGATGTTGAAAAATGATTGAGGCCATGATTCCTGCATCCGGTTGTGGGTGTTGGGTATTGGTCGTTCCCTGTTGGAAATTGGAAATTCCCTGTTGGACATTGGAAATTTTCTGTTGGATATTGGATATTGGTTATTGGATATTGCCTCCGCTCATGCTTCGCGAAACCCGCTATCTCTATCAGCAACTGAG